>JANMVQ010000008.1:0-10724 GCA_031392845.1 Chloroflexota bacterium
CATACTACTGGAACGTTATCTTGATTTTGAGATGGCTGAGTCTTATTCGATAGCAGTTTCAAAAAAAGGCGTGTAGCTGTTGCGCAACACGGCACGCACCTGACGGCTGCGCCGGTTACTCGACAGCAAACATAGGCTCTACGGGCGCAGCCGCAGGTGGTGCCAGCGTTGACTAGGATCAACAACGATGAATGAAGTAACACTGACCGATGCGCCTGCCCTCCCAGGCTTGCGGTTCCGCATGTTTGCGGGCGAGGCTGATTTGGAGCCGAATGTGGCGCTGAACAATATCTGCGGGCAAGCGGATAGCTCGGACTGGGTGGACACATTGACTGAGTCCCAGCATTGGCTGGCGAACATGGATGACAAATGCAACCCCTACCGTGACATGCTGTTTGGCGAAGTAGATGGCCAGATGATTGCCCGAGGGATAACAAGTTGGCGCACCAACGACGACGGCGAGTGGATTTACGAGCTGGATTGCGTGGTTCATCCAGACTGGCGAGGCAAAGGCATTGGCCGCGCCCTGCTGGACTGGCAAGAACAGCATATTCGGAGTTTGCTTGCGATGCAAGACAATGCAGGCGCCCCTAAGTTTTTTGAGACGGGGACAGAAAGCCGTATGACAGGCATGATTGGGTTGTTGCAGCACGCTGGCTACGAGGCGGTTCGGTTTGGCTGCAACATGACACGCTCGCTCATGACACCGATACCCGAGATTGAACTGCCCGCTGGCTTTGAGGTGCGACCTGCCAAGCCAGAGCACTATCGCGCCATCTTCAATGCCGAAAATGAGGCCTTTCGAGATCACTGGGGGCACCGCGAAAAAACGGAAGAGGATTACCAGTCATGGCTGACTGAGAAGTCGTTTCAACCCGAGTATTTCCGCGTGGCGTGGGACACGCAAAAGAACGAGGTGGCAGGCATGGTGCAGAACTGGGTGGATTGGGAGGCGAACGAGGCGCTGGGGCGCAAACGCTGTTACACCTGGGGCATCTGCGTGCGGCGCCCATATCGCAAGCTGGGCGTTGCAAAGGCGCTCATCGCGATAAGCTTTCATCTGCACAAGAGTTTAGGCATGACCGAGGCCGCATTGGGCGTGGATACACAGAACCCCAATGGCGCATTGCATCTTTACGAGAGCATGGGCTTTGTGGTGAAGAAGCGCAGGACGACTTATCGGAAGGAGATTAGAGATTGGTGAATGGTTACTAGACGTTATTAGAAATAGCTTGTTCCGCTATTTTCTCAGCCGGTATGAACCCTCTCGCAAAACGACGATCCAGAAATAAAACCTAGATTACGATACAGCGATTCAGCCGGATTGCCCATGGTCACAAATAGGCGTGCCACGGGATAGGCCGCGTGCAATGTGCCGAGCGCATGACGCATGAGGCTGCCGGCCAGACCATGGCCGCGCAGGTCAGGTCGAATGGCAAGACTGCCGATCAGCGGCCAGTCCTCCCATATCGAGACCAAACACGCCCCGGCCAATCTGCCTGTTTGGCGATCCATCAACAATAAAGACGCGCGGTGTTCTCGATAGCTCTGCGCAGATCAGATTCGGTCAAAGACAGTAGATCTTTAGCAAGCTGCTGTCACTAATTTTCGCACCTCGGAAGCTTATTACAATGTAGCATAGTCATACAAATGGAGTACACCTGTACATTCCAATAAGCCATGACAAACATCCTTCCCCAACTCGTTCTTAGCCCACATGGGCGATTGTATTTTGATGATGCCAACAGCGACGACGTACTACATACAGCGTTTGCCGAGGGCAGTGCACAGGGCTTAATTGCACTGGCGGCATGGCATGGCGCAGGGTCCGCACTCGCGCCGGAGCCTGCCTTTTGGCGCGAGTTTGCGAAGGCCTATCTCAGCGAGTTGGCACGCACACCCCATGAGGAGGGCATGCCTACGCTACCCGCAGTGCCAATGCCACCTGCACTTGGCATGGATCTTGCCCTGCGCATTCCGGCCATGCGTGGGGCTGAATACGCTACCCCAGACGCGTTCAATAGATTGTGGGACGAACTGCATGCGTATGCACAAAGCGCGTCCATCAAAGCCGGTGGGCTACGAGCATGGCTGGCACAGATCAACCCAGCCTTGCACCTGCTCGGCAAAGTCACTTTCCATTTGGCCGAAAACAAACGCACGCCCGATACACCCTTTGCCTTCATGGCGACTTACACCCATCGCCTCTCGGCACAAGAAAAACCGGTGCATTTGCCATTGGCCCGCGCACTCCAAGACTATGCCGGGGCCAAGAACCAAACCGCACTGCGATCCTTGTTAGCACCCGTCCAAGCCGCCGCGGAACAAAGTGATTGGGCGCGCGAGTTGCTCGAAAGCCGGGCCGTATTTCAGCCCCAAGCCTGGGCACCTGATGAGGCCTATGCTTTTTTGCGCGAGATCCCCAGCCTCGAAGCTAGCGGCATCATCACCCGCATTCCCAATTGGTGGAAGCATGGACAGGGCGCACGCCCGCAAGTGAGCGTACGCGTGGGCGATAAGAAACGCTCGGGGCTGGGGTTGGACAGCATGCTCAGCTTCTCAGTAGACATGACGCTCAACGGCGAACAATTGACCGAAGCGGAATGGCGCACGTTGATGCAGGCACACAGCGGCTTGGTGCTGCTGCGTGGGCAATGGGTGGAAGTGGATCCGAGTAAATTGAAGAGTGTGCTGGAGCACTGGAAACGCGTGGAGCAGGGCGAACTCGGCGATGGCGTGTCGTTTTTGCAAGCCATGCGCATGCTCTCTGGGGTGCCGATGGACGGCGAGGCTGCCGCTAAAGATCAGTCCAGCACCGCCAACTGGAGTGATGTCGTGGCCGGAGACTGGCTGCGCGACACGTTGGAAAAACTACGCTCGCCTGAGAATGCCGCGATTGATCCCAACAAAGAGTTACAAGCCACGCTGCGCCCCTATCAATCAACCGGCGTGAAATGGCTGTGGTTCTTGCAGAGTCTAGGGCTGGGCGCCTGTCTGGCCGATGACATGGGGTTGGGCAAAACCATCCAAGTCATCGCACTGCTATTGCAACTTAAGCGCGAAGCAAAGGCAAAGACCTCCCCCACCCTGCTCATCGCACCCGCCTCGCTGCTGGCGAACTGGAAGAACGAGCTGACCCGCTTTGCTCCTACCTTACGCGTCGGCTTTCTGCACCCCTCCGAATCCAATCCCGACGATTGGCGCGATGCGAAAAGTGCCGCCGCGTATATCGCCAATGACGACGTGGTCATCACCACCTATGGCCAAGCCACCCGCCTTGAATGGCTGTCTGCGCAGACGTGGCGGTTGATCGTGCTAGACGAAGCACAAGCCATCAAGAATCCAGGCACCAAACAAACCCGCGCCATCAAGAAACTCTCAGCCCCGGCGCGGGTGGCTTTGAGCGGCACACCGGTCGAAAATCGCTTGGGCGATCTGTGGTCGTTATATGACTTTCTCAATCCGGGCTTGCTGGGCAATGCCTCGGAATTTGGGCGCTATGTCAAAAAGCTCCAAGAAGACGAGCCGCCCAACTTCGCGCCGCTGCGTCAATTGGTGCGGCCTTATCTCTTGCGTCGCCTAAAAACGGATCGCAGCATCATTTCCGACCTGCCTGACAAGACTGAGCAAACGGCTTGGTGCGGATTGAGCAAGAAACAAGCCGCGCTCTACCAGCGCAGCGTGGAAGACCTTGAGGAAAGATTAAACAACGTCGAAGAAGGGATCGAACGACGTGGGTTGGTGCTGGCGTTCTTGATGCGGTTTAAGCAGATTTGCAACCATCCCAGCCATTGGCTGGCCGATGGCGGATTTGAGCCAGCCGATAGCGGCAAGTTCGAACGCTTGAGTGAGCTATGCGAGGAGATCGCCTCGCGCGGCGAGAAAGCCCTGATATTTACCCAGTTCCGCGAGATGACCGAGCCGTTAGCAGCGCACCTGCGTAACGTGTTTGGCAAACCGGGTTTGATCCTGCACGGCAGCATCGCCGTCAAAGAGCGCCAAAAGCTGGTGAGCGAGTTTCAACGCGACGATGGGCCACCGTTTTTCGTACTCTCGCTCAAAGCCGGTGGCACCGGGCTGACCTTGACCGCGGCTAGCCATGTCATTCATTTTGATCGCTGGTGGAACCCGGCGGTTGAAAACCAAGCCACCGACCGCGCTTTTCGCATCGGGCAAAAACGCAACGTTCTGGTGCACAAGTTTGTCTGCCGGGGCACCATCGAAGAGAAAATCGACGCGCTCATCAACGACAAGCGCGCGTTAGCAGAGTCGGTCTTGGGCGCGCAGGGGGGTGCCGAGGTATTGCTGACCGAAATGAAAAACGACGAGTTGTTGCGCTTTGTGTCGCTTGACCTAAAATCAGCCGTGCAAAGCGTTTAGAATTAACTATGTCTTGGTTTTCTTTCAAACCGTATGTCTCGGTGGCAGCGCGCCGCCACAAGGCCGAACAAGCCGCCAAAGCCATGGCCAAAGATGGCAAAAAGCTGCAGCCGGTGCAGCCCGAAGGCCGCAAAGTCGCAACCACGTTTTGGGGTAAGGCATGGTGCGACAATCTCGAGGCCTATAGCGACTTCGCAAACCGCCTGCCGCGCGGACGAAGCTATTTAACCAATGGCTCGGTGATTGATTTACACATCAGTGCAGGCAAAATCACAGGTTTAGTACAAGGCTCAGAGCTTTACAAAATCACGATCACGATTGACCCACTCAGCAAAACCCGCTGGGAGGCGCTCAAAAAATCTGCCGCTGGCACGGTCACCAATTTGCTTGATCTGCTGCAGGGCAAGCTCTCCAAAGACATTTTGGCAGACATCACCGCCAAAGGCAGCGGCATCTTCCCATCCCCCAAAGAGATTCACATGGATTGTTCCTGCCCCGATTGGGCCGAGGTCTGCAAACATGTCGCGGCGGTCATGTATGGCGTCGGCACACGCTTGGATAACAAGCCCGAACTATTCTTCACCCTACGCGGGGTCGACATGCAAGAGCTGATCAGCGCTGCAAGCCAAACCGCTGCTGCGCCCATAGCTGGCAAATCGAAGAAGCCCGCGCTGGCTAACGCCGACCTGAGTGAATTGTTTGGCGTGGAAATTGAGGGCGATAGGGCGCCAGCATCCAAACCAAAACGTGCTGCGGCGAAACCAAAAGCAAAAGCAAAAACAAAAACAAAAACACTCATAACCCGCACAAAAACTAAAAAAGGCGCTGGCGGTCTTAGGCGCGAATAGTGGCGATTGTTACCGGGTATTCTTATACGCGCGGCCCAATACCGTCAGGCGGCTGATCAACTCATCACGTTCGATGTAACAGCTTTGCAAATGCCGCGCGCCGTTGCTGGAGAACCCGCTACGACCGTGCAACACGCGCCGATTGTCCACCATATACAGATCGCCCGACTCCATCTTAATGCGCAACTGATAGGCATCGCTTTCGCGGCGTATGCCAAAGGCACGATAGGCCGCGTAGAACGCCTCTAACTGATCGAACGGCAGCAAGAACGGCTGCACTGAGTGATTGGAGTAGCGAATGCCTTTGACTTCGCCTTGCTCATTCAGCTCAATCACTGGGCCTTCATTCTCAAGTTCGGTGTGCGCATCGCGAAAATGAAAATGCAGCGGCACGCTGGCGAGGAGGTTGAACATGTCCGGTGCTTGCGCCCGTAAGTCCGCCGCGATCTTGAAGCCATCCACCAGCGTAGATTCGCCACCTGATGCGTCTGACACCAAGAAGTGCTGCAACTGAATCGTGGGTGTAGGTTCGCGATAGGCCTCGTCGGTGTGTGTCACCAGCGGCAGGTTGGTGTAGGCAATGGAGTTGGCATTGGGCATCGTTTTGACATCGAAGACGGTGCCCCAACTGGTGGAGCGTACTTCGCCAAACTGTTTCGCCACATCCAGCACGGTGCCAGGCAGCGTCGGCACATCCGTCAGCACGCCCACGCCATAGTCGCGAAAACCATTCAGATAGTCGCGCTTAACGACGGGGTCGTTCAGCAGATCGGGGTAACGGGCTGTCGGCAAATTCGCGCCGATGGTCGCATCCCACAACACGGGTTGGCGTCTTGTGCGCTGCGCGTGGTTGGAATAGTCGTAGGCGCGCAGCCAAGCTGGCCCAAATCGGCTTTCGTGTCCATCCTGCTGCCACACAATCTTTAGCTCGCCAGCCGGGGTGATCTCAGCTGAGGCGGGCCGCACGTCGGCGGGCAGGCTGGAGGTCTCGACGACGCGGTGGTTGGTGCTGGGGTGGCGCAGCTGCGGGCAGTTATCGCGCAGCCAGAAATAGTGATACCTGCTGGTGCGTCCGTCCGACCAAGTCACACTCAATGTTCGTTCGTCAACGGTCAGGGTTTTGAGTTGTGCGTCCATTAGTGTTTGTAGCTCGGCTCCTCTTCGTCCAATATTTCTTTCAACGCATCGAAGTGCAGTTCAGAGAACTGCGGATATTCCAACCACTGCTCGCACGCCAACGCAGCCACCGAATCGGGGATCAGCGCCAACGGTTGGCGCGTGGACAAAGCCAGCACTTGCACCTGCGCCGCCTTCTCCAGGTAATACAACTCGTCAAACGCCTCGGCCACGCTAGGCCCCACCACAATGACGCCGTGATTGCCCATAAACATCACGCTTTTGTCGCGCCCCAACAGTTTGGCAACGCGTTCACCTTCGTTGTCGCTCAACGCCATGCCCGCGTAATCACGGTCGTAGGCGATGCGTTTGTGGAAGCGGCAGGCATTTTGATCAGTCATCAAAAACTCGAAATCTTTTAGGCAACACAAGGTTGTCGTAAAGGGCATGTGGGTATGGATGATGCACCGAGCCTGCGGCAAATGCTGGTGCAGATGGGCATGCAAGTACCACGCGGTCGGGTCGGGCGCATTCGGCGCGTTCAGCGCGTGCGGGTTGCGAGCATCCAGCAGCAACAACTCGCTGGCCCGCACCCGCGAGAAGTGTCGCCCTTTGGGGTTGAGCAAAAACTGTGTGCCGTCGTCGGACACAGCCACGCTAAAGTGGTTGGCCGTGGCTTCGTGCAGGTTCAGCCGTGCCGCCCAACGAAAGGCCGCGGCCAGATCAATGCGCGCTTGCGCTTCTAATGTCATTTGTCATTACTCCTCTAACACTGCCGGAAATCCGGGCGCACGTAAATCTGTGTGCAGCGCGTCTTCCAATAGCTTCACCACTTGCGATGACCATGCGCCGCCGCCGTATTGAGCGCGCGCGCGTATAAAGGTCTGTTCCACCAAACCGGCCACTTCCAGCGGCACGCCAAAATCACGGCCCAGTTGGGTTGCAAAGCTCAGGTCTTTGCAAGCCAAATCCATGGTGAAGCCGATGTTGTAGCTGCCATTCAAGATCACCTGGCTTTCGGTTTCGTGCACAAAGCTGTTGCCGGAGCTGGCTTTGATGGCCTCAAACGATTGCGCCAGATCAAGCCCGCCCCGCTTCGCCAACATCAGCGCCTCGCCAGCCGCAACCAGATGAATGAACGCCAACATGTTGGTGATGACCTTGATAACCGATGCGCTGCCGAGCGGCCCCATGTAAAACACCTTGCCGCCCATGGCTTGCAAAGCGGGCAGGTGCGCTTGATACACCGCGGCATCACCACCGACCAAGACCGTGATCGCGCCTGAGGCCGCTTTGTGCACACCGCCCGTCACCGGCGATTCGAGGCAAGCCACACCTCGTTGTGCGGCCAATGCCCCGAGCCGCAGAATCTCGTGACGGTCGTTGGTGCTCATATCAATCCAAGTGCCGCCGGGTTTCAAGCCAGCCAGAATGCCGCGTTCGCCGCTGACCACAGCCGTTACTGCCCTGGGCGAAGACAGACAGGTGAACACGCTGTCCGAGGCTGCAGCCACTTCCTGCGGCGAGTTCGCCCAAGATGCGCCTGCGGCCAGCAATCCAACGGCGGCCTCCTTGTTCAAGTCGTGCACAGTGAGGGCATAGCCCGCGCGTAACAAGCTCGCGGCCAGATGCACGCCGAGGTTGCCGATGCCAATAAAGCCAAGTCGTTTGTTCATGGGTTAACTGATCTCAAATGTCACTGGATGCTCGGTCATCTCCAGATGCAACTTATTGCCCGTGTAAGGATGCTGCGCCGCAACATCCTCGTTCAACTCCACGCCCAGCCCTGGCGCTTTGGATGGAATGATGTAACCGTCTTGCCAATCAATCGGCTTCTTCAAAATCTCGGCATGGAAGCCTCCGAAGTTGAGGATGGATTCCTGGATGAGGAAGTTGGGGCTGCATGTGCTGAGTTGAATATCGGCTGCGGCGGCAATTGGCCCGCAATACAAGTGCGGCGCGATTTGGGCATAGTGGGCCTCAGCCATCCCTGCGATCTTCTTACCTTCCAGCAGGCCACCGACCCGTCCCAACGCCATCTGCAGAATGGACGCAGAGCCACAGGCCAGCACGCGTGCAAATTCGTACTTGGTGGTCAGCCGTTCGCCGGTTGCAATGGGGATGCTGGTCTGCCGCGCAACTACGGCCATCTCCTCTGGTTTTTCAGGCGGTGTGGGTTCTTCTAGCCACAGCGGGTCGTAGGGCTCCAATCGCTTGGCCAGGCGCACGGCCCCGGCAGGGGTGAGTTGACCGTGGGTGCCAAACAACAAGTCGCACTTGCTACCCACAGCCTCACGAATCAGTTTAGCAAAACGCTCTCCAAGGTCGAGTGCTTCGAGCGACAACTGGCGCGGGTCAAACACCGAGTAGGGGCCAACCGGATCAAACTTCACGGCGGTATAGCCCTGCTTCACATACTGGGCCGCCCGTTCTGCCGAGAGCGCGGCATCGTGATAGATATCGGTTTTGTCGCTGGGCTCGGGGTAAATGTAGGTGTAGGTGCGTAAGCGTTCATGCACCTGGCCGCCCAGCAACATATAGGCGGGTTTGTTCAATGCTTTGCCGATAATGTCCCAACAGGCCATTTCGATGCCACTCAAGATACCCAAAATAGATGTGTCGGGGCGTTGGGTGTAGCCACTGCCATAAATCGTGCGCCACAATCGTTCAATCTGAAAGGGGTCGGCCCCAATGACCTTGCGCACGCACACGTCCTCAATCATGCGAGCCACAATGTGTGGGTGAAACGGCACCGAGTACACCTCGCCATAGCCCACCATGCCGTCATCGGTGACAAGCTTTAGAAAAACCCAATAGCGCCCACCAAAATGGGGCGGCGGAACACCCACCACAAACGTCTTTACATCAATAATTTTCAAGTGACACGCTCGTTGTAACGGCGCGGGCATAGCATTTTTTTCATTTGCAAGAGAAGCCTGCCCACGATTCAATTTTACTGCCCAAGATAAACCCACACAGTGGCACCAAAAGTATTGAGGAAGACCGGTACTGTGTCAAATATGCGGCAAAAGGCCTCGCGACCGAGGTGTGCAACCTTGTGTTGCGCGGCGGATCGCCTATTTCAGGGATATTTTGCATCCCGAAAGCTAGGATTGTTATCTATCGGCGCGCCGTCGTTACCTCATTGTTGCGTATACCCAGCGCAAGCCTATCCCAGCTCAAAAGCCTACAGTTACTTGAGGTCGAGCCGAAGACAACGTGCAAATACCGGAACTATTCCGCACGGCGATTCTCGGCCTGACAGACCCAGAAACGTTGGCGCTGCTACAACAAGACGCAGAATTGGTGCGCGCACAGATAGGCGAATATACCGAAGCCACCTATCACTTTGTGGCTGGCGGGCAACCCGATTTAGCGCTCAGACTATGGCATGAATACCGCGATATGGAAATCAATCATGGCCAAGGCCATAGTGCCTATCGGATATTCGCGCCTCTTCGTGAAGGCCTATTTAATAGCGCCGACCAGCGATTGTTTCGACTCATACGTAGCGAACTTCATCGGCTGGTCGGAGAATATGGCTCTGCCGAGGCAAATATTGACGCCGTAACGGCTGCATTGCCTGATGCTATTTCGCACCAAGCATTAATCCAAAAAGCTGATCTCCGATATTTACGTAATGAGCTTGTCGGTGCGCGTCAGGCATAGTTGATGCCTGATTAGCCCTTGACAACTCCCCGGCCTAAAGGCGCGGGGATTCTTGAGCATCAACAATAGGAACGCCCATCGCTGGCCGGATTACCCTATTTCCACCCCACGACATTGCCCTGCCGTGTTTTATCATCTGTGCGGCGTTCCGGTCCCTGTGAACAAGTTCGCCGCACTCACAAATCCATTCACGATCTTCAAGTGTGAGCGCATGGTTCACAAACCCGCATTCAAAGTGCGTTTTACTGGACGCAAAGAAACGATCACGCTTGCCCAAACGCTTCTCGTTTGAATCGAGAAGATAGTCCAGTTTCAGGATGAAATCGCCATAGGCAAGGTCTGACACCTTGCGTCCCCACATCGCCTTCATCCCGCGCAAATTTAGATCTTCTATCCACACCTCGTCATACTGCGTTGCAATTTCGCGGGCTGTCTTCCATTGCCAATCAGTGCGCTTGCGTTCAACATCCCGGTGGACACGCGCAAGCTGTTTGACTGCCTGCCCGCGAGATTTTGAACCTTTCATCTTCAGTACATCACGAAACGGGGTCTAGCAAAAAACAGCCTGTGGATGCATGATTACCGAAATAATCGAAAGATTCGGAGGTTAGCATGGACAGGCATGAGCAAGAGGATACCAAAGAGACGATTTCTGAGCAAATGAGAGTTGCGATTATGGAAGTGTTGGGTGAGCACGTGGCGCTTGGGATC
>JANMVQ010000062.1:0-1935 GCA_031392845.1 Chloroflexota bacterium
GGTGTTGCGGGTATAGACCCTTCGGGTGGCGCAGGACGGTTTTCGCAGGCATAGGCTTTTCATGCGCCACCCGAAGGGTCTATACGGACACGCGCCATCTATGAGAGTCTAACCGGCATCCAGAAATGTCTCCCGATATTAGCAGTCTCGCTATAGAATCACCGCACATGGCCGCTCCAACTCCTTTGCCACCGAAATACGATCTGGTCAAACTGCGCGAGATCATCGCCCGCAGCGACTATGCCGATCTTCGCATTTTCTGCGACGATTTGGGCGAAGACTACAACGCTATTGTTGGTGAAGGCAAAACGATGCGTGAGGCAGCATTGGCTGTTATTAAATTCTTCGATAATCGCGGGCGCATTACTGATTTGGTGCGACGAGTGCGGCAGGAGTTCCCCTCGGCAGAATGGGCAACGGTCACGGGTGAGACACTGGATGCGCAACCAAACGTCTATGTCGAGACAGGCGGGGGGCAAGCGCGTGCATCGGGTGGTGCTGCCGATGTCTATATCAAGGCAGAACGCGCATCCGGCCCATTGCGTATATTTCTGTGTCATGCTTCGCCAGACAAACCTATCGTAACCGAGCTATACGATCGTTTGTTGGCCGCTGGGTTTGATCCATGGTTGGATCGTAAAAAGATACGCTTTGGGCAGGATTGGCGTCAAGCGATTCGGCAAGCCATCGAAAATAGCGACTTGATCTTAGTGTGCTTATCCAATCGCTCACTGAAGCGAGATGGTTACCTGCAGCAGGAAATTGAAGACGTGCTGAACATCGCGGATCGTCAGCCAACGGGCAAGATATTCGTGATTCCATTGCGACTTGAAGAATGCGAAGTGCCAGAGCGCATTGCCCGCTGGCACTGGGCCAATTACTTCGATGAGGCTGATCGAGCGCAACTGTTCGTTGATCTGAACGATCACGGCACTGACCGAAAGATCCCTTTGGCTGCTGCGACTCCGAGGATAGTGCCTAAACCTCCGAAACCGACCACTGATCCATTGCTGATTGACTTGCCTACCTTGAAGTTCGGCTTGCAATTGGTGCACATTCCTGCTGGGCCATTCTTTATGGGCAGCGACAAAACCAAAGACAGCCAAGCCTACGACCAAGAGTTGCCGCAACACAGCTTGACCTTGGGTGACTACTACATCGGTAAATACAAGGTGACCAACACACAATTTTTGGCGTTTGTGCAGGCGACTGGCCACAAGACGACTGCCGAGAAAGAGGGATCGGGATTTGTGTGGACGGGCACGGAATGGAAGGACACCAAAGGGGCGGATTGGCGACACCCGCGCGGGCCGGATACGAACATTGACCAAAAAGCGCAACACCCGGTGGTGCAAGTGAGTTGGCATGACGCAATGGCATTTTGTGACTGGTTGAGCAAAGTCAGCGGGCGAAAGGTCACACTTCCTTCAGAACCCGAATGGGAAAAGGCCGCGCGTGGCACAGATGGACGTATTTACCCATGGGGCAATGGTGCACCCACCAAAGACCTGCTGAACTTTAACAGCAATGTCGGCGATACCACGCCGGTGGGGCAGTACAGCCCCAAGGGGGATAGCCCGTATGGGGTGGCAGATATGGCAGGGAATGCATGGGACTGGACGCGCAGTTTGTGGGGCAAAGATGTGAATACGCCGGAGTTCAAGTATCCGTATGTGGCTGGGGATGGGCGTGAGGATTTGAATGCCGGTGAGGATGTGCATCGCGTGGTGCGGGGCGGCTCGTGGAACTTCGGTGTTAGACACATGCGCGCGGCGCTTCGCGTTGGGAACGTGCCCACGGATCGAAACGCCAATCGGGGTTTGCGGGTTGTGCTGTCCGCCCCTGTTTGACCGCTGTGCGCTCTGTTACTCGGTAATCGGCACTCTGGGGAAGGTGCGCTCCAGAGGGGGTATGGGGGAGACTTCCCCCATCTGG
>JANMVQ010000075.1:0-10490 GCA_031392845.1 Chloroflexota bacterium
TTAGGCCATTCCAAGGAATAGATTTGCCAAATGAGCCCCCACCCCAGCCCTTGTATGCTTGGGAAGGGGATGTGGCAGGCCGAAAACCCTCTGGTTCGAACAAGTCCGTGGGGGAGCGTGGGTCGCCACATCTTGGAATAATCATAGCTCGAACAGTTGCCCGGTGGCGCAAAAGCGACCCCGAATCGCAAGGCCGAGAACACGCCTCACGTCAGAGCGCAATGATGATGACAGAGTAAGGACTAAGAATGGGAAAGCCAAAACAGACAGACCTGTATTGCGGTATAGATGTGGCCAAAGAGAAACTGGACATCGAAGTATCCAATGAAGCGGGAATCACAGCGCGTTGGGTAGCGACAAATGATGATGCTGGCGTTGAAAGCTGTATTGCCAAGTTAATAAAGTTCAAGCCAACGCTGATCGTGATTGAGGCCACCGGTGGGCTGGAAGTGCTGATCGCTTTTCGATTACAACAGGCCGGACTGGCGGTTGCAGTGGTCAACCCACGGCGGGTGCGGGAGTTTGCCAAGGCGTTGGGGTTACTGGCTAAAACAGATCAACTCGATGCACATGTTTTGGCGCGTTTTGCTTGGACGATCAAACCTCAACCCCGCCCGTTGCCAGATGAGCAATTACAGGCATTTTCAGGCCTTTTGGCGCGTCGGCGCCAGTTGATCGACATGCGCACCGCCGAATTGAATCGTTTCAAACAGACTCGCCCAGAACTACGACCAGGTATCCAAAGACACATCGATTGGTTGGACACAGAAATCGACCAAATCGATGCCACGCTGCGCGAACAAATTGCCAACTTGCCGGATTGGCATGCGAAAGACCAACTCCTTCAATCCGCCAAAGGAATTGGGGATGTCACCAGTTTTACTTTGTTGGCTGAACTCCCAGAATTGGGCACCCTGAGTCGCAAGAAGATTGCTGCTCTGGTTGGCGTCGCTCCATTGAACAATGACAGCGGTAAACATTCTGGCAAGCGCTTCTGTTGGGGTGGTCGTGCCTCGGTTCGCTCTGCCCTTTACATGGCTACCCTGTCCGCCATCCGATACAACCCCACCATTCGTGACTTCTATCTTAAAAAACGCAAAGAGGGCAAACTCCCCAAAGTCGCCATTGTCGCCGCCATGCACAAACTCCTCAATACCTTGAACGCGATCTTACGCACTAAAACCCCCTGGCGGTTGGCAAGCACCCCTTGACTTTCAACACAGTTGCTCCCCCGTCGCTCAGAAGCGACAGGAGAGGGGGCAAGAGGCGAGCGCGAGTGTGTGAATCCGCTTATGACGGACTTTCTACGGGCGGTGGGGACGGGCGGCAACATCCAGGGCAAGGTGCTGATCACCACGCGGCTGCTGCCCAGTGCGTTGGAGCCATCTGGGGCGCGACTGGTGGGCTGCCGCAAGGAGGAGCTGACCGCGCTGGCCCCGGACGATGCGTTGGCGCTGTTTCGCACAGAGAAGATTGAAGGAAGCGACGCCGAGATCAAGGTCGCGTGTGAACGCTATGGGTATCACCCGCTCAGCTTGCGCTTACTGGTGGGGTGGGTCAAGAACGACTTTAAGCAACCCAAAAATATTCGGGCGGCTGAACAGTTGAACATTGTCGGCGATCTGATTCAACAGAAGCATCATGTGCTGGAACAATCATATGAGCGCTTGCCGAGCGAGGCTCGCAACATGCTGCACATGCTAGCCTGCTTTCGCTCGTCGGTGCCATACAACACCTTGCACAATCTCGGCCAGCCTGACTCTGCGCTGCACGACCTGATCGAGCGCGGCCTGGTCCAGCGGGTCAATTTGCCAGCAGTAATCGGTCATCCGTCTTCAGTCGTCCTCGACTTGCACCCCATCGTGCGGGGCTACATCTACGCCCGCATGAATGACGACGCGCGCATCCAACAGCATATGCGTTTGCGCGATTACTTTGCTGCCCGGGAAGCGCCAGCTAAGGTGCAGACAGTGGAGGATTTGCAGCCGGTGATCGAGCTGTATCACCACACCCTGCGAACCGGGCAGTTGGATGCGGCGTTTGCGCTATTTCGTGATCGATTATCCAATCCCCTTTACTTCCAGTTTGGCGCATACGACATGGAGATTGAGCTGCTGCGCGAGCTGTTTCCGGATGGCGAGGATCGCCCGCCGCGCTTAAAGGAGGAGAGCGTTCAGGCTTGGGCACTGAACAGACTCGCGAACTCATACAGCCTGAGCGGACAGCCCCACCGGGCGGTGCCGTTGTTCGAGGTAGCAGTTGCACTTTATGGGAAGTCCGGCGGCAGTAAAAAAAATCTTGCCATCGGCTTGGGGAATGTGGCCAACGTCCAAACTAAGATCGGCGCGCTGCATGCGGCAGAGGCTAACCTACGGCGCAGCATCATGGTATGCCATCAGGTTATCATAGAGTTAATAGAGTTCGACGAAGCAATTGAGCATCGACAGTTGGGGTATGTCTTGAGTTATCGCGGAGTTTGGGCGGAGGCGGAGCAGGAGTTGGCGAAGGGGTTGCAGTTATTTGAGAAGAAGAACAGCTTACCAGCCCAAAGTCTCACTTGGGCCCTCCGCGCGCTGCGGGCATTGTTGATAAGGCGGGAATCACCCCTCACCCCAGCCCTCTCCCCGCAGCGGGGAGAGGGGGCAGAGATGCCCGCAGCATTGCCGCTGGCGCAGCGAGCGCTGGAATTGGTGGATGAGACAGCACGCACGCGATTTCCTGTCGAACGCGACTATGTGCAGGTGCACTGGCTGCTGGGGGCGGCCTGGCGGGCCGAGAAGAGTGATTTGGTCGAGGCACAGCGTCATCTGGATGAGGCGCTGCTGCGCTGTCGGCGCGTTAACATGGCGGATATGGAGGGCAACATCCTGATTGAGATGGCGCGGGTGTCAACGGATCGGAACGACGACGTGCAAGCTGAGCAACTGGCCCGCGAGGCGCTGGGGATTGCGGAGCGCTGCGGCTATGTGCTGCAACAGGCGGATGCGCATTTGGAGTTGGCGAAGGTGTATTTACGGGGTAAGGCAAACGGGAAAGACCTGGCAGGTCTAGCCCGTTACCACGCCGAACGCGCCCGCGACTGCGCTTTTTGCGACGGGCCGCCGGACTACACCTACAAGGTGGCGTATGACGAGGCGGTGGCGTTGTTGGCGGGGATGGGGTGATGCTGCGGCCAGACCCGAAGGGTGGCGCTGATAAGCTTCTATTTACGAAAAGTCTATCGGCGCCACCCTTCGGGTCTTCGCGTTAAGCCATCAAACGCGCTTTTTTGAGGCGGTTAATGAGCGTGCGGCTGCGGCTAAATTGATCTATCAGGGTGGCGAGTTGGGCCTCGAACATGTGGGAAGTGCCGCGCTGTTCGGCCAGGTTGCTGAGATCCACCAACTGTTGCACGGCGGCAGTGTAGCCGGAAGCGGTTTGCTTGTGCAGCTCGGTCTGCACACTGTCCCAAGCCTGCGGCTCGCGGGTGGCCAATTGCTCCAAAGCGGCGATGCGGGCCTTGTGTGCCTTTTCCTGTTGGCGCTGCGCGGCTTTACTGGCCTGCGCTTTGGCAGCATCCAACAAGGTGCGGGCGCTCCGGCGGGCAGACTGGCGTTGACCCTTGGCGCTGGCGGGCGGCTTGTTTAGCTTCAGCTCAAGGCGCAACTCATCGCCAAGTGTGAGCGGCGACTCATTCAATAGGCGCAGCAGATAGGCATCGGCGCGGGCGCGCGGGAGTTTGGCGATGGCGGCGTGCAACTCGGTGGGGCTGACTTCGGGCGCAGATGTGCTGGCGGTAGCGGCGGCTTGCACCAAATGGTTTGGTACCTCCAGAAAGTCGCTCAAGGCCGACAGGCTACCGTCGAGCGCTTGCAAGCCACTGGGTACCGGCGGCTCGGTCAGAAGCACGACATCGTCGTCGTCAAAATCCTCATCTTCTGTGGCGTCGAGATAATCCACGCGCCGCGCTACGACCGCCAACCAGGTCAGATACAAGGCGCGGTAATCGCCCTGCATCAGTTGCCGCCGCACCCCGGCAATGCTGCCCAACAGCCCGTTGGCATCGATCCAGTCGCCGCCACCGCCGTCTTCCTCGTTTAGGTCAATGGTCAGCACCGTAAAGGGGCTGGAGGTTTGATAGTCGATGACATCGGGGATGAGATAGAAATCAAGCGCGTCTGTGTCGAGCAAAGCGCTCGGAATTCGGAACGCCAAGCGACGGCTGCCCCAATTCGCTGTGTATAGAAAGGCATCGAAGTAACGCAGCAGCACTTTGATTGGGTTGTGCTTGAAGTCGCCATACGAATAGGTGACGGACGCCTGGGTGACGGTGGCCACATCCATATGGCTGGAAAGTTGGCGCACCTCGGCCAACTCATGCTGATCGAGTGGTCGATCAATGGCTAGCCATTCGTAGTATTGATATTCGCTCATTACTTGGCCGATTGTATTTGAATCAGAGCATCTACGGTATTCTGCTGCGCTTGCCAAACATCACATCATCGCTCATGCGACACGCCCACCGTGCGTCTCTACGCTGGGGTGGCGGCGCGCCGGGTTTGGCGCTGAGACCAAAGGATGACCAGCAGGGCGATGGCGACCAAAATCAGCTGCGGAATAGTCGTCTCCCAGGTTGGGAACACGCCGATGAACTCAATAGATGGCAAGAAGCTGGCAATATTGGCGGGCAAGGTGCCGGCGACTTGCAGAGCATGGATGCCGGTGCCAACGAACTTGAAGCCCAAGTAAAACACCAATAGGCTGGCCACCAAAAAGAATGGGCGCAGCGGCAGGCGCACGCCATAGCGCATGATCAGCACCCCGATCAAGGTCAGCCCGGCGATGGCGATACCCAGGCCGATCAGCAAATCGCTCATACTGATCGACTGCATGATGCCAATATAGAACAAGGTAGTCTCGGCTCCCTCCCGAAATACTGATAAAAAGGACAGCAGCGCCAGCGAGAACAAGCTGCCGCTGGCAATCGCCTGAGTGGCTTTGGTGCGCACATACTTGCTCCAGCTATTGGCATGAGCCTTGCCGTGCATCCAATAACTCACGTAGAACAGCATCACGGCGGCGACCAGACTGATGACGCCCTCCATCATCTCGCGGTTGCTGCCACTAAACGCAGTGCGTGAGACAGCCGTGATGATTGCGGCAGTGGCAATGCTGACGATGACGCCAACCAGCGCCCCGCCATAAATCCAGCCGCGCTTGTCGGCATTGCCCGACTTGACGAGGAAGGCCAGAATCGCGGCGACGACCAGAAGCGCCTCCAACCCTTCGCGCAGCAGAATAGCTGCCGCGTCGAAGATGCCATAGCGGGTGTTGCCTTGCTCGATGATGGGGGCTAGGCGGGCGCTCATGCGGGCCAGCACTGCGTTGGCTTCGGGTGATTTTTGGTCTAGCAAATTGCCGGCCAAGGCCACATCGGCTTCGGTGGCGACATAGGCTTCGGGCGAGCGCGCTTTGATTTCGCCTTCGACTTCGACCCAAACCTTCATGAAGTGCTGGCGCAGTTCGCTGGATGCTGTGGCGTAATCCCCGGCCCCGGCAAAGGCTTGTGCTTCGGCCAGCTCACCTAACAACTGAGCGGGGGTAGCTTTGTTGAGGCTTTTGTTGGCGGCATTTGGATCGAGGAGCAGAACTTTATCGATGGATTGAACCAGCTGCTCCAACGCCTCGGTCGCTGCGCCAGCCTGTTTTTGCTGCAAGGCCAACTGGGCCGTGCCATAGTTCAACTCGATTTCGGCGTAGAGGTCGGGCGATTTGGCTTTGATGCCGTCTTCGATTTTGGCCCAGCCATCGTGAAACTCGTTCAGCTCATTGGTTGCACTGGCGATGTTATTGGCTTTGACTAAGCTTGCAGCGGTCTCGACGGGTTCTTTGATCACGCGCAGTTGAGCAATGACATCATCTTGAGCAAAGATGGCGTGTGTGCTTAGGATGCTGACGCTAAGACAAATAAGCAGCGCCCAGACGGTGCGCACAATTGATCCTCTCTTCATGTAATTAATAAATCCTGTGAAATCCATGTTTACGGCAAACTAGATTAGGGTAGATCGTAACGATGATGCACCACAATATCAACCCACTCGAGTTTATCGTCAACTTTGTGCCATCTAATCCTTGATTTGATGTAGCTCATACACAGACTTAACCGAGGTCAAATTGACGCTATTTGGGGATTTGTCTGTTTTGAATATGATTTCAAGACCATGAATGACCAAGAAAAGTATCTTTTTGATCTACAGGGCTTTATCACAGTGCCTGATGCCTTGACGAAACATCAACTTGCGACGTTGAACCAGATATGGGATGAACACATCGCCCGCGATATGGCGGCTGAGGCGCACACCCAACGTTGGGGCGGGTTGTTGAAGTGGGGGCAAGTGTATGTAGATATGCTGGACAACCCGATACTCATGCCGTATCTCGAGGAGATTTTGGGCAAGAACTTCAGGCTGGATCATGATTATGCGGATTTAATTCGACCAAACCCTACCCCGGGCGAAGTGGCAGTTGGGCCGATTGGCAACACCCTGCATGGTGGGGCTACCCCGTTCGACCCGTCGGAGTACTATCACTTCCACAATGGGCACATGTATAACGGGCTAACGGTCATCGCGTATAACCTGTGCGATATCGGCGCAGACGACGGTGGCTTTGGCTGTGTGCCAGGCAGCCACAAGAGCAACTATACTTTCCCGCGCGAATGGCGCGATCTCAACCAAGCGCAACCGTTTGTGCGGAAGGTGACCGGACCAGCAGGCACGGCGATCATTTTCACCGAGGCGCTGACGCATGGCACACTGCCGTGGTTTGGTCGGGGTGAACGGCGCACGCTGTTCTTCAAATACAGCCCGTATCCTGTCTCGTGGTCTGCCAACTATTATCAAGCCAAAGATTACGTGGGGTTGACCGAAACGCAGCAAGCGCTGTTGGAAGCGCCGAATGCGCGATATCAGGGGCGTCAACGGATGGGGCAACGGATAAACGAATGGGCAACGGATAAACGGATAAACGAATTATGAAATACAACCAAAACAACCTTGTTGTTCATCCACATCCGCGGCCGGATGGCTTGATGACGCGGGTGACGCCCGCGATAGCAGGCTGGGACTATATTACGTTTGAGGTGCGTGCGTTGACAGCCGGGCAAAACCATATCCAAAGTAGCGGTGCGAACGAGCTGGGCATTGTGGTCTTGAGTGGCACAGTCAGCGTGCAGACCAACCACGGAGCGTGGATGCATATTGGCAAACGTCAGACTGTATTTGAAGGAAAACCGTATGCGCTGTATTTGTCACGCAACAGCAACTTTACGATTACGGCAGAAACCGACGCCGAGGTGGCTTTTGGCTGGGCGCCTACTGATCAGGATCACCCGGCTCGACTGATTGAACCAAAAGATATCGCGATTGAAATTCGCGGTGGCGACAATGCCACGCGCCATATTAACGGGGTCATTCCGCCGGGGTTTGACTGCCAGCGGTTGGTGATCGTGGAGGTCTACACCCCCGGCGGCAATTGGAGCAGCTATCCGCCGCATAAACACGATATCCACCGTGAAGATGGCAACGGCAAAATTCTGGAAGTGAAGCAGGAAGAGGTGTATTTCTACAAGATTGACAAGCCGGATGGGTTTGCCTATCAGCGTATATATACGGACGAACATTCGTCGTTTCAAAAGGCAGGCAACCCATTCGATGCAGTCGTCATTGCGCGCAACAACGATGCGGTGCTGATTCCAGGCGGCTATCACCCTGTCGCGAGTCCACCGGGCTACACCACTTATTATCTAAATGTACTGGCTGGGAGCGCTCAATCGCTGGCCAACTTTGAAGACCCGCGCTATGCCTGGGTGGGCGGGAGTTATAAGGGCGTGGATGGGCGAGTGCCTCTATATTAGTCACCATTAATGACCATCAGTGACCGGTATTGGTTCCCGGTTGCTAGTTATCAACACTAAGCCACCAACACCCAGCCTAAAGAGACATCTTAGGCTGGGTGCATTGTTTTTCCTAAGAAGTTACTAAGTTTTGTCCCTTTTGTATTAATATTATGTTAAATTTTGGTTGACAGAAACACTATTTATAATCATAATGCTACTATTCTATTAATCGCAGTGCATTCATGTTTCATATTGCTTTCTATGATGCATCTTGATGATTTCTAAGTCTCATCCCTGTTAATGAGGTGACTTTTAGAAAGACAAGACCGCAGTGATGCCGATAGATAGATAGTCACCATTCAATCGTATCAAAACACAACCGCCTTCAACTTGAACTCATCGGAGGGTCATCATGTCACTTCGCTTTTCACGCCGCAACTTCATTCGTCTCGTTATTTTGGCCGCCCATGCCATAGCGGTTCCATTTCGCCCGCTTCTGGCTAAAACCGGCCGGTCCTCAAAAGGAAATCCGGATCAAATTAGCCTGACCGCAATTGCGGTGACTACGCAAGAAGTAGATATTGTCTGGAGCAAGCCACCTGCTTCACGGCTAGCGACGCGCTACTTTCTGAAGCGTAACGGGCAGATATTGGCAACCGTCTCTGGCGATGTTAATAGTTATGTCGATAAAGCGGTGCAACCCGGACAAACCTATAGCTATGGAATTGAGGCAGAGCTAAAAGGTTCGGCTGAGTTGGCCCTGTCAGCGGTCGCTACGGTCAGCACTCCCGTGTTACCAGAGACACCGGATATTTTCCCGCCTTCTGAGCCGGAGGATTTCCTGGCAGTCTCGTTTCCGGGTTATATTTTGCTGGATTGGTATGCTTCAAACGACGACACCGATGTGACCTGCTATTTGATTCAGCGCAACGGGCAACGTCTGGCACTGATCAACGGCGGTTCAGCGGATTACCGCGATACAACCGTAGTGCCAGGGATCCATTACACCTATGTGATCGAAGCCATCGACACGGTGGGCCATCGTTCCCTGCCCGCCAGCGCAACGGCGGTGGGTGCACCCCGCCGATCAATATTTCTGCCCAACCTCAGCAACCAGGGTTCCATAGAAGCACCGCAAGAAAACGTGCGCGATCCATCCGCGGCGTTGGCCGTGAGCACCCAACTCAGGCGCTATCCGTATCTCACGGACATGGTCGGCCCGTATGTCACGATTAACTGGGCCACGGACAACACGCTCACAACAGGTTCAGTGACCTATGGGGAAGTGGGTGTTGAAGGCGTTTCGGCCCACACCGTAGTCGCTACCCGTTTCAGCATGACGGTTGGCACCACCACTGAATATCAATGGAAAGCATTATTGCAATTGAAACCCGATACACAATATCAGTATCGTATTTTCGGCGGCACGGTTGACCTGCTGAACACGGACCCTACACCGACGTTTTGGACACAGCTCCCGGCTGGCTCAAACAAGCCTTTTTCGTTTGTGGTGCTGGGTGATTGGGGTGATATCGACAATGCCGCAACGGAACAAGCCAGTTTGATGTCATCGATTGCACAAACCAATGCACGATTCGCATTCACGACAGGTGACAACGCTTATCCCTCTAGCAACCAAACCAACTATGGGGATCTAGTGCAGACCGGGGCCAGCACGGGTGGTGTCTTCGGGCCACAATTTTGGGCGCTGCCCGGACGCTCGATGGCACTGTTTCCAGCCCTGGGCAATCATGGCTTTTCGAGCTCTAGCACCACCCATCCACATGTAGGGAACTGGCCACAGCAAATGGCCACTCAACTTTGCAATGGACGCTATGTGGTTGAAAATTACAGCGGCATTGATGGCATCACTCCGGCAAATTATCCGAGCACATGGTATGCCTTTAGTGTAGGCAACGCCCGATTTTATGTTTTGGAGGCAGCGTGGGCCGATACCAACCTGGGCACAGCGGCTTCACCTTATCAAGCCAATTACGATTATCACTGGGCGCCTGGACGTCCACAATACCAATGGCTTGTTAACGATTTGGCCACGCACCCAACCACACTCAAGTTTGCTATTTTTCACTTTCCGTTGTATTCAGACAACAGAACGGAAAAATCAGATACCTATCTACAGGGAGCCAACAATCTCGAAGGATTATTAACCAGTTATGGGGTGCAGTTCGCTTTGAATGGACATGCACATCTATATCAGCGCAATGTATCGGGCAGCTTGAATGCCTATGTTGTCGGAGCCACCGGTGTGAAGCTGCAGCCTGCTGACAACTGTAGCGCAGTGGATGCCTATGCGCTGGGTTGGTCCAACACCAAAAATAAAGGTTATGCCTGTGGCGCAGCCCCCCTACCTACCTCGAAGAACCAGGTTTACAACTATCTACTGGTGACCGTAAGCGGCACAACGGTCACCGTTTCACCCAGGAATGCGGCGGGTCAGGTGTTTGATCAACAGGTGTTTAACTTCTCAGCAGGCAGCGATACGACTCCGCCCAGCGTGCCGATCGGCCTGCGTGCAACGGCGGTCAGCACAACACAGGTCAGTCTTGCCTGGTTAGCGGCGACCGACAATGGGCCCGATCCGGCTCTTGACCCC
>JANMVQ010000089.1:0-4263 GCA_031392845.1 Chloroflexota bacterium
CGCAGCAAGCGTGAGCGGCAAAGTAACTGCGAGTGCCATTAGCGTGCGAAATGAGCGTTGTCCAATTTTTCCTAACATACGTTAACCTCCGAGACTATGAAATGCCTGATAATTTTTATGGTGATCTTGAGCGATGATCCCCTAGAAGCATTAACGAGTAATCTAGCCAGATTGGATTGATGCGTGATGAATTCAACCCATAACGGCACCCACCACACCCCATCGCCAAAATCGTCAAGCAATGCGCCAGCCACTTCCAGGGCCAGCCGGGTCTTGCCCACGCCACCTGGGCCAGTCAATGTGACTAGCCGGGCTTGCGGTCGCGGTCGTGCTTGCGGAACGGTGAGCGCAGATCGGGTCAGAAATTGCTTAACCTCGGCGATCTCTTGCTCGCGACCAATGAAGCTGGTGAGTTGGGCAGGTAGGTTGTGGCGGGGCAGGCTGGGTCGATACAGGTCGCTGTCGGGTGCTGCTCGTCGGTGCAACGCCAGTTGTTGCATCAATTCGGCCTCAACATAATTGCCAGCAAACAGCGGTGGCAATGTGGCCGCTTCCAGCAACGCATTGGCCTCCTCGACCCCATTCAATACCCCTGTTTGATCCAGCACTTGGACTATGCGCAGGATGCGTTCGCGCGCCTGTGGCCCGGTCAAGTCTTTCTGACCAAGACCCATGCGCGCGATAACGGAGGGGTCATACCCGGTCAGTTCAGCCAAATGCGACTGGGTCAGCCCAAGTTTGCGGGCGCGCAACTTTGTGAGTAGGTCGCCAAAGGGATGGGTCGTTCGCATGCGTATACGTTAACGCGCACGGGGCATAAGTCAATTAAATTCTCAAGAAAATTGAGCACGTTCGCAATTTTCGAAATATCTTCTGACATCCGCATCTGAATACCTTAGGTTTTCAGATTTGAACCACGAAGATCGCGAATATCCCGAAGTTTTTTCTCAGACTTCGTGTTCTTCGTGTTCTTCGTGGCTTTCGTGGTAGAAAACCTTAGGTAATCAGCATTTGCATATAACAAAAAAACTGCCAAGCATCGCGCTTGGCAGTTCTATAACCTGGTAGTGATCAAAAGAAAGCGGAAGAGAAAGAAATCGATGGCTTATGCCCGCTTCTTGAATTCGTTGGTGCGGGTGTCGATTTCGATCTTGTCGCCAATCTCGCAATTGGCCGACACCTGTATCTCGTGGCCGCTGCCTTTCAGCCGAGCCAGCTTGCTGACTTTGCCGACTGTGTCGCCGCGCACGGAGGGCTCGGTGTATTCGATTTCGCGCACAACCGTGTTCGGCAGATTTACCGCGATGGCGCGGTCTTCATAGACCACCAACTCAGCCGCCATGCTTTCTTCCAAATAGGGCAGCACATCCGCCATCATTTCCGGGTCGATCTCATACTGATTGTATTCTTCGTCCATAAAGACATACATCGGATCTGCAAAATAGCTGTAGGTGCATGGCTTGTAGTCCAGCATGACATCATCGAACTTGACATCCGCTTTATAGACTTCTTCCTTGATGCGGCCTTGCAGCAGACTCTTGTATTTCAGCTTCACGACGGACGCATTACGTCCCGACTTGCTGAACTCACCCTTGACCACCACCATCAGTTGGCCATCGTCGGCCTTAAAGACATTTCCACTACGAAGTTCTTGTGCTGTTTTCATGGGGTAAATTATACGTTTGAGTTTGGAGACGTTTGGACTCATATAGATGTGTTGCTGCCGAAAGCTGGGGCTTCAACCACAGGCGTGCCCTTCGACTTTGCAGCGCGACTTAGGCATAAGCTCTTTCGTAGACTCTGGCGCGCTGCTCCGCTCAGGGTGCTTGCCTTGTCTGGGACTCTACAAATTTAGAAAGCCGCCAAGCCAGATCGGGCTGCTGCGCCATCTCGTTGCTGCGGGCCAGACTATGCTGCTGCCAGTCGTCCCAATGTTGCGTCAGCTGCGCCCAAGCGTTTGCCAGATCCGCTGGGTCAGCCACGCCGTTCCATGCCTCATGCAAAGCGATGTAGGCTGCTTTGATCGTTGATGGAAAGGTCTGCGTGTAATGGGCCAGCCAAGCCGCCAATTTGGGGTGATGGGCGTTGTCGGCTTGCGGATAGATGTGCCAAACAAAAGGCTTGCCCGACCACAACGCCCGTGCCAAAGAATCCTCGCCCCGCACCCATAATATATCTGCGCTCCACAATAAATGGTCAAACGTCGGCTGCGAAACGAACGGCACATCGTAAAAATCGACCAGTGGGTGTGCCGCCCGTTGCGCCAGTGGGAACGCCGCTTGGCTGTAGACCCCGCACAACCAAATCGACAGGGGTTTGGCCTGGGCAGACAAGGCTGCGAGCCACTCGCTATACGGTGCGTGGGTATAGGCAAAGCACAACAGTTTTTGTGTATGGGAGGCGCCCGTTAACCCTAGTCGCGCAAGAAATTCGCTCGTCTGCCCGGTCACATGCCATTGCTTCCGTTGTTCGATCAGCCCATGCTCGCGCAAGATGCCGCCGCTATCAGCGTGCACACCGGGGAAGAAGAACCAGCGATCGGTCCGTCCGACCGAATCGTAGCCCGATTTCAGGTGAAACGACGGCACCCAATCTTCCGCGCTAAAGTATTCGAGATTGATCCACACTGGTTTTATAGCGCGCACGGCCACTTGTGCCAGTGTTTCGGCAGGCAAGGTGCAGCCAAACCCTTCGATCAGCACATCACCCGTGCAATCTCGTGTTGGGCTGACCTGCGACCAAGCATTGATCTGCACACCCTCAACCGTGATGCTCTCACGGGTAGGCACTTCGGGCAACGCCGCAATCATTTGGCGCGCCGCGATCCAATCATCCACCCACATACACACGGCGTATTCACCTTTATACTCGCGCACCCACTGGCGCGCCAAACGCCAGCACACGCCGATATCCCCGAAGTTGTCGACGATGGTGCAGTACAAATGAACGCGCCTGCTCATAAACTTGGCATTCGAATTTAGCCCACCGGCAGCGGATTGCGCTCGGCAAATCCGCGCTGGTGCCAATAGGGGTAGGTTGGTGGGAGTGCGCTGGCCGCATCCAACTTGGCGACTTGCTCCTTTGTCAGATTCCAGCCAACTGCACCCAAGTTATCGCGGAATTGTTCTTCGTTACGCGCACCAAAAATAATTGACGATACCGTAGGCCGCTGCAACAGCCAGTTCAGCGCGATTTGTGAGTGGGTCTTGCCGATCTCCTTGGAGATTTCGTCCATCGCGTCCACGGTCTTGTAGAGCGCTTCATCGGTGCCGGAGTTGGCCGTTTCAGCAAAACGGCTGGCGCGGCTGCCGTCTGGGGCAGCCTGATTGCGGCGCACTTTGCCGGTCAACCGTCCACCGGCCAATGGGCTCCAGATTAGGGTGCCGACCTTTTGGTCGATCCCCAGCGGCATCAATTCCCATTCAAACTCCCGCCCCGCCAGCGAATAATAAACCTGATGGGATGCGTGTCGGGGTAGCCCGTACTTCTCCGCTATCGCCAGCGACTTCATCAAATGCCAGCCCGAGAAGTTGGAGCAGCCGATATAGCGCACCTTGCCGCTGCTCATTAAGTCTTCGAGCGCGCGCAACGTCTCCTCGATCGGGGTCAGTGCGTCGAAGCCATGTAGCTGATACAGGTCGATGTAATCGGTGCGCAACCGGCGCAAACTGCCTTCGCACGAGCGGATGAGATGGTGGCGCGACGAGCCAAGCCCGTTTGGCCCAGCCTCTGTCCGAAAGCATGCCTTGGTCGCGAGCAACACCTGGTCGCGCCGGCTGCCAATCGCCTGACCCAAGACCTCTTCTGCCAAACCGTTGGAATAGGCGTCGGCAGTATCGAACAAATTGATGCCCGCCTCCAACGAGAGATCGACTAGGCGCGTGGCTTCGTCAACCTGGGTGTCGCCCCAGACCCGAAAGAACTCGTTCCCACCGCCAAACGTCGCTGTTCCGAAACTAAGTACCGGAACCTTTAGGCCAGAGCCACCCAATTGTCTATATTCCATAATCTTTTATCCTAGCGTATGCTGTAGCCTATTCTAGTTTTAGAATATGGATCGTGGCAATTATGACTCAGTGACGACTCCGTTAGCTAAAGCTGAACGGCTTCTTTCGTCCGAAGACGATAACTCTATCGCCCTAGAGTTAGAACTAAATTCTAGCAAAGCATTGGCAATTGTCAATAAAAATACGGAGCGGCTTGCGCCGTTCCCAATTCACCTGCCAGCTAAAGCAGGCAGTCCCCTTGAGAAAAAGATTATGG
>JANMVQ010000110.1:0-6895 GCA_031392845.1 Chloroflexota bacterium
GACAGCCTGCCCAACTTCTGGACCTCGACTCACGCCGATGGCACCGAGATTGAGATTTTGTTTGGCGCACAAGATGATCCGTATGACTGGATCACTCAGGAGTGGACGGTGACCACCCGCTTGAACATCCGTGAACCGGGGCTGGCCGAGCGAGTGGTGGAGAGTCACAATAATCACCGTTGGTATCTGGCGCAGGAGCTGCGGGCGTTGATCGATCTGTCGGGCGCGTTCTCCAAACAATGGTGGTTGGGCAACATGGTCGTGCCCCCGCCCGATCTAGCCACCGGCGCCGATTGCGATCGCATGATCGTGGTCTTGCAGAAATAAAACCGTGAAACCCGTAGAGACGCGCGCAAAGCGTGTCGCGTCTCTACAAAAGATTACAATCGCCAACATGGGACTAACACCAAGCAAAGGCCTGTGGTTTGAGGAATTCATCGTGGGCGACAAAGCCCAATCAGCGACCCGGACAATCACTGAGTCGGATATCGGGGCATTTGCCGGATTAACCGGCGACTACAACGAAATTCACACCAGCGAAGAATTTTCGAAGAAGGGTTATTTTGGCAAGCGTATCGCGCATGGATTACTTGGATTGAGCATCGCCAGTGGTCTTGCGACACGCATGGGCTTTATGTCGACCACCGTCGAGATGTTCCGCAGTGTCGAGTGGGAATTCACCGCGCCGATTTTTATCGGCGACACCGTGCGGATCGAGGCCGAAGTGGCCGAGCTCAAGGCTTTCCCACGCTTGAAAAACGGGCGGGTCATCTTTAAGGTCAGTTTGCTCAATCAACGCGACGAGGTGACCCAACGAGGTACCTGGTCGGTGATGGTCAAGAGCAAGCCAGCTGAATAAGAAATTGAGAATTCAGAATTCAGAATTCAGAATTCAGAGCGCCATCGGCAGGCGTTTGGACTCTGGTTGGTTGTTGTTGGCGTTGTTGCTGAGCGCTGCGCTGGCAGTGCTGCCGATGGCGCAGTTGCAGGTGTTATTGGGCATAATACTGCTGGGGGGTGTCGTGCTTGCCATCATCGCCGAACCGACCATTGGCGTTGCCCTCACCATCGTGGCTGGCCCACTTGGCCCGCTTGAGCGCGAGGTGCTGCATGTCCTACCCCTAGACAGCGCCCAACTCTTGCTGGCGCTAACGTTGTTTGCATATGTGCTGCGAACGCTGCGTCACCCTTTCACCCGCGAAGCGTCACCCCCTCCCCCCCTTATCCTCTTCACTCCGTTCATCCCCCTCGCCCTCCTCTTCTTCCTCACCGTCGCCATCCTTTCCTTCTTCCAAGCCCACGACGCTGGCGATTGGAGTGCCGAGGTGCTGAAGTGGGGCGAAATGCTGGTACTGTGCGTATTGGTAAGTCGTGAGCGCGACCCGCGCAAGGTGGCGTTCCTTATTGGCGCGGTGTTGTTCTCGGCAGCGGTGCAAGGGGCAATGGGGTTGTGGCAATATTTTCGCGGTTATGGCCCGGCGGTCTTTGTCGTCCCGGGAACCCATTACTATCGTTCATATGGCACCTTTCAGCAGCCCAACCCCTTTGGCGGTTATGTCGGGCTGATCTGGCCGTTTTGCGCGGGGGTGGTGCTGGCGTTGATCCGGAAATGGAGATTGGAGATTAGAGATTGGAGATTGGAGATCAAGCAAATCTCCAATCTCCAATCTCTCTTCTCTCTTCTCTGGCTCACACTTGCACTTGCCGCAACCGCATTAGCGCTGTCCGGCGTATTTACCTCGGGCTCGCGTGGGGCGCGACTGGCAGCGGGCGCGGCGCTAGTGGTGATGGGGCTGTCGGTGCTACCTCGGCGCAAACTGTGGCTCAGCCTGGTGGGGTTGATCGGGCTGGCGGCAGTGGCCTTCAACCAAATCCCAGCGTCGTTAACCGATACGATCACCGGTTTGGTCAATGACTACGGCGCGCTGGATGTGCGCGGCATTTACCTCACCGCGCAGAATTTCTCCAACGTCGAGCGTCTGGCCCACTGGCAAGTCGCCTTCGACATGATGCGCGATCATCCATGGTTGGGCGTCGGCTTTGGCAACTATGGAGCTTACTACGAGCAATATCGCCTGCTGTACTGGGTGAATGCCCTCGGCCATGCCCACAATTATTACCTGAATGTCTTTGCCGAGACGGGTGCTCTCGGCTTCGTTGCTTATCTCACAGTTTGGGTGACTATCTTTGGCGTGACGATTGGCAGGAGTCAAACGTCCGCGCAGCGTGTCAAACATCAAACGCCTTTGGTCAATCGTCAATGGTCAACAGCGAATTCCCAACCTCAATTCTCAATTCTCAATTCCAAATTTCTCTATATCGGCCTGCTCGGCACCTGGACCCATCTCACCGTACATCACCTGTTCGATAATCTTTACGTGGCCAATTCATTTTTGCTCATCGGCGTATTGCTGGGTTTTTTGATCAATTATCAATCGACGAGTATCAATCGACGAGACCTATCAAAATATAATCTATGAAGACGACATCTATGCCACCTAGATTGCAGCGCTTGTTGAATACGGCACTGCTCGTGTGCAGCATCGCCTTTTCGCTGGGTCTTGCACAAAGCGCACAAGCCAACAGCGCACCGCCCCCGCGCCGCATCTGGTTTGTCTTTGAAGGGGGTGTGCTGCCAATTACGCTACAGGTGCAAGGCTGCAGCGATGCGGCCTGCACCCAAATCAATCTACTCAATGAGTACGGCCGCTGCGAAAGCGCCGACTGCATCGACACCCCGCAAACCCTAACCGCGAAAACAGATTATTTTGACTGCGCCGAGGGCCGCTGTTTGCTTTCAACCTACGCCGAGTTGCCGCCCTATTTCAAGCTGGCTGGGCAGTTTGCCACAGGCGATCGTAGCAGCACGCCATTCCCGATTGATTCAGGTGCGCGTTGGTCGATGACCGTGTTGCGTGCCTCAACCAATGGCGCGACGATGGTGCTCACCTCGCAGCCCGATACCACCATCGAGGTGGGTTGGCTGGGCAAGTTCTTGCCATGGCTCATCCCAAGTGGCGCGCTCACCCTCGCGGTCGAATCGCTGGTGATCGCTGCGCTCCTATTGTTTGTATTGAAGCGGTCGATAAACACCATCATCCGTTGGGTGGCTATGGTGATCACCGCCAACGTGTTGTCTTATCCAGCCACTTGGCTGTTCTTCCCCACGTTGAGCTATTGGGCCATCCCCAGCGAGCGATTATTGGGCGTGCTGGCCATTCTTTTAGCCATGGTGCTGGCGGCTCTGATCATCGCCTTTCGCCACGCCCAGCGCCGCAGTTTGCGCATCACGCTGGGCGGCATCGTCGGCATCGTCGCGTTACTGGGCTGCATCGGCAGCGTGTCGGTATTGGCCATTACCGGCTATGGCCAATATCCGCCTGGCCCCGCCGCTGGCCTGCCTTTTAGCCTAATGTTGGTGCTGGCCGAAATCTTTGCCATAGCCTTCGAGACACTCTTCATTTACTGGTTTAGCAAGCGCGAGCTGTCTTTCCTATTAACATTTTTTCTCATCTTAGCTGCCAACGCCGCCAGCTTTGGACTGGGGCTGCTGGCCTTTTCGCCGTATGCGCTTAGATGAAATTTAAAATTCAAAAGGCTAAATTACAAAACCAGAACTTGTGTTGAAGCTGATTTTTATAATTTTGCCTTTTTAATTTTAAATTTCTCTTCAGGGCAGTTCAAACCGCGTATACCCCACTACGTCCCCCGCATCGGTCTTGGCGGTGATGCGGATCGTGTAGCGTCCGGCGGGCAGACCCTCAGTGCTCCAAGTGGTCAGTTGGTCATTGCTGACCGGGCTAAGGTGCGGGCCACTAATCCATTTCCATTCGCCAGGGTTATCGCCCTCGCCGTACTCGGCTACGTATTGCTGGAAGCCGGGCATATTGGCGCTACCGCGAATCGAAAGCGGCCCGCGTGAAATCGCGCTGCCATTGGCCGGTTCGCTGATAATAACTTCGCTCACCTGCGGCATTGGGGTAGGCTGCAAGGTGGCGTTCGGATCGCCGACCTCAACCTGATGCTCAACAAGCTCGTCTGCTGGCAATGGCCCTTGGTCGCTCTTGAACACAGCACGCTTACGCTTGTCGGGTGGGCAACTCGGGCTGGGTGCGCGGCCCGTCGTCACGCAAATCTCGGCTTCGATAATGCCGGGTGGCCGCACAAACTCTGTCGCCGGTTTGCCCGCTAGCGCCTTCTCTACAATATCGTGCCAGATCGGGGCCGCGCCAGTGATGCCGCTCACGCCTTCCATCTCGCTGTTGTCACTATTGCCGACCCACACACCCACTACCAGTTCGGGTGTGTAGCCTAACGTCAAGTTGTCGCGGTAGTCATTTGTGGTGCCGGTTTTTACGGCGGCAGGACGAGAGAGTTTGAGCACGCTGTTAGCCCCAAACGACTTCACCCGGGCGTTGTTGTCGCTCAGGATATTAGTAATCAAATAGGCATGTTCGGGCGCGACGATTTGCTGTGGCACCGTCAGTGGACAAGCCAACGAGGTATCGGGGGTCGGTTGCAGCGACGCTGCGCTACGTTGTTGGGGTTGTGCAAATGCCAGATAGTCACAGCTGAAGCTACCGCTGGCTGATTCCACTTTGCGGATGGCTGTTGGAGGCACACGTAGCCCGCCATTGGCGATCACCGCATAAGCGCTGGTCATGTCGAGCAAGCGCGCTTCTGCCCCGCCCAGCGTAATCGCTAGGCCGTACTGGTCATTCGGAGGGAAGTTAATCCCGAATTTTTTTGTAAATGTCACAAACTCCGACACGCCCACAAATTGCAGGGTCTCAACCGCCGGGATGTTCATACTGCGGGCCAACGCCTCGCGCATCAGCATCGGCCCGTGAAACTTGCCATCGTAATTGCGCGGCGTATAGGTTTGGCCGTATTGATTCGTAAAGGTCTTCGGCACATCCCAATACAGTGTGCTGGGCGACCAGCCCTTCTCCAGTGCCGCCAAATACGTCAACGGCTTGATACTCGATCCCGGCTGGCGCTGCATCAGTGCGACGTTCACCTGCCCATCGATAGCGTTGTCGAAGAAGTCAGCGCTGCCCACCATTGCCAGAATTTCGCCGGTGCGCGGGTCCATGACCACGACAGAACCGTTCGTCACATGCTTGTCTTTGAGCTTGTCGACCTGCTCTTTGACAACCTGCTCGGCCATCTTCTGAATATCCTGGTCGAGTGTGGTGTAAATGCGCAGGCCCTCGCCGCGATACAAGCTGCCGTCCAGCCCGCGTTCCCCCAACGACTGCTTAACATAGGTCATGAAGTGCGGCGCAATCGTGGAGAAATTGGTGACGGGTGGTTTGAACTCTTTGGCGTCAATCTCGTTCATGGCCGCCTGAATTTGTGAAGGCGTGATGAAGCCAGCCTTCACCATCTGCTCCAGAACCACCCGTTGGCGATTCTGAATCAAGTCCTTTTTGTTGCTAACCGGGTCCCAGCGCGTCGGCAATTGCGGAATGCCTGCCAGCATAGACGCCTCAGCGAGATTGAGGTCTTTGGCCGGTTTGTTGAAATAGGTCTGCGCAGCGGCCTCGATGCCATAGGCTAGATTGCCGTAGTTGATCTCGTTCAAATAGACTTCGAGCACATCATCGCGGCTATATGGGCTGTTTGGCCCAACGAGTGCGTTGGCCAGAATAATCTCGCGCAGTTTGCGGCTAAAGCTGCGTTGGGTGCGTTCCTGGGCTGTTAGCAACAGATTGCGTGCCACCTGCTGGGTGATGGTGCTGCCGCCCGACACAAATTCGCGCTCGGTGTAGGCGTAATAGAACGCACGGGCAATCGCGATGGGGTCAAAGCCTACGTTGTACTTATAGAAATTGGGATCTTCGGTTGCGATCGTGGCCTTTCGCACAAGATCGCTGATTTGGCTCATCTTCACCCGCGTGCGACGGCCAGCGGTGACATCGTTCGGGTCGGTCAGCTCGACAATCAGGTTATTGTTTCTATCGTAGATCTTGGTACTGGCAAATTGGCTCTGCCGCTCGGCCAAGGTCTTAGGATCGGGCAATTCACTCGAAATGGAGATATACGCCGCTGCCCCGACCGCGATCGCCCCAAAGAACAACGTGAATACCGCCAACGAGATGAGAAAGAAAGTGCGAGCAGCTTTAGAGAAGCGGGCGGGCTTGCGTGAAGCTTGGGACGCCGCGCGTGACGCGTTGGGCGTGGAGCGCGGGGCGGAACGCGCTTCGCCGGTGTTGGCGGCTGGCCTCTGGCTTTTGCGGTTCTGTCGGTCGTCCGCTATCGAAGGTCTATCGTCCGTCCGCACAACATGTCGTCCGTTATCGGCCTTTGGTGAACGATCGTCGGTGATTAGTCGTTTGTCCCCTAGCGCCCCTCGCCCATCACCCATCGCTCCTTGCTCTTCCGCCTTCTTCGGCGCAGGCACATAACCTGGGCGCTGCGAGGGCGTGGTGCTGCCCGCAGGGCGCAAAGGCTTACGGATCAAGCGGGTCTTGTCAGCGTCATTATCACTGGGCGCTGGGCTCGGCTTTTTGGGGTCAGGGGGGACGGACGGATTTTCGCTCATATAGGGATGATAAGGATGATCGCTATGACTGCGCGGCCACGACGGTTATTTTAGTCGTTTAGGACTGCTATCCTCTACGATTTACGGATGGTTACTGGGCGCTCCCTCTCCCCAACGGGAAGATGTGACCGCCAACTACCTCCGCTTAGCCAACAGTCACCGATTAAGCTTCTTGCCGCCTTCATCTCCATGTGCTATAAGTTAAGCATGCAAGCGTTTTCCTATGTCCCCGCACGCACGCTCCAGGAAGCTCTCGACGTCCTCGCCAAAGAGGGCGATCAAGCCAAGCTGTTGAGCGGAGGCACCGACATTTTGGTCATGCTGCGCGAAGGGCGCCGCAAAGCCAAA
>JANMVQ010000129.1:0-2894 GCA_031392845.1 Chloroflexota bacterium
GTTGGCTTGCGCACTGGGCTGGGCCGATGATGAGCGCATTCGCGATCTCTCGCGCAAAATGCGCCTGGGTGTGCGCTGCGATCAGCCCGGCGTGGTTATCGTGGATTACCACACGGTTGGCGGTGGCTTTGCAACACCACAATTGCTCGATGCAAATGGCAAGTTAAAGAAAAGCAACGGACGGCCACACAATGAACAGTCTTGGCGCAGCTATTTATGCGATGCGTCGTTCTTGGTGGTTGTGCAAGCCGATGACGATACGATTGCACAACTGGCCGAAGCGACTCAATCGCCACAATGGACGTTGTTTCTGGGGCGTAAATCGTGCCCGCCGAGTCGGCCCATTTTTGTGGGTGTAGGCCAGTTTGATTCGCTTGAAGCAGCGTTGGCATACGAGAACAAACGTAGTGTGCGTGGCGTGGTGGAATGCACTCACAGCGAAGGCGTAATGCGGCGCGATGAAGTGAATGTGCGTTCATCCCGTACGTTTCTACCTCGTTATAGCAAGGATATTTTGGTTTCTATCTCACCGGTCACACCGGTCACACAGGAGACAAACTAATCATGTATCTCTCCCAACTCACCCTAAACCCCCTCAACCGTCAGGTGCAGAGCGAACTGGCTGACCCCTACCAAATGCACCGCACCCTCACCACGCGCTGCTTTGCCTCGCAGGCTATCCAAGCACAACATAACACCGCTCGTACGGCGGCAGACGACGCACCAGATTTGCTGTTCCGATTGGATGTCGATACCCGCAGCACGCAGTTGCTGCTGCTGGCCCAATCGCAGATAAAACCCGTCTGGGACGGCCTGCCAGTTGGCTACGCGCTAGAAGTGCGTGGGCCAAAAGACTTTGATCCGGCCAGCAAACTCAGCACTGGGCAAACGTATGGCTTCCGTCTGCGGGCTAACCCGACCAAACGCCTGTCCGCCGGACATGCCGGTGTCAAGAAAGATGGCCCGCGCGTGCCGCTTAAAACAGAACAGGAACAACAGGACTGGCTGACGCGCAAAAGCATGATGCACGGCTTTAAGCTGCTGCGCGCGGAGATCAGCCAGAAAGACGATCTGCACGGACGTAAAGACGGCTATGCCATGCGCTGGAAGTCGATCTGCTTCACTGGGGTGCTGCAAGTGACCGACCCTGCTGCACTGACTCTGGCGATACAGTCCGGCATCGGCACCGCCAAAGGCATGGGCTTTGGCCTGCTGTCACTGGCACCCATGTCACCGGTAAACCTCACAGGTCTTAAAGACCTGTGAGGTTTTGAGGAGTGTCACATGCGCATCACCAAAATCAAAGACCTGCACCTGTTGCCGCGCTTGCGCGACAGCATGAGCTATCTGTATGTCGAGCGCGGCAAGATCGAACAATCCAATCACGCCATCGACATCCACGACAAAGACGGTATTACTCATGTGCCGGTAGCGTCGCTCACCACGCTGATGCTGGGACCCGGCACTTCCATCACCCATGCCGCCATCAAAACGCTAGCTGACAACGGCTGTCTGGTGAATTGGGTGGGCGAAGACGGCATCCGTTTCTACGCCCAGGGTGTCGGCGAGACACGCAAGGCCTATCATCTGTTGCGCCAAGCCGAACTTTCCACCGATCCGGCCAAACGCATGGAGGTGGTGGTGCGGATGTATCAACATCGGTTTAGTGAGACGTTTGATAGCCAATTGAGCCTGCAAGTGGTGCGCGGGATGGAGGGTGCGCGGGTGCGCAAAGCCTATGCCGCCGTCAGCAAACAATACGGCGTGCGTTGGGTGGCCCGCAACTATGATCGCGGCAATTGGGCGAATGCCGACCCACTCAATCGGGCGCTATCGGCCGCCAACGCCTGTCTGAACGCGGTGTGTCACGCGGCAATTGTTTCCGGCGGGTATTCAACGGCGCTGGGCTTTATCCACACCGGCAAGCAACTGTCGTTTGTGTATGACGTGGCCGATCTATACAAAGTAGCCCTGACCGTGCCGGTGGCGTTCCAGACTGTCGCCGAAAGCACCGGCATGGAGAATTTGGAAAGCCGGGTGCGTCAAAATTGCCGGCGCGCGTTTAAGCAGGCCCGCTTAATGGAGAAGATTCTGCCGGACGTGGATGCTCTGTTGGGCATTACAGATGCTGATCTGACCCAGCGCGAGGCCGATGCGGCGGATGATGCCCGCCCAGAGGCGTGGTGGAGCCCGGAAGCTACGGCTGACCTAGATATCGAAGGCGTGCAACCTTCCGCCGACACCGATGATGTATCTGAAGCCAGCGAGGCTGCGGACGATTCGTCTAGTCACTCGCCGAGCGTGGAGGAATGAGGCCAATATGCTCATGATGATTTTGGAGAATGTACCCCCTGCGTTGCGCGGCGAGCTGACCCGTTGGCTGATTGAGCCACACACCGGGGTGTTTGTCGGTCAGTGTTCGGCATTGGTGCGCGAAAAGCTGTGGTGGAAGTGTGTGCAAGCCAAAGACACCGGCGGCGTCATGCAAATTTGGTCTACTAATACCGAACAGCGCTTTGCCATGCGCAAATCTGGCGATACCGATCGGCGCTTGGTCGACTTTGACGGGTTGCAATTGGTGCGTATTCCGCCCAATCTGCGTAAGCGCACAATTACGGCCAAGCGCAATCCTTCTGATCCCGACAAAGGCAAAGGCGATCGTCGTAGTCTTATAATCACACTGCCGCCTCAGGCATAACTGTAGCAAACCGCCACTAATGGGTTGGATTTTTGGAAAAACCGCACATCTAGTGCGCGCCCCACGTGTGTGGGGATGAACCGATGAAGAGAAATCTCGTTTCGCTATTAGTTGCGCGCGCCCCACGTGTGTGGGGATGAACCGTTGATACATGAGCGGTTCGGCGATATACCACCGCGCGCCCCACGTGTGTGGG
>JANMVQ010000161.1:0-2608 GCA_031392845.1 Chloroflexota bacterium
GTCATAGCGGATGACCTGGTAGGACTCGGCAAAAACCTCGAACTGGTCGTCCCACATGCGGGTATCACAAGCATGGCCGTGAAGCAGGATGATGGATGTACCTGTTCCTGCGGTTTCAAAATAGAGCCGTGTTCCATTGACTTGGGCGAAACCTCGTTTTATTTCCATAGCACGCATTCTCCTTCAGTTGAAATAGGTCGTTGGCCTGAATTGCGAGCGGCCCAACATACATATTAGATCGCACTTGCAATCTAGTACTCTTGGCCGACGCAGTTAGATTGCAGATCATGGAATCTAATTGCGTACTAGATTGCAACATGACCCAGCCACAATCGTCCCCAAAACTCCTAGACCAAGTTCGCCAAACAATGCGTTTGCGCCACATGAGCCTGAGTAGCGAGCGCAACTACGTCCACTACATTACCCAGTATATTCATTTTCATAAAGATCGCACAGGTCAATTTATTCATCAGCAATTCTCAATCTGAGAAAAACAGCTACTGGTGTATTGCATAACGAACTCAGCGAACCAAAAATTAATAGAAAGCACCCTGAGCGAAGTCGAAGGGGCGCTCCCAGCCGAAGTTTTGACTCCGTTGGTGAGCGCGTTCTTCGACTTCGCTCAGAATGCTTACCATTTTTGTGACAAGTGTCTTCAGATTGAGAATTGCTGTTTATTCATCCGCATGACCTTGGAACGCAAGATGTCCGAAACTTTCTATCGCATTTGGCCATCGAAAAGCACGTCGCTGCCTCAACCCAAAATATCGCTTTATGTGCGCTTATTTTTCTATACAAGCAAGTCCTTCGTATGCCGCTGGGCATCATCGAGAATAGCGAATGGGCCAAAACACCAGAGCATTTGCCCGCCGTCTGGACTAGCCGTCGCCACACCCAAAAAAGAGGCGAAGCCCCACGGCCTCGCCCCTCAAACATACAAACCAACAAACCCAGCGTGAACTAATTCGCCAACCCGCTCACATCCTTGGCTGGCATCGGTGCGCCGTCGTAGTTCTCATTGGCCCCAATGCAGAACATTTACACTCCTATGCAGACCTCGTTGGCTCCGATGAGGAACAACCTATCCCCGCTGTAGACGTCAACGGCCCCGATGAGGAACAACTTATCCCAAGTGTAGACCTCAACGGCCTCGATGAGGAACAACTTATCCCAAGTGTAGACCTCAGCGGCCTCGATGAGGAACAACTTATCCCAAGTGTAGACCTCAACAGCTCCGATGAGGAACAACTTATCCCAAGTGTAGACCTCAACAGCCCCGATGAGGAACAACTTATCCCCAATGCAGACCTCAGCGGCCCCGATGTAAGCCTCAGCAGCCCCGATTTGCAACCAAAGCCCTGGCCGCTCCCCCCTCGGATGCACCGCTTTGTCCCGCCACGTCGCCAGCGCGCTTTGCGCCAACCCCGCGCCGTGACCAAAGGCGGCCTGATTGTGCATTCATTGGCTTTCACCTATTTCTTGTGATACCCAATCATAACTTCTGCACGATCAGCAGCTCCATATGCTCGTTGATGAACAGGCGGTGAAAGGGTGACCTGCACACTGCGGACTGAAAGCTGGGCGATGCGTGCCGCACGATCTCCGTTGCGCCCGACTTCGGCTTCGGTTTGGCCTAAAGCTTAATATCAGGCTACCCTAACGTTTTGCCCGTTTTGCAGTTCTTGGCTTTTGTTTACTCCGCAACTTAGCCGTAGCAGTTGCATCTAACTGGTGCTTCGCATCCAGCACCACACCGTAGTCGCGTTGGGCACTTTCGGCAGTGATAAAGCCATTTCGCACATCATCCAGCACTGCCGCAACCGCGCGCTCAAATGGGTTGCCCCAGCCACCGCCACCGCCGGACTGATTGATCATTACATCGCCGACGGTCATGTGCTCATAAATCCCACCGACATGCGCCTCGCGTTTGGTGCCGGGGCGTAGCAGGATTTGTCCATTCAAACCATCTTTGCCCTTGGCCATGCCCCAAGGTCTGGTCTTGGTTTTCTTGACCAACGTGATTGCGGTGCATGGCGCAAGAAACCGATACGCCCGCGCAACACCCAACCCGCCGCGATACTTGCCTGCGCCACCGGAGTCAACGCGATAGCCGTAGCGCTCAATCAGCATGGGCGCTTTTGTTTCTAACACTTCGACGGGGTTGTTGCGACAACCTGGCTCGCTCAGATGCATGCGGCCGTTGTCACCATCGCCACCGGCATGAGCACCGAAGCCGACCGGTTCATTGGTCGATTCCAGCCAGGGCATGTTGTTGCGCGGGTTCATCCCCAAGCCGATCATGCCAAACACATCGCCCCCGCTACAGGCCGGCAAAATATCGGGCATGCCTTTGGCCAACGCCTTCGTGACCACTTCGATTGCCAGCATCCTTGTCCAAATGGTGAAGGTCGGCATCGGTGGCCCAAACTTCTCGATCAGCTCTTGCACCCGTCGCTCGCCGGTGCGGCACGATGAAATTTGCGCGTTCATGTCGCCAATCGTGCGGTCGGGTAGGCGGCAGTTGAAGCGGATCAACTCTTGCAGCGGCTTGTTCAACACCCCTTTCTCATAGATTTTGCTGCACGGCAACTTCAGGCCCTCTTGAAAG
>JANMVQ010000171.1:0-20445 GCA_031392845.1 Chloroflexota bacterium
TGTCCTCGATAGAGACCACAACGCCGCACTAAACATACTGACCTTGGGACGACAAGGTTTTCGGCTTAGACCGAAGGAAGCCACCCAGCTTTAGCTGGTGGAGTCGTCACAGCGAACCTTCTTATAGATTCCCCAAGTAAACATGGCGCATAAACCCTCCCGGTCTCTAATAGACCGGGAGGGTTGCATGAGTCAACTCTATATGGGAAATCTATTAGCAAATTTAGTTCTATAAAAAACGGGCTTCTTTATCGAAGCCCGTTTTTTGTTTTGTATTAGACAGAATGCGCAAAATGAGCAAAATTATCAGCATGACAACAAACAAACTTTGGATCAATGGCGCGTGGGCCAATAGCGCGAGCGGTGCGATGATGGCAATCGAGAACCCCGCCACCGGGGCGCTGATCGCCGAAGTGGCCGATGCCAATCGGGCCGATGTAGATCGGGCGGTACAAGCCGCCAAAGTCGCGTTTTACGATGGACGTTGGAGCGCGCTCACCCCGGGTGCGCGTTCGTTGGCAATTTGGAAGTTGGCTGATCTGATCGAGCAGCATGCCGAAGCGCTGGCGCGTTTAGAAAGCGAGAACACCGGCAAGCCTTATAAGTTTGTCTCACTGGGTGGCGATCTGCCGTTTGCCATCGACAATTTGCGCTTCTTTGCGGCGGCCGCTCGCGATACCCACGGGCAGCACGCGGGCGAATTCATGGCCGGTTACACCTCAATCTTTCGGCGTGAGCCGGTTGGCGTGGTCGCGCAGATTTGCCCTTGGAATTATCCGCTCATGATGGCGGCCTGGAAGATTGGGCCAGCCCTGGCAGCGGGTTGCACCATCGTGCTAAAGCCTGCGCCCAGCACCCCATTGACCACTTTGAAATTAGGCGAGTTGATACAAGCGGCGGGCATCCCCGATGGCGTAGTCAATATTGTGACCGGCGGCAACGAGACCGGCCAGGCGCTGGTAGAACACCCCGATGTGCGCATGGTCAGCCTGACCGGCAGCACGCGCACCGGCAAAACCATCATGAAGACCGCCGCAGATTCGCTCAAGCGTGTGCATTTAGAGTTAGGTGGCAAAGCACCCATGCTTGTGTTTGATGACGCCGACGCTGCATGGGTCGCTGCCAAGGCCAAGCTGGCCGCCACGATTAACACTGGGCAGGACTGCACCGCTGCGACGCGTTTATATGTCTCCAAAGCGCACCGCAAAGACGTGCAGGAAGCCGTCGTGGAGGCGATGCGCAGCGTGAAAGTGGGTCAGCCGTTCGAGGACGACACTGAGATGGGTCCCTTTGTGTCCGGCCCACAACGCGACCGGGTGAGCGCCTTTGTCCAACGCGCCAAAGACGCTGGCGCACGTGTGCTGACCGGAGGCAAAGTGCCTAAGTCCTTCAGTAAAGCCGGTTACTTTTACGAGCCAACCGTCATCAGCAAAGCTGCCCAAAACAGCGAGATTATTCAAAGCGAGGTATTCGGCCCAGTCATCACGATCAGCGAATTTAAGGACGAAGCTGAGGCCGCCCGGCTGGCCAACGATGTGCCGTACGGATTAGCCGCCTCGATCTTCACCCGCGATATTGGCCGAGCCATGCAGCTCTCGGCCCAGTTGGAGTTTGGCACGGTCTGGATCAACGATCACTTGCCGCTGACCAGCGAGACGCCGCACGGTGGCTTCAAGCAATCCGGCTTTGGAAAAGACCTGAGCGCCGAAGCAGTGGGCGATTACCAGATCACCAAGCATGTGATGATCGCGCAGGCATGATTTTGCGCCTATTTATCGCGCTAGTGTTGTACGGGCTGGTCTGTTTGTTGATGACGGTTCTAATGGGCCATACGTAGCGACGACTTTAGCGAATTGCGTTTATCATGTTCCTATGTCAGATCGCAAGGTTCTCGATTTCTTTTACGGCCGAATCAAAGACCATCGTGGGCGCAGCTTGGATGACTTGCAGGATCAAGATCATGACGCGCTTGAAGCGAACCATGATTACATCCAGTGGATGTTTCCCCTGCCCGAGCCAAGCCAATTCAACCCGGATGCGCCCTTATTGACAGCTGAAGCCATCGCCGATTTTCGCAGCAATTCTGCGCTGCGTATGAAGCTCACCACATCGTTTCGAATTATGCTGCGCTTCTATGGGCTGGACGCTATCGGCCTGGCTGCCGGTATCCAAGTATTGCCGCAAGCAGATTTTGACCGCCGCGCTGCGACTTGGCTTACCCCGCATAACCACAATTACCTGCGCATCACCCGTATCTTGCGCAGCCTGACGTTGCTGGGCAACGAGTCGCTGGCGCGTGCTTTTCTGGTGCGGTTAGAGCGAATTTACGAGCAATCTGCCGAAGTGATCGGCGAAGATACGCTGGGGTATTGGCGAGCTGCGGTTAATCCGGTTTAGCCATGCTCGAACGCCCCAATCTTTCCGACGAACAGATTCAGCACAGCCTGCACGAAGCATATCGGCTCACCTTGACTCAAGTGACATTTCTGCCGATAGGCTACGACATGTCCGCATCGGTATTTCGAGTGCAAGCCACCGATGGCCACATCTACTTTCTCAAAGCCAAGACGGGCGAGATCAATCCGGCCAGCGCCAGCGTCCCTCAATTCTTGTTTGCAAATGGGTTAAAGTCTGTAGTAGCGCCCATTCCCACTTTGGCGAATGAAATGTGGACACACTGCGGGCAATTTACCCTGCTGTTGTATCTCTTTATCGAAGGCAACAGTGGCATGGACATCGGCCTGACACCTTCACAATGGATTGCGTTTGGGGCGACGCTGCGTACATTGCATGAAACGCAATTGCCTGACACCTTGGCTGCGCAACTCGCGCACGAAACATTTCAGCCTTATTGGTCAGACACGCTGCGGCAGGTGGGTGAAAAGATCCATACCGGCGACATCCAGTCGGAATCGCAACATGCCTTTGCAATACATTGGCAAAGGCATACCGATACGATCAATAACATCCTGCAACGCTGTGAGTCGCTGGGGCAACGCTTGCAACAGCACCCGCCACCGTTTGTGGTGTGCCACGCTGACTGTCATACCGCCAATCTGCTGATCGACACGCACAGAGAGTTGCACATCGTGGACTGGGATCAAACCCTGTTTGCGCCACGTGAACGCGATTTGATGTTTGTCCTAGGTGATAGCACCGCTGCGTTTCTGCAAGGCTATGGCTCCGTTAGCGTTAACACGCAGGTGCTGGCATATTACCGGCACGAGTGGGTGATACAAGATATGGGCGACTTTGCCCATCGCGTATTTCTCTCACCCAATGCGGGCCTGGAAACTCAATTAGACGCGGTGCGGGGCTTTCAATGCATGTTTGATAAGGATGATGTGGTGGACATGGCCATGCACTATAGGTTCGACGATTAATCAACCGTGATGATGAAATTGTGTAGCTCTGGGCCAGAAGCAGTTTCGCTCCAGCCCACATCCGGAGCACGTTCGATCCGCAGACCGGGCAGAGCCAACAAATGCTGCAACAAGACATCAGTCTCTTGTAGCGAAACATAAGCTCCCGGACAGCGATGATGTCCATCTCCAAACGAGATGACTGAAGGCATCACCACCTGCTTGTGCATCTCGCGCATGGGGCAGATCGCCTGTGCATCTGCGCCGACTAGTGTTTCATCGACGTTTACTTCCTGCACATTGATGATGACCAAATCATTTGCGCGGATGACAAACTCTTTACCGTTACTACTCACTATGATGTCACTCTGCGCACGGCGTTTCAACTGCGCCACAATGGGCTCAAGGCGCAAAATCTCTTGCAGGATGGCGTGCCGTTCAGTCTCGCCTGCCTGCATATAGCGCGCACGCAGATTCGGCTGTTCTAATAAATGCCACAATGCCAACGCCATAAACTCACGGGTGGTCACCATTCCGGCTGCGCCATAGGTAACACACTCGGTAAAAATCTCCCAGTCTTTATAGTTCTGGGTGAGCAAATAAGAGATCAGGTCTTCTTTAGGTTGGCGCTGACGGGCGCGGATACTGGGCTGTACGTCCAAATAGAAAAACAGCAATACGCTCAGTCGAGTGCGCAGCAGACGCAGCTTTTTACCCAACGTTGTTTTGCTGAGCGACTCTTCATTCGAGAGAAATACATCGAGCCGTTTGGCGATACCCGGCAATCGACTGTTGGTCAAACCCACCACTTCACTCACAACGCGCATGGCCATGCTGAGATTAAGATCACGCAGATTCGCACGCTTATCCTGTTTCAATTGACTGATCAAGCCGCTGGCCACCTCATCCATTATTGGCCGATACGCACTGACCGCCTTTGGGGTGAAAAAACGGGCAGTTTGTTTGCGCTGCTCAAGATGCGTTGTGCCTTCCAAATACAAAATTGGTCGGCGCATACTATCGGGGAGCCGCTCTTGAAATTCGGCTTTGAAGCCTGCTTGCCGCGTGTTCAGGCTGCGCAGCACAATGCGAGCCTCATCGTAACCTTGTACTTGCCAGATGCCATCGGCGTCTTGCCAAATGGGTTGCCCATTGTGTTGCGCTACCCGTTTTGTTTTAAATTGGGCATGGTCCACCGGGCAATAGTTGCTTGTGGCTGAAGCCAAGTTTGAAGTCATTTGAGTGGCATCCGGAGAAGTTTGGTCGATAGAAGTTTGGTCGATATTGATCATGATTTGTTCAAATTGGTTGAGGTTTCTACTCTCTGGTAAAACTATCCAGAGAGAACAAGTTTAGTGCACGAACCAAAGAGGGATCAAAGAGTAAGTGAAGGAAGACGCAACTCTTGGTATTGAGCTGCCCGACATCGCCATCCACCCGCCCGATCAGCTCACCCGGCGTGCGCGCGTTGTGAAACCCAAGGTCGAGCTTCAGCAGGTGCAGGGCCAGATCGGCCCGCAGGTCATTCGTCGCGTCCCACGCCACCCCATCCCCAACATACGTCGCGGCCAGGCGCATGCTTTGATGCAGAATCGCGAGACCAATATAGGCCAGACCCGCCACAAGCAGGGTCGAGAACACTTCGGCTCGCCCGCTGGTGGCGGTGTCGATGAAGAAGCGTGTGATTTGCGGATTGATCAACTCCAGTGCGATGCTGCCAAACAGCAAGGAGGATCGCACTTCTTGTTCTTGACAACCCTAAGTCTTAGATCCAAATCCCATTTGACGATCCATCCCAAGAACGATGCCCAATCTCTCGTAAGTGCTTATAACTTCGCTTATTCTGATGGGTAAAAGCAAACGCATCTTTTGGATCTTTCAAACCCTCTGTGCACTCATTCTTGGCACCGGTCATGACATAGCCCATGCCGCGCCACCGGTTGAACTAAAGGTTTCTGCTTGCCCAGGGAATATTCTGATTCTGGTCATCAGCGCAAATGCCGAGCAATATGCCAGCGTCACGGTTCAAACAGGCAGCGGGCAATTGTTGTCGGTGCCGATCATCAATTCAAGCTATGACGGCACGTCATTCACCGATGACTATCAAACGTCCGCCAATCTTGGATTTGATAGCAATGGGGTCGTCACTGCATCGTTTGCCGATGGCTCGCAGATCAGTGCAGCTTTTGCTACGAGCGATTGTGGCCAGCCCGACCCGCGCATAAGCAGCGCACGTGGCAGTATCTTTGAAGACAAGAATGGCAATGGTCTACGCGACTTTGATGAGTCTGTCACATTTAGCTGGTTCAAGATCAGTGACGGTGGCAGTTGGTTTGTCTGCGGCTACACCGGCAACGATGGCACCTTTGGCGTGCCCCTTAAGTCCGGCTGGTATGACGTAATCCCCGTAGCGCCACAAGGTTGGCGTGTAACCACACCCAAAGCACGCGTCTTTGTCGGCGGAAGCGGTCATCCTGCACTCAATATCCAACTCGGGCTGCATCGCGATGCTCAAGCTCCGCTTGAATCGTGCGACCAGTATCACCCAGTTCGCCCTATAGCGTCGACAACGGCAAAAATCCTCTAAGCATTTTCGCCCGCATACAAACCAATGAAAGCGCTCCATATTACGCTAGCCCTGAGCTTGTTCGCGCAATGGGCAACCCCGCTAGTTTCTGCTTTCGCCGCACCCACATCCACCCACACTAATGTGTTCAATGCCGCGCATACCTATCTGCCATTCCCAGCCTCTGTTGCACCGACCCAGATCAGCGGAGATCAAGATGTGCCTCCGCCAGGGAACCCGCCCTACTCGCAGATCTTTGAGCAACCCGTGCACGATACGATCTATCTGCCCTCACTCGCGTCAAACCAAGCATTGATCGCCCAACCTGTGATCGGCGTCAGAAACGTCTGGGACACCGATCGCCTCACCAATGGCCAAGTGATTACGGGTTGGATAGTGCTGACGGCCACTGAAGCCACGACGCCCTTCTCACTTACCCTCGACTTCCCCACAGGTTTGAACTACGAGTTGAACTCGTTCAACCCTGGCCCGCATCGTGACCTGCAAGTCAACTACGATCTCGCTACCCGCAAGCTCCACATAAACAAAGCGCATGCAAATCGTTTAATCCAAATCGTCTATTCATATAGACTCATCGCCAAAGCCTCCGCAACTGCCCAGAATATTAAGGTTGCACTCACCGCCGAATCGCTGCGCTACCCAGTCCATACCGAAAGCGACGTGCTCTACATTGGCCACCGGACTGATGCAATGACACTCACTCCCGCAGGTGGCGACTATATGCTCGACAATGGTCGTGTCCGGCTGAGTTTTCCACCCGGTGCGGTTGCACAAAGCACCGTCATCAGCGCTGTGGAATACGCCGATACCATTGTTGGGCCTGGGCAAGTGGGTGCTGCAGTGCGCTTCGATTTGTATCCAGAGATGACCTTCCGCCAACCGGTGACAATGCAAATTGACTTGACCGGTTTAGTTATTACCTCCTCGTTTCAATCCGGGCAATATGGCCGGCTCAGCTACTTGAACCGTGCATCGACCTCCATCAGTGGAACCCGCTCCACCTACACCACCCGTGATGAGGTCGATGGGCAGTTCGATAACAGCACCGCCCGCATCAGCGCACAATTAACTCACTTTTCACCCTACGAGGCCGGCGTCGCCCACTCCGCACCCAAGCCCTGGAAGTTCAGTGCCTCCTTGGGCGAAGTCAGTCTATTCCGTGGCGCGGCCAACTTCGCGTTTGGTTTTAGCGCCCCACCCATGCACGACGGCCTGGCACCAGCCCTGGGCATCCAATACTCCAGCGCCGCCGCCGACCAAGACACCAGCGAGAAGTCACAGCTAGGTAGCGGCTGGAGCATGGACTTGCCGCATATCTCGCGCCGAACCAAAGTTGACTATGAGACATATCAAGACCGAGTTGATCAACGTATAAGTGGTGAACTTTGCGATCTTTACGGCATTCCCAAAGAATATGACGGCACCTGCCGATATTTCTATTGGCGCGAAGCATATCGCACCGTCGCCCGCCAAGCCGAAGACTTCACCTTAAATCTCGGCGGCGCAGCCTATCAGTTAGTTCACAAAGGCAGCGGCGAATATGTACCTCAGCAATATGCACCCGTGCGCATCCGCCGTTGCAATGCGCAGTTCCCCTGCATAGGTGATCTGGTGCTAGCAGAAGCAACGACCAGCGAATACTGGCAAGTCTGGATGACTGATGGCACCCGCTACACTTTCGGGACTGTCCCCGAAACAGAGCAACACATGAAATTTGGTGGTGAACAGACCGGACAATTTGTATCCGCTTGGTATTTGCGCCATGTATATGCCATCCATCGTGATGACCCGAGCAAAATACGTTGGTCGCAGGAGTGGTCATACGCCAGTCTCTTTAATGATCTGGCCGAAGAGTTGCGCCTCACAAAGGTCGTATACGGGAGCAGTGTGCGGCCCGATGGCAGCCTGACCACACGCCGCTTCGCTATCTACGTCGATTACTTAAAACGCGCTGATGATCACTTCCAACCTAACCTGCTGCGCATGACAGTGGGCGTTCCAAACGCCCCCGACCAAGACTTGATCCGACGCTACGTGCTCGATTACAAAGGCACCCGCACCCTGAAAGCCATCCGCGAGGAATATTGGAACGGCGCCGATCACACCAGTCTGCCCCCAGTGCAATTCGATTACACCAAAGTCGCTGACACAACAAATTTGCTCAGCAAGATTCGCAACAACTACGGCGGCGAGGTTGAATTTACCTATGCCCGCCTTGACCGGTCCGACAAGAAGAACTATCGCGTCATCGCCAAAACGACCCGCAGCGAGAAAGGCTGGGTGAACTACGAAGCCTACGCCTATAGCACCCCATGCTTTAATGAGCCCGCCGCAGCTTGTCGGCAAGAAGGCCACGACTGGAGCCCATCGTATACGTTAATGGGACACGCCCAAGTGACGCGCACCTTATCAATCTCCATCAACTTGACCGGCGGCACAGGGCTACTGACTAGCATCGTGACGCCACTTGCCAACTCGGTGCTGTCGGTGGATGCACAAACCTTTGCCACCAGTTATCAACTGCTAGGACGCGGTTTGATCCAGCGCGGTATGTCGAAAGATGGCCGCCGCATTCTCACTGAATCGACCAACGAGTACGCGGTGTATGCTGGCACCGCTTGGGATCTGCCCGCCAAAGACGGCTGGTTCGCCGCTAACCTCACCAGCACAATGTATCCGGCTGGTATAGACGGCGTGCGACGAGATATCTTTAAACGTGTCACAACCCGCTACGACAAGGCACTCCAAGGCGGCGTGTTCTATGGCCAGGCCACTGGTGCCGACGAATACAGTGGGGCCGAGCGCACCAAAACCAGCGTTACGACCTTCCGCATGTTGGATGCCGCCCGCTGGTTGCTCCGAGAAACGAGCAGCGTGGTTCGCTCCGCTGATGGCACCCGTCTTAGCGAAATGCGCTACTTTTACACGCCACTCGGGCGAGCCGACATGGCCCAGTTTGTCGCCTCGGTAAATAATATTGACCGCACCCGCGACATCAGCATGACCTTTGATGCCTCCGGCAACAAAACCAGCGAGACGATCTTTGACGACTACGGCTGGCCTGTAGATCCAGGCAGCAACAATCGTCCGATCACGCAGGGCCGTGCGGGTGCCACAACGACTTTCAGTTACGACCACGAGTTTGGGCTGTATCCCATTCAATGGACCAATCCGCTTGGGCACGTGGCGCGGGCAGCCTACTACGGGATTGATGGGCTCACTCTGCCGATCTTGCAAGAATTGCCCGATTCAGGTAAGTGGCGCGGCACGTTGCCCACTCAACAACTTGTGCGCGGCGCATTTGGACAAACCGCCTACGAAATTTCGCCCACCGGGGCCAAGCTGACCTATCGCTACGATGTGTTTGGACGCTTGTTAGCCGCGACCAAACCCGAACTCAGCATTGCCACAGGCTTGCCCACCCTCGAATATCAGTATGGCGACGCAACGCCTGCGCGTGGCCCAATCACCTCCACGATTACAGGCGAACCATTTGCAAACGCCAGCATGAGCGGCGTGGTCATTGTGGCTCGCCAACGCCCAGACAGCATCGCCTTCCCCACCTATTCGAGCGCTGAAATTTACGACGGTCTTGGGCGAGTGATGCAAACCCGCGTCATTACCGATCAGACTCTCGAAGGTGTGTCGGCGGTAGCAACCTCGGTGCAATTCGATGGCGCTGGACGCGCATTTCAGCAGAGTGTCAGCGTGCCCTCGCTGGGTGCGCTGACTACCTATGTCGCGCCCAATTGGGATGTGTTGCCCACAAGTGTCACCCGGTTTGATGACCTCAGTCGTGCGATCTCAGCAACCGGTGTCGACGGCACACTCACGCAGGTGGCCTATGATGGGTTTGACGTGGCGACACTCGATGCAAAAGGCCACCTCAGCGTCCATCGTAGCGACGCACTCGGACGGCTCACCACAGTCAAAGAATACAGCGGCACATTCGCCGCACCGGTCTTCGATCAACCCGCTTATGCCACCACTCACTATGGTTACGATGCCGCCGACCGACCTGTCGTCATCACTGATACGCTCGGCCATCGTACCATCATCACTTACAACGCATTGAGTCAGAAGATCGGCATGACTGATCCCGATATGGGCACTTGGTCGTATGACTACGATGCACGCGGACGCCTCATCACTCAGACCGATGCATTGAATCAATCCATCACATTTCAATATGACGTGCTGGATCGCGTGCTGACGAAAAGCTGCCTAGGCACACGCTGCACTGCATCTACTCTGGCGCGCTACGAATACGACAGTGCCGCAAACGGCATCGGCCAACGTGCCCGCATGACTGACACAACCGGTGTCACTGTCTGGGCCTACGATTTGCGTGGGCGAGCGATCCGCGAGACCCACACCCTCGCATTACCGCTTGTGCCAAAGGATGGCTACGGCGACTACAGCGTCGAGCGCGGCTACGACAACCTGGATCGGCCAACTTGGGTGAAGTATCCGGATGGCGAAGTCGTCACCACCACCTATAGCGCACAAGGTCCAGTGACGCTAGAGACCAGTCAACCCTTCACCCAAGAGACAAAACTGGTGCGCGATGCGAGCTACAACGCGCTGGGCCAAATGATGACTGAGCAACTGGGCAATGGTCTGACCACTCGCTTTGGCTTCTATGGCTACAACGCCTTCCCCAGTTTGGGTCAGGCTTCGGGCTTGCCGGTAAACGATACCCAGCGAGCCAACTTTGGGCGATTGGCCCAGACCTGCACTGCGCCGAGCGCGGCAGATTGCGCCACGCCGCACACACCGGACCAAGCCGGGTTACCGTACAGCAGCAGCTATACCTACGACAAGATTGGCAATATTGCCTCGATCCATGATTTTGCCAACGCCGGGCAAACCCAAGCTTTTGATTACGATCCACTGAATCGTTTGATCTCGGCCAAGACCGATGCCGCAGGTGTGGGTCGTTACAACCAATCGTGGCAATACGATGCCATCGGCAACATCACCCAGCGCAACACCGACCCTGCCACTGGCCCGGAGTCTTATCTCTACAACGCTAGCAAACCACATGCAGTCGCCGCCATTCAGAACGACAGTGGCGTAACACCATTCCATGCCAGTTACGATGCGATTGGCAATATGACTGAGCGTATTGAGCTCAGTGGCACGACTTACATTACCTATGAACATACCTGGGATGCTGAGAATCGTTTGATCGCTGTGACCACTGACAATGGTCACCGCATCTCGCAAGAGCACTACTACTACAACGCCGATGGCGAACGGGTGGCGCAACAAGATTCTGACAGCATGACGATCTTCATCGGCGAGCTGTATGAAGAAACTTGGCCACTCGCGGCACTCGGCAGTGTGCCAGCATTCACTCCCCTTCAACCCGTGAAAACTGCAACCAACGCCAAAGCTGCACTTGCACCCACAGCAATCAACGTAGCCGCTGCCTTAGGACCAGCCGATCCCACCCAATCATATTACTCGCTCACCTTTGCCGGTAAGAGTTGGCCAATCACCGGTTGGGACGCCGAGGATCGCCGAGTCTATGACTGCGATGCCCAAATCCTCTACAACGATCCACCCGGTAATGCCGGTCACACTTTCGGCTGGGCGCTGACACCCGATGGGGTCACGATCACCGGCACGCAGGCAACCCATCAGAGTATTCTGTTTAACACTCAGCCCGTCTTGCCTGAGGCCGGCCCTTTTGTCGCGACGATCCATGCCCGCTTTGGGCACGGCAACTATGGCGCGACTGTTTACTTCGCCGCGTTTAAACCGGATGAATATGCCATCCCAGTCACCGAGGCGCTGCCTTCAGTAGGTGGCCAAGTGAGCTGGCCGCGTTCACTCATGTCCGCCCGCTATTTGCAGCGCGCATGGAATGCCGCTGGCACCACCCCATTTGCCAACCCCATCTGTCAGAATTGGTTTTTCACCCGAACATCCTCAAATGTCACTTTGGGCTTCTTCGAAAACTTGACGCCCGATCAGTTTGGGCTGGTGCGCATCTACTACACCCCCAGCACCAACATCGGCACAGCGAGCGAGCAAGGCACGATCACCGTTTATGGCTCCGCCGACACTAACCCGGCCCATCTCGGCTTCGTCCGAACCGTCACCGGGCGCGACCGGCCGCGCAGCCTCATTCTGGGCACGGCCACCGAGCAAAAGGTTGCCGCAGCTTGGGACAGCCTGACGATGCATGCGCTGACCGTCACTGTGCCTGTGCCAACCATCGATGCGATTCCGGCGCTCACCCAAGGCACTGCACGTAACTTAAGTTGGCACTACGGCGGTGCGACCACCAGCACTGCCTTCGAGTTGCAACGTGCAACCGATACCGCTTTCGCTACAGGGTTGAACACACAAACACTCGGATCGGTCTTAAGCTACACCGTAAACGGTCTGATCGATGGGGCGGCCTATTACTATCGCCTACGCGCGCTGCACAGTATCGTCGCGTCACCTTGGTCAAATGTTGTCTCATCCACTCAAGATGCTACAGCACCCAACTTCACAAGCTTTTTGCCCGCCAGCGGCTGGCAGATGGATCACCCGATAGTTACGCTGACCGTCAACGATGCAACCGCCGGTGTGCTGGCCAGCGCCATCAGCTATCGCACCGATCAGGCTGGGCCAATTACAAGCCAGGCCTACGCAGCAGTGGGAAGCACCAGCGGCACGCCCAGCAGTCAAACAGCCAGTGTGCAGATGCCGTTTAATTCGAGCGGCGCGCATCAAGTGCAGTTTCGAGCCTGCGACACGGTGGGCAATTGCGCCGATAGCCTGGTCTATTCGGTCAATGTCGATGTGGATGCGCCGACCATCAGCAACTCGCAGCCCGCTGGTACCTATGCCTATGTCTCACCCAACAGCGATGGCCGCAAGGACACGCTGGCACTCTCATTTGATGCGAGCGATGTGGGCTCAGGCGTGGGCACTTGGCAAGCCAGCATCTGGACTGCGGATGGAACAACGCGGGTCAAGCAGTTCGCCGCACAGTCGGCAGCACCGTATACCTTCAGTTGGGATGGTTTGGCCGATGGTGGCGCACTGGTCAGCGACGGCTTGTATGAAGCGCGCGTGGTAGTGACCGATGCGGCTGGGCTGCGAACAACCGCCAACACCTGGCCCATCATCATCCTCGACACTACGCCGCCCCAGACGCAACCCACCACGCTGTATCAGCCCAACAAAGGCTATGCGCTGATTTGGCCCGCTGCGGTCACCCCCACAGTCAGCACGAATTTTGTACTCGTGCGCGGCAAGACCAGTGGCATGGATGCCAACAGCGTGGTGAGCATGACGTTTAACAGCACGCCGCTCGCCATCAGTGGGCAAAACTTCACCGCAACCTTGATGCCAGTGATCGGCAACAATGCGGTCACAGCGATCTTCGAAGATGCCGCCGGTAACCAGAACATTGTGCAGCGCAGTTTTGTCTACACGACTTCTGGCCCAACCCTAATCAGCGTTGTACCCACTGGAACAGTAGGCATACTTCGGCCCGTTATCAGTGGTGTATTTGATCCCAGTCTGCCGGTCGATCCACTCTCCATCATCGTCACCGTCGATGGCGTTCCGGCCCTTGGTGAGCGTAGCGCCACTGGCTTTGTCGTCACACCGACTGCTGATTTGCTAGGCGGCAACGAACGCCCGGTCCGCGTCGTAGCCGAATTTGTCGGCACTAGCGGAGCCAACGGGCGCGGCGAATGGCTGTTCAACATCGACACCACAGCGGACATTCACCTCACCAATCCCATCAGTGGCAGCCTGCTCAATCAGACCCACCAGACGATCGTCGGTGTGACCGACCCATTTGCCCAAGTCGCGCTAACGGTGAACGGTGCGCTGCTTGGCACAATCCAGGCCGATGCCTTGGGACACTTCGAGTTTGTGACCACTGCGTTGCCCGTGGGGCATCTTGAGCTCAGCGCCAACGCGACCGACACGTTTGGACATCTGGCCAGCGACGCCATTGCCTTGACCGTTGATCCAACTGCGGCCAGCGCGGCGTTGACCGTCTTGCCCGATCCCTTCTCACCGAATGGCGATGGCGTACGGGACATCGCACTCATCGCCCCAGCCTCTGCCCCCCCCGCAGGTGGAACGATCTCAACCTGGGAAGTGTCGGTGCGCCCACCCACAGGAACCCCCTCTGGGCTCTGGCCACTGTGGACGGGCTCTCTGGTGTTGCCCGAAACCATTGTCTGGGACGGGACGGATGCGACTGGGGCAGCTCTGCCCGATGGCAGCTACGACATTACCCTGGCAGTGACCGCTACGCTGAGCAACGGCACCCAGCGCACGTCTAGTGCGCAACAAACTGTGCGGATGGATCGGGCCGTGCCTAGCGCACCCGTGATCCTCTACCCCAGCGGCATCCTCAGCACCGCGCTACCCGCAGTCGGTGGTACCGGCGCACCGGGCAGTTACGTCATCGTGCGTCGCGATGGGGTGACGGTGACCAACGTGAGTGCGCTCGTGGACACGGCGGGGCATTGGCGCATCGATCAGTTCCCACTGCATATGGGCGACAATGCGCTCGCCGCACAGGCCCAGAATGCATCGGGCGTGTGGAGCGCGCTCAGCGCAGCGGTGATCGCGACCGTGCCCGCCGAGCCCCCCCTGATCAGCATCGGCATCGCGCCAGATTGGGCGGGCCTAAGCCAAACGTTGATGCTGACCGCCACCGCACGCGGCCAATCTGATCCCTTCCCCGCCACCGCCATCAGTGCCAAACCGCGTGAACACAACCCGCTGCAAACCCTGAGCCAAATTGACCCCGGCGGCTCAATCGGCACCTGGCAAGCGTCACGACTGGCTGACACCGCGTGGTGCGAGGCGGGTGCATATTGTCAGGATGAAGTGATCTTCGAAGGCATAGACACCTTGGCAAATCGTGGTGTCGCGACAACCACACTCACCTTGGATTATCTGCCACCCGATGCGCCTGAGATCTGGTTGCCGCGCACACGCACTTGGGTAAGCGACACGCAGACTTTGCTGATTGGACGCGTCTTCGAACCATTCCTGGGAGTCATCGTTCAAGGGGGTGCAAGCATAGTCACCACCACCGCTCAAGCCAGCGGGGAATGGCAAGTGTGGGTGCCGCTAAGTGAGGGACAAAATGTGCTTAGTGCAGTTGCAATTGATGCGATGGGCAACCGCAGCCTACCGGGACTACGGGCACAAACTCTGGTGCGAAGGGACACCCTGTCACCGGTGGTGACATCGGCAACCAGCGCGCTATTCACCCGACAGGGTGTGGTTGTGCCGATCTCGGCCACCGTGAGCGATGCTGGTTTGGTGCGGCAGGCGTTGGCCGATAGCAGCCACCCGCAGTTGGGCGCAGCGATACCGCTGGGCGAGTGGAACGACGATGACGCCACGATTGGGCTGACCCGAACTTGGTCGCGCGCGGTGGGGCCACTGTCGGTCGATGGCGATTACACCCTCACCTATCGCGCCGCCGATGCGGTTGGACATGTTGGCACGAGCGCTATCGTGCGCTTGGTCGTCGATTCGGTTGCGCCGCAGATCACGGTTACACAGCTCATCGGTGGGTTCCCCTATGCGTATGTTGTCTCGAACACATTTGTCTACGCGGGTGATGCGGCCGCAACACTCACCCCGACTGTAATGGCCAGCGACAACTTGGCCGGCTTGAGCAGCATCCAGATCGGTGCAGCAGCGTCGCACGCTGCGAATGGCGCACTGAGCGGAAGCTGGTTAGACACGCTGACCTTGCCAATTGCGACCAAGCGCGATGTGGTGATCCAGGCGCTTGATCGCAGCGGAAATGTGACTACCGCGACGATTCAAGTGGCCAACGATGCTACGCCGCCGCAGCTACGCCTGAGCGCGGCATCACGCACCCGCACTGGGAGTAGCATGCTGTCCATCGATGGGGCGGATACGCAAAGCGGTCTGCGCCGCTACGACATTGATCTGCTCACGGATGGCATTACGGTCACTCGGATTGCTGAGAATCAACTCAACCCACAGGTGAGCGCTATTAACTTGGCACCCGGTCATGTGTATCGCTGGCGGGTGACGGCGACTGACAATGTGAACAACGTCGCCATAGCCAACCTCGATGTGGCGTCGGTGGCAACGGTCAAGACGTATGCGTTTGGTTCGCAGCGGATCGCGGTGCGGGCGGGCGATCAGGTGCGCTGGCTGCATGGCGATCATTTGTCCAGTGTGAACTCGATGACCGATGCGTCGGGAGCAGTTGTCGGTCGGCAGTTGTATGCGCCGTATGGCGAGCTGCGGGCGGAGTTGGGTCAGGTTGATGGGAGCTGGGGCTGGGCGACCCATCGCAAGGCGGAGGCGAATGGGCTGACGTTTATGCGGGCGCGTTGGTACGCGGCGGGCATTGGGCGGTTTGTGCAGGCGGATTCGATGGTACCGGCGCCGGATCAGCCGCAAGCGTTTAATCGGTACGCGTATGCGTCGAATAGTCCGGTGCAAAGGAATGATCCGTCGGGGCACTGCGATATCTGTGATAGTGTTGTGAATTGGGTTAAATCTTTGTTTGTTTTGTCAGCGCAGCAGAAAACAGAAGAATTCAAACCTAACGTGTCATTATTGAACCCGGCGATTGTGCCCTTGGCCGCGACGGCAACGCCTCAGCCTACTGCCACCGCTACCGCGACGGCAGTGCCGACTGCGACACCGCAACCTACCATTATGCCCGTTGCAACAGGTGCAACTTTGGCTTCGTCAAATTCAGAATGGGGATCACCATTTGGCCCGAATAGCGCCAAAATAGGATGGGGTTTTACGGATCAGCACGATGGACTAGACGGAATATCAAGCAGCGATCCAGCTTGGAATACGACAACCTGCAATTCAAATGGATGCTACAACAGTGCAGAGGACGACACAAAATTTACTGAAGTAGTGCCGGGTCGTGAAGTTTATGCAGTTGCAGATGGTAATGTTAGAGCTTTTGGAGACGACGGAACTTTGTCAAGCTGTGGAGATCCAACCTGTGCTAAACAACTAAGTGGATCATATGTGTCAATAAATCATCCCAGTATAAATAACACTCTATATCAGATTGATTCTTATCACACAACACCAAAAAGTGACCTAAAACTAGGGCAACCTGTAAAAAAAGGCGACGTTATCGGTTACTATAGCCAAAGAGGACATTCAACTGGGCCACATTCTCACACAAGCATCTTTCCTATAGTAGATGGCAATCGTAAGCTAGGAATAAATCCTTCCTTTATCTTTCGTAAGTAAATCCTTAAATTGCCTGAAATTTAAGAGGGAGGCCAGTAATTAATGATGATATTCCCCTTCAATAAGAATCTAGTCGTGCTAATCATTAGTCTCTCTATATTCGTTGTCGATATTCCAGCCACCGCCCGCATTGATACACGAACTAATCCTCAAGAATTGATTGTCTGCCTTGACCATAGCATGCTTAGGGTGAATCCCCGCAATGGAAAGACGGTAAGCACCGTACAAGACATTGCCCCTTGTGAGCCACGCTCGCCAGATGGGTCAAGAGTCTTGTTATATGACCCAAAGTCGCTGTCGATTCAAGTTCATCAAGCCCATCAGCCCGAGGTTGCACCAAAGACAGCTTATCGATTCAGTCCCAAAGATAATCGCCTATTGCAATATCGCTGGATGCCAGATGGTACCTATCAATTGATTATCGTGTCTGCGCTAAACTCACTGACTGCCTCCACTGAATCCACTTGCCAAAATGCTTTACCTTTCACCGCGCTTTACGAAAGGTGCTGGCAAGGTCACGAGGATATTTACATCGTTGTTGAAGGTGCTCCTATGCGCCGCTTGACCCAGTTTGAAGCACCGATTTGTGAGGCGCGCTTTGTTCCTGATCAGGCCTTGATCTCATTTCGGAAGGGCGATAACTGTATCAATGGCGCGACTTCATCAGATTCATTTGTTGTAGATATAAAAACGGCACACACTTACGCAATTCATACCGGACATACGGGCCAAGACTACATATCAACGCTAGCAAATTGGTCGCATGACGGCAAAAAGGTGGCAGTAACCCAAATCGACTTCAATGGTTTTCCCAAAGCGATAAATACATTTACTTGGGCGACTTTAGAGCAAGTGCTTGCAGGTTTGCCATCAAAAGTGATTACGGAAACCTCGACCATAAACATGGTTAGTAGATTGTTTTGGTCCACTGACAGTCGATATTTGGCCCAGGTCGTGAACGAGGATCTCCTTATTTATGACACATCAAATTCGACCTTCAAACTACTGCCTCTTTTAAAATTCTCCACTCCTGCGTATACCTGTCGGGCGGTTAATAAGATTATCTGGTCACCCGACAATCAGCATCTTGGGATCGTATGCGACTATGGCATCATCACTTTTTACGACATAAAAAAGGGTGCGGCAACACAATTTGTCAATGTGGAATTCCGGTTTGATGATTTGACATGGAGTGCTGATAGTCTATACGCGGCATATCAATCTTTTAGAGGCAATATCTCGACCTTATATCTTTTTAATACTTCAATGGGCCGGAGCGCGACGCTTATGTATAGCTCCAAAATAACAGGATCAATTAGAAAACTAGTATGGTCTGACGATTGAATCCGAGCAGCGACTTTGCTGCGGGGTCGCTAATGACTAGAGCACTAAACATCGCATTGAGTACGGTGTTTTAGCTGAATTTCTTTTAATCGCTGTGACTTGGCAGTGGAGTACTGATGAACTTGATAAATAAAATGTGTATCTTAGCCTTGCTGGTTGCTGGCGCAATTTCTCCTGCTTCGGCGCAGGCAGTAGATTCTTCGCCTCTGCTCCAAATATCAAATGCTGGCGGACCGGCAATTAACTTAGTTTCCAATCTACAGGTCAGCTTTCTCTTCTATCACACCACGCCAGTGGCAGGACTTAAATTCGGCGACCCAGTTAAGAAAGGTCAGCTTATCGGATATTACAGTCAAAGAGGTCATTCGGACATCCCACATAAACACTTAACTGTGTTTCCTAGAGTAAATGGCCAGAACGTTACTCCAATTGACACAGCATTCTTATTCAAGAAAAGATAAATGAAAATTTATAAATGCTTCACACAAATAAGTGCGATGATCCGTATAGGCTGGTTGCTGAAGATGCTATCGCAACACAAACTTACTAACTCAATGGGGAGAACTATGCAACATACCACTGCAATTGCTTTTAGTGTCTCGCTACTCCTTGGACTGAGCCTTCCAATATGGGCATCCGACGTAAGCGCAAATGCTAAGCCAGTATCATCCAAAACATTGGCCTTTCTGTGTTCGTTTGATGCAGTTGTACAAATTCTCGTTAGGCCGGATCAGACAATCGATCAACGCAAAATAATGCAATTGCCAAACAATTTCAGCTGTCCGATGTGGTCAACGCGAGGTGATTTAGGCTTGATTGTCGCCACGTCATCCAACGAGATAGCAGGTCAACAAGTGAAGTCTATACACTATTACATGCTCGACGCAAGAACGGCACAACTCAATGAATTGCTTTCATTAGAGTCTAAGCGTGTTTCTGAATTCCCGGTGATGGTGCCGGGAACTGAATTTCAGTTCATTATCGCGGTAAACAACGAACTACGTATATATGGCAAAAACGGATTTCGGCGAGTGGCTAGCGTCAAAAAATTAGTTTGCCGCATGGCAATTTCACATTCTGGGCGATGGCTCAGCGTAAAGTATGGAGGCGAATATTGTGGTCATGGACTTCGATTCGATGGGTCATATCATGTCTTCGACCTCAAAACAGGCAATCAGGTCACCGTTCCAAGTTTATCAAATCTTGTCGCTGCAGCATTAGCATATCGATGGACTGATTACGACAATTTACGATATGAAGCTATTGACAAGACAACTCAAAAAGTCAATGTCTACGACTACAATCCTAAAGAACAAATTAGTCGAGCACTGTTTGAAAATATGCGATTTGAACCAAGTGATAGTTTCGACTTGCTACCTAACGCAGCAGTAGTACACTCAGATGAGCAAGGAACTCATCAACTTATTCATCTAAGCGGTGCACGAACTGCGCTGCCTCAACCGCTTGCGGGCTGCGAAAGACGTTATAGCTATAGCTCCGGTGCACACGGCGCGGGGTTACTCTGGTGGGTTGATCTGTGGTGTAAAAGCAGCTCTAAGATCGGAATGCTTGATTTCAATACAGGCCTGATTGGCATATTACAAATCGACGGTGCTTGGGGCAGCTATATTGATGCATCAGCAGATGGTGAGTGGGTTGCTTATTCTCACCGGAAGGGGCCAGATGAATTCGAGAAACTATTCAATACCAAGACGATGAAAATCTTTGACCTTGGAACACGCGGCACAATTGACTTTGTTCAGTGAACGCTTAAATGGACATATCAGATTGTCAACGCTTTTGGATGACAGGTTACACAAATTGCAGCTTCTTCTCAACAGGTTTTGATAAAGATTAATAATACATAGGTCAAGGACTATTAAATGCGACCGTGTGATCGAAACG
>JANMVQ010000107.1:0-7646 GCA_031392845.1 Chloroflexota bacterium
GCACACTTCGGTGGGCTATATGGCTTGTGTTTAGGCTGGCTGGGTGGCTTTATGCTGGAAGCAACGCTAATGGGGCGCGGCTTGCTGCGCGTCGTGCGGGCGATCAAAGCTTCTTCGTGAGACGGAAAGATCGTTAGGATCTCAATATTGTGTGTAAAATATCAAAAATCAGCAGCAGCAATAATTATTGTATCCCGACCCACTGGAGGTTTCGAATGACAGCGACCAAAACAAGTAGCAAGGTTCAACGCGGTGGTGCGCGTCCGGGATCTGGCCGACCACGCACCGATCGCACGCGCCGCAACATTGCCATTACCGAAGATATGTATACGCTGGCCAAGCAGATCGGCCAGCGCATCAATGCGCTAGGCGGCGTGACCGAAGACGCCTCTGACGGCATTGAGCAGGCTCTGAAGTTCTACCAAGCGCACGCAATCCAAAAGGAAGTGCTTTTGCAGAAGCTGGAAGCACAAGGTGTCATCAAGCGCCCAGCACGCAATGGCGAAATTTCGCCATTCAATCCCATCAAGGTCGATGGCGAGCCGATCTCACAAATGATTATGCGTGAGCGCCGCTAAACCTGAGTATGGCAACCTATTTCTACGACACGAGCGCCATCGTCAAACGATATTTCGCCGAAACAGGATCGCAGCGTGTGGACAATATGATTGCCGATTCGACGATTATTCACGCCATCTCCCGGCTCACTTTGGCGGAGGTCAGTGCGGCTATTATTCGGCGCTTGCAGACTGCCGCTGCAGTAGAGTTGGTGGCGTGGTTTGACAACGACGCCTCGGTCGTGTTTGGCTACGTCATTGTGGATGATGCCATGTTTGATGAAGCCGTTGTTCTTGTTCGCCGCCATCGCCTGCGCGGATGCGATTCGCTACAGCTCGCTAGTGCTCTGCGCTTGGCACAGGCCATTGGTGCCGACGACGACTTTACGTTTGTCTGTGCTGATGATGAGCTTAATCAGGCTGCTCAGGCAGAGGGATTGACTGTCGAAAATCCAAACACAACCAGGCTCTAAGGTTCCAGGCTTCTCCCTAACGACCTAGTCCAAATTGTTAGTGGCGTCGGGCTGCTGAGAGGTTTGATCTTCAATCAGATTTGTCAGACCTGTTTCGGCATCTGAGGCAACGCTGTTATCTTTCAATTCTGTCGAGATGGGTGGCACAGGCGATGCAGGCGTGACGGGCAATGGCGGCTCCGGCTCCGGCATGGGCTGGCTTGGGATGTGGCGTCGTCGGCGGGCCCACCAGAACCCCACCACGCTGAGCAGGATGAATAGCGAGCCGATGGAAATGGCTACAGCAGGTAGCAGCCAAGTGGGTGTGCCGGATGGGCTGGACACGGGTTCAACTGTGACCATCGGTGTGACAGTTGGCACCACGACGGCCTGGCGTACGCGGACTTCCTCGGCATACACTTGATCATTGTTGATTAACGCAAAATTGCCGTTGAGCTGACTTCGTAAGCGCGGTGATACCAGCGAATTTAAGGCTTGTTGTAAACCGGCTTCGGTGTTGCCGAGGACAGCCAGAATGACGCGCTGTTCGTTCCAGGGGGAAGTTAGCAGCTGTACATAGCCCACATCCGCATTCTTTGCTACGCGATACTCGACGGCGTTGGGTTGTATAGCCATATCAGAACCGGGTAGAAAAGGTGCGGGCAACGCGTCCGTTAATAACTCAAGCATTGGCAATTGGGTAGGGCGGCCTACGATAATGAGGTTGCGTTCATCGCGGCGTTGCGTATCAGTGGTATCGCCAAACAAGACAGCGATATCCAGCGGTTGCTGGGCGCTGTTCTGGCCGAGCTGAAAAGCCAAGTGCGCTGCGGTACGCCATCCGCTTGTATCTTGCAGGCCGAGCACAAACGCCAGATGTGACAAATCGGGCTGAGTATTGAACGGTTTGGGATACCGGCTTAAGTTGATGCGCGTGTCATCGTTGCCAGTCGGTGCGCTGACCAGCGGCAAATGAACTTGCGAATCGGGCCGAATTGATGCCCACAGCCGCGACGAATTGCCACATCGGTTGCGCGGAGTGAGATCGACCTGCACGCCCAAATCATTGTTGCCATTCCGAATGGAATTAGCAGGCAAAGGAATACGCTCTTTGCTCAATAGCGTCGAAGAATCATCAAAGCGGGCTGAGCCGACATATTCGCCATTTAGGGTGACAATTAAGCCAGAGCTGGCGTAGTCCAGCAACGCCGAGTGTACAAAGTTCAGCTCGAAATACGCGTCTGATTTGGCGCGCATGTTATCGGGCACATGAAACTGATAGTTGGTATAGCGTATGCCGGGACCGGAGAATTCCTGGATGCCATAGCCCAAATCGGCCAGATCAAAATCGGTTGGTAGATCGGCGGTTGCTGTGGGCAGACGGGTGTTCGAAACGATGGCCACGTTAGGTGTCGTCAACGCACGCACCATGCCAGTGCTCAGCGCGCGCGCGGCTTTTAGCAGACCCTCATCCGTTTCCCCACCCACCCACAGCAATGCGCGAGAGTCGTCCCAAGGGGAGGATACTATTTGTAGCACGCCATCGCCGGGATCTACATCCTTAAATTGCGTTTGCTGAGGGGCGACTGGCCAAGTCGCTTTGGCGAACTGTTCGCCAAATGCGCCCACTTTCCCAACCAAAATTAAATGCGATGTGATTTGGCCGCTGCTTTGTAATTGTGACGCTGTGGTTAAAGTCAGACCCAGGTTACCCAGGGTCATCCGCCCAAATCCAGCGGCCACATTCATGGCAGCCTGCAATTCGTCGGCGCTAGGGTGGTCAGGGATGACCAGTGTGGCGATGTCGGGTTGTAACGCGCGCTGGTAAAACGGGCGTGGCAAGTGGCGAAAATTGGGTTGGAGTGGAGCAATCCGGTGGGGCAGGCGCAATCGGGAGGTAGCCTGCAAGTACATAACGACTTGCTCGTCTCTGTCGCAACGCGGATAATCGACTAACTCGACATAAATAAAGTTTAGGCCGTCGCTGCGTGAGGAAACCCAAGCACTGATGGGCACGGTTACGGCGATGTTTTGCTTGCCATACGCACCCAGCGGCAAATTACCGATTGTTACATCGTTTAGTTTGATATTGATCAGGCCGGTTGAACGGCGGGTACTGGGACGGGTGAGGGTGGCGCTGTCAGTCTGGGTAGGATCACCACCCAGTAGCAGGGAGTTGATATCCAATTGAAGTTCACCGTCGCCAGTCGCTTGCCAATCCGCAGGTAAACCAAATTCCAAATATGCAGCATCAAATGGGCCGCGCAGGGTCTGGTCTTTTATGCCGAGCTGGGAGAATGTTATCAACTCATCGCTTAGTGTTTGCGAAGGTGACTGCAACGATGATTGAGCTTGACTGACCTGGACACCGCTAACGGATAGCCAAACTAGCACGCATCCAAGGAAGGTGCTTAGCGAAATGTTGCGAATATTGGCCTGCCCTATCATATATCTGCCATGTGCTCAGTCGCTAAATATATATCGTAGAATATCAGTGTAAATTCTACTAGCGATAAGTAAATATGTTGCAGATGACTATGATAGCAATACGACGTCTATAATCTACTTTATATTGAAATAGACTTTAATTGCATAGCACTTTGAAAAATGTCATGACCTCCTTGCTCAAGGGAGGTCGCAACGAGGAGAAGAGGAGGAATATATATCGCCTTTCCTGTCTACATTATTGCATACTGTCAAAACATTGACGACAGACTTCCGATGTAGATTGGACTACAACTTTAGTCGTAGTCTTGGCACAAACTGAAAGGGTGTAGGACGTCAAACTACAGCAGTGCAAGTTGTTGGGCTGGGCGCTGACCATTTAGCAGGACAAAAGGGACAGCGCGGGAGGTATTGACGCCGAGCTTCTGCAGCTGGCGCAAATCGCGTAGGACAGTCGTTGTGCGGGCCTGCAAAATGGCCTCGACACCGCGTGGGCCAAAGCCGGGGATGCGCAACAAGGCATGCCGATCAGCCGTATTTATGTTAATGGGACTGTCCACCAAATTGAGACGTGCCCAACCTAGCTTTGGGTCGGCATCCAGTGGCAGGTGGCCGGCTTGGGAGAAGGGCAAATCCTCGAACTCAAAGCCATAGTCGCGCAGCAGGAACGAGGCTTGATAGAGTCGGTGTTCACGCCAAGGATTTTCGGCGGCCTGATTTTCGAGCGGGGTGTCTTTGACCGGATTAAAGGCTGAGAAATAGGCACGTTGTAAGCCAAGTTTGGTCAATTCTCCGGTCAGGCTTAGAATTTCCACATCGCTTTCGCCGGCTGCGCCAACCACAAACTGGGTGACAAAGGACGGCCAGCGATTGCGCCCTTGAGGTGGGGGCAGGGTGCGCCGGATTTCGGCAGCCCATTTGAGCGGACGCAGCAACTCCTCCCAGAAAATTTTGTGCGGGGCCAGGTGCTGTAGTCGTTTGGCGTTGGGGGCTTCCAGATTCAGCGAGACCCGGTCTGACAATTGCATGGCGCGCAGCACCTGCTCGCGCTCGGTGCCAGGCATCATTTTCAGGTGCAAATAGCCACGATAACCGTGTTTTTGGCGCAAAATTTCAGCCGTGTCGATCAGGCGGTCTTGCGTCTTCACCCCACCACCGGCGATTCCGCTGCTTAGAAATAAGCCGTCGGCGTCGCCTTTCTGATGGATGGCCATAAATGCATTGGCCATCTCCTCGGGCTTAAAGGTGGCACGCCGAAAATTGCGGCGGGCACGAAACGGACAGTAATGGCAATCGCGCTCGCAGGCCGAGGTGAGCATGGTCTTGAGCATGGGCATGGTTTTGCCATTCGGCAATGCGGCGTGATGTATCCCCAGCGCGTTCTTCTTGTTTTGTGAAACCGACACCATTTCCCGTTCGCTGCCATAGATACGGGCCAACTCAGCAGGTGAGTGCCCGCACGGTGCGGGTGCGTTCGGGTTGTGCGCGGCGCTGTTCTCCTCGCCCGGTTCCAGCATCATTTGCTCACCCAGAATTTGCAACTTGTCGATGGCTGTTGGCTGAACGGTGTGGATCATATGACTATTGTAGAACGGGTGTTCTGTGGTGTCAAACAAACGTTCTAAGAAAATATGAGGTATGAATTAAGAAGTATGAAGTAGGATCATCTTTCATCTTTCATCTTTCATCTTTCATACTTCATACTTCATAATTTCTCCCAAATGTCTAATTCTCATCGCATTTTGATTGTAGAAGATGACCCGGCGGTGGCACGCGGGTTGCAATATGGCTTACAGCAGGAAGGGTTTACAGTATTGATGGCCGACACGGGTGGGCGAGCTTTGGCGCTGATTCGACATGAGGCGGTGCATTTGGTGCTGTTGGATGTGCGCCTGCCGGAAGTGAATGGCTTTGATGTGCTACGACAGATGCGTGCCGATGGCTACAAACAACCGGTATTGATGGTGACGGCCCGTGACGAAGAGGCCGACAAAGTGCTGGGGCTGGAGCTGGGCGCGGACGATTACATCGTGAAACCATTCAGCCTGCGTGAGTTAATCTCGCGCATCCGGGCAGCCTTACGGCGGGCGTATGGCGAGTTCGCTGGGCAGGCCAGTGCCCACTTGGTATTCGGCGAGATTGGCGGGGTTGGCGAGATCGACCTCGATTTGGAAAAGCTCACGGTGACCAAATCCGGCCAACCGGTCTTGCTGACTCCGACTGAGTTTAAGTTGCTGCGGCATCTGGCCAGCAACCCGGATATCCCCTTAACCCGTGAGGCGTTGATTACGGCGGTATGGGGTTTCAGCAGCGAGATTGAAGACGATCGCACCATTGACGCGCATATACGCCATCTGCGCGAGAAGATCGAAGACGATCCGTCTGAACCGCGCTGGCTTATAACGGTGCGTGGAATTGGCTACAAATTTCAACAAAATTGAAACACTAATTTGTTGTGATTCCTCAATATTGCCACAACGATTGTGCAACTCAATTGACGCATAACTGAGCAATACCCGTGACGTTATTTCAGATAAGGTTCGATTCGTCTTTGGAGGACAAACACAGTTATGACAGTTCGAAAACCATCCCTCATGAAGTATGGCGTGGCAATTATTGGATCTTCGTTGATTGCCAGTTCTGCAATTGCAATGCTGCCAGCGCAGATGGCGTCGGCAGCCCCGGCGACCAATACAAGTGTGTTTCAGGGTGCAGTCACCCAAGCCAACGATGACGAGGCAGGCGTGTTGATTGCGCGTGTACAGCGCGATAGCCCGGCGGCCAAGGCTGGGCTTCGCCGTGGCGATATTTTGCTCAAGATCAACGACACTGACGTGAGCGAGCCGCAGGATATCGTCGATGTGTTGGCCAAGCTCAAGTCAGGCGACTCGATCAAGCTGATGGTAAGGCGCGGCGAAAACGAGGTGACCCTCACGGCCAAGGCAGGTGATCGGAATGGCAAGGCCTATCTAGGTATGACGCCCGTAGGTCAAACTTTTAGCGCTCGACCTATGCCAGACGATTTCCCGGAAATGCCTGGCCTGCCTATGGCTGAAGCACAGATGATAGGCGGCAGTGTAGCGATTGAAGCCGTCACCAAAGACAGCCCAGCGGATAAGGCTGGCCTTAAGGTCGGTGATGCAATCGAATCAGTCGACGGCATTGTCATTGCTATGGACAAGAGCTTGGCCGATTTGATTGCTGCGAAGAAACCGGGTGATGTGGTGACCTTGACTGTCAAAGCCAAGACGGCCAAAGATACGCAGGAAGTGAAGATAACTTTGGGTGAGAATCCCGAAAAGAAGGGTGCCGCTTATTTGGGCATTCGCTATCGCCCGAATGTGATGATGTTCAACCGCGAAATGCCTGAAATGACAATGCCCCTTGGTGCGATGGTTGGCAAAGTGCAGCCCGATAGCGCTGCAGCGAAAGCGGGCATCCAGGACAATGATCTGATCAAGAAGCTCGATGGCAAAACGATCACTGACACGCAGATGTTAATGGATGCAGTGGCTGCTTATAAGCCGGGCGACACAGTGACTGTGACAGTCGAACGGGCCAACGAGGGCAAAGAGTTGAGTGTGACTTTGGGCGTGAAAGCTGATGACAAGACCAAAGCTTTTTTGGGCGTGCAACTGCGGCCGGGGCTGCGCGTCTTTATGAGAAGGTTCAACGGTGGGTTGTTGCCGGCGCCAAAGACTCCAGAAAACATGGATCCAGCGACCCAGAGCAATTCGTAGAGCCGCCGATCTGTCATTCTGAGACACCAATGGTCTAAGATGATATTAAGATCGGCTGAAACAATAGGACGCGGATTTACTGGATGGCAGGATTTCTAGGATTCAGATTTTCCTGCTTATCCTGAGCATCCGCGTCCTACTTGGTTAGACTCTCACCGTTTTGGAATGACATGCTCGGGGTTAAGATTGGGTCGATCGTGCCGCGTTTTATTTCTCTCCGTTGGCGTTTGGTCGCCAGCTATGTGTTGCTCACCGGCCTCACTGTAGGGGTGCTGGTATTGTTGGCGACCACACTGCTGCGTCAATATGTTGAGCGACAGGAGAATGATGCGTTGCGGGCCAACGCTGAAGCTATCGCGAAGCAGGTCGTGCCGTTGATGATGAATGACATCCGTAGAGCCGATCGAAGCATTGAACTAGATCAACTTGCGCGCACCGCAGCTTTTTTGAGC
>JANMVQ010000197.1:0-5344 GCA_031392845.1 Chloroflexota bacterium
GCAGATCGGCTATGGCGTTGACCACATCCTGGTACGTGACTGAATTCGTATTCATGCCCAATATTCTACAGCGGCTAACTGATTTAGTTTGCCTCGCAATCTTTTTTTGACCTGAACCCAATGATTCCCCTGAATCCAAAAAACCACATGAAAAATAGCAACCTTCACCCCCCCGCGTTCTCGCACAAGCTTTTGCGCACCACCCTGGCTATCGCCCAGATATTTAGCGCGTTAAGCGCCACCCTGATTGGCGTGGCCCAGTCCACGCTGCTGGGTACGATTGCCAGCTTGCAACCGTGGGTAGGGGATGTGGCAGCGTGGTCGCGACGACGTTATTTGAGCCGCGTCAGATTGGGGATAGCGTCGAAATCGGCGTCGAAACTGAGGAGGGTGTCAATGCCCAGTTCGCGGCAAGCCACCACAATGAGTGCATCGTTGAAGTTGAGCTGGCCGCTGGTTTCGCGCATGAGCTTGGTTACTGAGTTGAACAAGCGAGGGGTTTCTGGAAACAGCCATTCCCACGACTCTTCTGGCGCAATCTCGAATAGTTTATCGGTCAATGCGCCGAACTCATTCATGCGCTTCTTTTCTTCTAGTCGGCGGGCAATCACACTGAGGCTCTCGGCGATGACGCAGTCAAAATACACGACTTCGATTTTTGCCTGTGCAGCCACTCCTATTAAGGCCAATGCGGCTTTATGCAGAGCGTCATTTGTATTGACGTGCGCAATCAATACGTTGCTATCCACAATGGCACGTTTAGGCAGCAAGTTAAAAGCGTCATCAGTTTCCATCATACAGACGCTCCGTGTCCTCCAACGCATTACCTTCACCCAAGTCTATGCTGCCAGACCACTTCAAAAGCTCGGCAGCAGGGCGGGATTTAATAGCCCGTCTCACCGGCGCCTCAAGTTGTGTTGGAGCCGTGTTCACAGGTGCAGATTCGGTTGGCTGATGACGGGTTTGCAGGAACCTCAAAAAGTCCAAAGCCAAACTCAGATCGCCGGTTGGCACGCGCCACACCTCGCGCATCAAATCCTGGTAAGTAACGCCACTTGTATCCATCCCCAGTATTTTACAGCGGCCAACTGATTTAGTTTGCCTCGCAATCTTTTTTGACCTGAACCCAATGATTCCCCTGAATCCAAAAAACCACATGAAAAATAGCAACCTTCACCCCCCCGCGTTCTCGCACAAGCTTTTGCGCGTCACCCTGGCTGTGGCCCAGATATTTAGCGCGTTAAGCGCCACCCTGATTGGCGTGGCCCAGCCCACACTGCTGGATGCGACTGCCAGCTTGCAACCGTGGGTAGGGGATGTGGCAGTGTGGTCGCGACGACGTTATTTGAGCCGCGTCAGATCGGGGATGGTGTTGCTATGAGTGCGTTTGGAGCAACATCGCCACTTCACCAATCAAGAATGGCAAGTTGGGTTGATCGAACGAGATGCCCAGCGCAGGAATGCGATTGTGCTTTACATCGGGATGCACATGTTTGTGATGTGGGTGGGTGCTTTGTAACTCTGGGATGTGCGGATGCTCTTGCGGGTCATACCACCACACGCGTTCGCCAGATCGGTCAAGCTCGTAGCTATAGCTGCGAATGGTCCGCGTGGAAAGATCAAGCAACTCCCATACATCTAGCACATAGTCATCGTCAAAAAAGATTTGCCCTGCCAATTCAGCCACATTTGGGCCGATGGTGTATGGGGCAAGTGTGGATGACTGGATGGACGGATGCTGATTTGGGAGGTCGGCAATCAGCCGACAGTATTCGACAAACTCGGGGAGCATGGCGCAGCCCTAAAGCGCGAACTGTTGGCTTAGCACCAGTGGTCGGTTTGCATTTTGCTGGCGCAACACCAATAGCCGTTCACGTAATGCCACCGCATATTGTTTTTGGCGTTCCTGGCGCATCTCGTAGTAGCCGATCCAGCGAATTAGGTCTTTGGTCTGCTCCAGCTCACCCAGACGATACAGCGCATACATATCTTCCGACAGCAGGCCGTAGTTGCGCTCCAGCACGCGCAGGCGTTCATCCAAACCATAAATGTCTTGAAGGACTTCTGTCAGTGTCATTGCATTTACCTCGCGTTAGCAATCTCACTCCCACCTGTAATCACAACCTACATTTTACAGCGGCGATTCGCAATTCGAACGCCGCAATTTTTTTGACCTCAACCCAACGATTCACCCGAATCCAAAAACCCACATGAAAAATAACAACCTTCACCCTACCGCGTTCTCGCACAAGCTTTTGCGCATCACCCTGGCTGTCGCCCAGATATTTAGCGCGTTAAGCGCCACCCTGATCGGCGTGGCCCAGCCCACACTGCCCGCATCATTGGCGGCCTTGCAGCCGCTGGTGGGGGTGCCGGAGCGGGCGCAGGCCGCGCCACTGCAGCAATCTGTGGCTTCGTTCAGCGTGACCAAGAGTGTGGATAAGACTGTTATTCCGTCTGGCGTATCGTTCAACTATACGTTGCGCTATGCTTGTAACAGTGTGGATACAACCTGTAACGGCGTGGTAATCACCGATGTGCTGCCTTCGCCGTTGGAGTTCGTGACTTTTGTCGGCACCTCGCATGTCGCATCCCAGACCTGGACGCCCGCGACCCGGACGCTGGTGGTGACATTCTTGGATCCGCTGCCTGCGGGCGCTACGGGGGATCTGGTGGTGACTGTAGTAACACCGCACGGTACAACGCCGAACAACACATTAGTGACCAATAGTGTCACCGCGACAGGGGCCAACGTCGGCTCTGTCACGTCGCCGAGTGTACAAACCACAATTACTGCGACCAACAAGGCCAGCTTGAGTAAGGTGATTGTGGGTGGGCAATCGACGGTGGCACCCGATGTGGATTTGTCCTACCAAGTGACTTTTTGCCCAGAGGGGGGAACGACCGTGTCGGGTGCGCTTAACTGGCTCAACTCAACGATGATGGATCAATTGCCGCCCAATGCGACTTTTGTGTCGGCATCGGATGGGGGAACCTATAGCGCAGGAACCAATACGGTGGCCTGGACACTGGGGGATGTTAACGTCGTTCCCGGTTATGCGAATGGGATCGGGTGCATCAATCGTACGCTAACGGTGCGTTTCCCCACTGGCTCCTTCACACCCGGCACGGTAGCCACGAACCAAGTCACTGTAACCGGCACGATGTTGGGCGAGGCTAGCCCAACATCGCTGACAGCTTCGCGTTCAGTGACGATTGCCGCTGCGACACCAGGGCTTCGTACGGACAAGACCCTTTATGGATCAGCATATATCAATTCCAGCGGGACCTCCGTTTCGACTTTTAAGGTTTCCACCGCCAATACCGGCACGGTGCCGTTGAGCAACGTGACGATCACGGAGACCGTGCCGGATTGGTTTAATGTCACCGCGATTCAAGTGGGTAGGGGCTATCCCAACCCTTATCTTGTCCGCGTTAAAGCGGAGTATCAGACCAACCTGAACGCTGCCTGGCAAACACTGCCTGGCACACCACTGATCCCCAACCCTAACACTCCGACGGCTGTGGCGCCAACGCTGGCTACCGGAGAATGGGTGACGCTAGTGCGCTGGACTTATCTGGATGACTTGCCACCCGGCTATGTAGAAAATGCCTCGAGTCCAACCTTTGTCAATGGCATCCAGGGGCGTGTCATCAGTCCGACCCACAGCGGGGGTACGGTGACGGCCGGGGATCCCCTGACCAACTGTGTAGCAGCGACGGGTCAATATGCCGGTGCATCCGTGCCGAATGCTGCCTCGGGTTGTATAACCACCCAAGCGGCGAACTCCGTGCCGTTAGCGACTGCCGATAAGTTTCTGGAACCTTCGAGTCAGAACGGAACCAATATTCTGGCCGGTGGCACAGCCACCTATCGAGTGCGTACCAGTAATGCCGGCTCAGCGGCGATCAATGGGCCAGTGACCATGGGCGATCTTCTACCGCAGGGCTTGGATTTTGTGAGCGCTGTTGCGCGTGCAACATCCAATGTTCCTTTGGATGCGACACAGGTAATCACCAATTATCACAACACCGGACGAACACTCTTGCGCTTCACGTCGAACAGCTCGTTGCCGCCTGGCCAGTTCTTCGATGTGAATTTTACGGTTCGGATCAATGCTAGTGCGCAAGCTGGCCCTATCGTGAATCAAATGTGCCAGATTGCGCCTTCGGTGGGTGGGTACTATTCAGGGCAGCAGAAACCCGATTTCAATGATCTGGACGATGACAACAATACCTCAGAGGTAGTTGTCTGTGAAAACTCCCCTGCGTTCAATGTGCCGGCCGTCGCCCAGATGGAATCGGTCAAATATGTCAAGGGCAATCTGGACACCAACTGGAGCAAGACGCCTAATTTTGGCTTTACTACGCAAGGTGGTTCAGCCGATTACCTGTTGGTGATCACGAACACTGGTACTATTTCGATGACAACGATTCGGGTCATCGACATTCTGCCGTGGGTGGGTGATATCGGCGTGTTGGACCCGACTGGGCGCTCGACCGCTTGGCAACCGAACCTGGCCGGAGTCGTCAGTGCGTCGCCGGGCGTCACCGTGTCATATAGCACTTCTACCAACCCTTGTGCCGGGCAACCCACGGGTTCGACCGCGTTTTATGCTTGTGCCAGCGCTGCCATCTGGAGCACTACGCCACCCGCCGATATCTCGACGGTGAGTTCATTGAAGGCCGATCTGGGCAACATAATTTTACAACCCGGTCAGTCGGTTTCGCTGACTTGGCCGATGCGCACGCCGCTTGGAACCCCTACTGGCATCATCGCTTGGAACACCTTTGCTTATGTTGCCACCCGTGTAGATAACAATGCTGCGCTGTTGCCTGCAGAACCAAACAAAGTGGGTATTCAGACCAAGGCCGTGCCAGCTGACCGGGCGGCGCTCGGCGACTATGTGTGGATTGACACCAACCAAAATGGCAGCCAAGATGAGCCCGCCGCCAATGGCGTGAATGGTGTTGGGGTCAATCTCTATCAACCCGGGGTAGATGGCACTCCCGGCACTGGTGACGACGTGTTTGTTGCGCGCACAGTGACAGGGGACGACTTCAATGGCAATCCCGGCTATTATCTCTTCCCGGCCTTAACGGCAGGCGACTATTTTGTAAAGTTCGACCTGACCACGCTGCCGTCTGGCTACGCAGTGACTATCCAAGGTGGCGGTGGTGGGACACCGGATGCCAGCGACTCAGATGCCAGCTCGGTGACAGGGAATACGGCGGTTACTCAACTGAGTGCTGGTGAGATGGATCTTTCATGGGATATGGGGATTTATAACCCGAATGCGCCCACCCAAGCCCAATTTGGCAACTTCGTGTGGGTCGAGAGCGA
>JANMVQ010000199.1:0-7884 GCA_031392845.1 Chloroflexota bacterium
TGCGTGAGAATATCCTCAAGTCGCCCTGTCAATCTCTTCCCTCGGGCGTTTTAGAGCGAATTCCTAATTGATATACGACGAAAGCACCCTGAGCGAAGCGCATTCTTATGCGCGAAGTCGAAGGGGCGGCTTTAGGGCACCAATCAGGAATTCGCTCTAGCAGGGTCACCCGGCAAGTCTAGGAGATAGACTGCATGGGTCAAGGACATTGGCGCAGGCGCAGAGGCCATCCGCGCGCAGCAGCCGGACGGGGAAGAAGGGGAAGAAGTGGGGGATGGGGATGATGCGTGACGATATAAACCCGAAGGGTGGCCCCGCGCATATCTCCAAGTGCTAGGCTTATCGGGGCCACCCTTCGGGTTTATCCGGGCGGTTTATCCGGTTGGCTTCACTGTCCGATGACGCAGGCGCGGAGGACATTCGAGGTTGAACTTAAACCAGCGCCAGCCCGTGCGCGACAAATGGCGCAAAATCAGGTTGGTTATTGGTGGCTAATTTGGCGTTCAGCAGGGTAGCAGTGCCAGCAATCATCGCATCAACCCGCAAGCGGCGATTGCGATTGACCGCGTTGAACAAACGTGCGGCTTCAGCGGCGTGTGCTTCATCGAACAGAACGATTTCGTGAAGAAAAGCGCGCATGGTCGTGATTTGTATCGGAGTCACCGGCCCGCACAAGAACTCATACCAAGCGATTACGGGTGTGATTAACAGTTCGCCGGATTGAATCCATGCTACCAATTTCGCCGCCTCAGGTGTTTCTCGGCTTAATCCGAGGATCAAATAATTGGTATCGAGGCAGATCATTGGCCTCTCCAAGTTTCGCGATCTGTACGGATTTGAGTCAAATAGGCAGCCGCAATTTCCCGGTCCAGACCTTGTCCTTGCGCATGTAAGTCATTGAGGAGTGCGATTGGGTCCGGTCGCGCGCTTTTCTGTTCCGCTTCAGCCAACGCAACTGCCCGGCGCACCACTTCGGCTTGCGACACCTTCCAGATGGCGGCCAAGCGCCTGAGGCGTTCGGCGGTTACCTCATCCAGCGCAAAGGTTGTTCTGTGGCTCATAGTTGACATACCATCAAGCATACCATCGCCTGCGTGACGCTATAAACCCAAACCGTGGCCCGGCGCATCTCTTCATCTGATCCTAGAAATCCTGTCATCCAGTAAATCCGCGTCCCATTCTCGCCTTCTCCCCCCATACCCTTACTAATTTAAGGTAGGAGGGTAGCTGCCCGGAATAGAGCACAATTTGGTGATCTTACGACCAAAGAGGTGGGCTACATGGGCAGCAGTTACGAATTGTATCGACGGATGTATGAAACAATCGCGGCGTTGGTGGATGTCAAGCATGTTCGACACCTGACAAATCTGATTTGGATCAGTGTCGGGATGTTGAGAAGTAAGTCGATTGCGTTGAGCAAAATCGCCAATGCAATACCCGGTGACAGCGATGCCGAATCGCGCGTGACTGAGATTCGACGATGGTTGACCACACCCAATATCAATATCTGGAGATTGTATACCGAGAACGGGTTAGATTTGCGGTATTGGCAGGGTCTGAAAGTTGAGGGTCAGTAAAGAATCCAAGGCAGCCTTGTCGGTGGTGGTTGACTGAGCGATTCGATTGGTGATGGCAGCGCAGTAATCATCGAAGTTGGAATAGTGTTTGGCATACAAGACCTTCTTTTTGACAAACTTCCAATAGCGCTCAATCAAATTGAGATTAGGTGAGTAGGCGGGCAGAAAGAGCAACTCGATGTGCAAGGAAGCGGCTAAGTCTTGAACCAAGGCACAGCGCTGATAGCGAACGTTGTCCAAGACCAAAGTGATGGGAACCCCCAAGTTCAAAGCAACCAGTTTGTGTAACAATTCGCAAACACTTTGGGCATTGATGTAGCTATCGTTAGTGACGGTGATGAGTTCGTGAGTCACAGCGTTTAATGCGCCCAAAACGTTGAAGCGCTTTCGGCCGGAAGCGGCCTTGATCCAGACCCGAGCAAAGCACCACAGCATGCCCATGACGGCAGCAAAGACAAAGTGGGACGCATCGACGAAGAAGACCGCTCTGGTTCCTGCTTGTGCGTCGATCAGGCGCGGCTCAAGTTTGTTGTCTTTGTAATCGGCTTGTTGTTGCGTATCTGCCTTGCTGGGCAGGATGCCAGTCATGCGACGGCGCATGCCGATCTGGCGTAGAAAGTTGCGCGCCTGAGTCGGACAGCGTTTGATGCCGGTCAGCTGTTCGATTTCAGCGGCTGCTTCTTTGGCGGTTGTGGGGGGCTGTTTAGTGAAATGATCTTCCAGCGATTGACGATGTGAGATCAATGAGCTTGCTTGTCCACGATATCCCAGTTGTTTTAATTGCTCAATGCCACCGTGCTGATAATCTTTGAAATAGCTGCGCAGCGTGTTCTCACTGACAGCCGTCAGTTGCGCAATCAAATAATGCGGCAAGGCATGGCTTTTTAGCCAAAGCGCTTCCATCTTGCGTTGCACCATCGGATGCGGATGGTGATAGCGCTGATACTGAAGTGCCTCTTGATCCCTAGGGCTGAACTCGAGTTTGAGCATGCACCGCAGCTTAACGCCAAGCGTTGTGCCATCCCGGTTGAAGCACAGGTGCGCTAAACTTGCCTAAGCAAGCGGAGGTAAATATGGCGCGGGGAAAGCAATCAACCGGACAATGTATGTATTGCGGACAGGTGATCAGTAAAGGCGGCATGCTCAAGCATTTGTCCGCTTGTTCACAACGACAAGCCATTCTGCTAAAAGCACAAGCCAACAAAGAAACGAGTGAAATGCTGCATCACCTGCGCGTGCAAGCCGATGGGCTGCCCATGTTCTGGCTGGATTTGGAAATGCGTGGATCCTCCACCCTCAAACACTTGGATGGCTACCTCCGAGCAATCTGGCTGGAATGCTGCGGGCATTTGAGCCAATTTTCGATCGGTGGTTGGCGCGGTCAGGAGATAGCTATGGGGCGCAAGATTGACGCGGTGTTTGAGCCTGGCGTTACTTTGACTCATATCTATGATTTTGGAACCTCCTCAGAAACCCTTGTGAAGTCGCTCAGCACCCGCCCAGCTAAACCCACCACTTCCAAACCCATTGTCTTGATGGCTCGCAACCTGATCCCTGAAGCTCGCTGTATTGAGTGTGATCAGCCTGCTCGCTGGTTTTGCAATGAATGCATGATTGAGGACCAAACTCAAGGAACGCTGTGTGACGTTCATGTCGAGTCTCATCCGCACGACAACTACGGCGAGCCCATTGAAATCGTGAACTCCCCCCGTATGGGCATGTGTGGCTACACTGGCCCTGCTACCCCACCTTATTGATTCGAAATCTGGCTTCTGGGTCTGTTGGCAACCAGCGCTTATCCGCAACTTTCAGCACTCGTCAAAACCGCAGTTCTTACCCGTGCTTGGTATATGAGCCGATTGTGAAGCACATGCTGCAAGGCTGGCAAGCGCAAGCGGTGACGTTGATCTTGGATGGCAGTATGGTCTACGGTGAGCGCTTGCAGATCTTTCGATTGTCGTTAGTTCATGGTAATCGTGCCATTGCGCTGAGTTGGCGGGTGTTGGCATCACCCGGGGTGACCACCCCACAGCGCTTGAGTCGGATGTTGCGGCGAGCCGCGCGCTGGTTGCGACCCTACGTAGGCAGTGTTACGATCTTGGTTGATCGTGGATTTCGAGATTGCGATTGGCCGAAATTCTTCGAAAAAACAGGCTGGAATCACGTCGTGCGTGTTGCTCACAATACTATTGTCACTTGGCCAGATGGTCATGCTTGCCGAATTGATGAACTTGGCGTGCAGCCTGGTCAACAACGATTCTGGAATCATGTGTTGCTTACCCGCGAGCATTTGTGGCCGACTAATCTCTCGGTTACCTGGACCACGGGTGATGAGAGAAATCTGCCTGAGATTCTGGCAGTCATCTCCAATCAACCGGCACACCCAGCCCGCCTGCGACACTATGCTCGCAGAATGGATATCGAGGCCAGCTTTCATGATGACAAATTAGGTGGTTTCGACATGGATCATACTCGTCTGATCGATTCGCTTCGTTTGGAACGCCTCTTGCTTCCATTAGCTTTGGCTTCGCTGTGGTGTCACCAAATCGGTGAAATGGTTCTTGTGAGTGATCATCTCCGCCGTATTATTGATCCAGGACCACAACGAGAACTCAGTGTCTTTCAACTTGGCTTGCGCTGGATGGATCGTTGTCTCGATACCAATCTCAAAGCTCTGCCGCCTTTCTTGGCAAGACTTCATCCTATTCGCCTATCCCCCGCCAAAAAACGTCCAATCTTAAATTAGTAAGGGTATGGGGCCTTCTCCCCCAAGTTGCCGAAGAAGTGACAGCCACAGCCTGTAATGCTAATATCCCCGGCGTGACTGTTGCTGTGCACTTCCAAAATGTCTCGCGGCGCTTTGGTGCTGACATTTATGCCGTGAACGATGTGACATTTGATATTCAAGATGGTGAGTTCTTCACCATGCTCGGTCCCTCCGGCAGCGGCAAGACCACCTGTTTGCGCATGATCGCCGGGTTCGACCAGCCCACCTCTGGCCAGATTCTGCTGCACGGCCAAGACGTGTCCAACCTGCCGCCGTATGAGCGTGATGTCAACACCGTCTTCCAGGATTACGCCCTCTTCCCCCACATGAGCGTGGGCGAGAACGTGGCGTATGGGTTGATGATCAAAAAGGTCCCCAAGCCTGAACGCGAGCGACGCATGCGCGAGATGCTCGACTTGGTGCGCTTGCCGGGGCTGGACAAGCGCAAACCGTCACAGCTTTCAGGCGGGCAGCGCCAGCGGGTGGCATTGGCGCGTGCGCTGATCAATAAGCCGCGGGTGTTGCTGCTCGATGAGCCGCTGGGGGCGCTCGATCTCAAGCTGCGCCAACAGGTGCAGATCGAGCTAAAGGCCATCCAGCGCCAGGTCGGCATCACCTTTGTGTTTGTGACCCACGATCAAGAAGAGGCGCTGACCATGAGCGACCGGATCGCCGTCTTTAACCTGGGAAAAATAGAACAGATCGGCCCGCCGCAGGCGCTATACGAGCGGCCCAATACGGCCTTTGTGGCTGGGTTTATCGGCGTGTCGAACCTGCTGAGCGGCGAGCTGACCCGCAGCGTGCTGGGTCGCACGGGTGCATTCGCCATCCGCCCAGAGAAGATGCACCTTGCCGCGGCTACAGATGTTGTACCAGTCGTTGCCGATAGCGTTACTGCGCATGGCACCCTGCGCGATGTGATCTACCTCGGCATGTACACCCGCTATCTGGTGGCCTTGACGCAGGGTGGGGAAGTCACTGTCGTCGCGCAGAACAGCAGCACTGCGACCCCGCGCATCACCAAGGACGCACCTGTAACTGTATGGTGGCAAGCCAGCGATATGCATGAAGTGAGTTGAAAGTTGAAAGTGCAAAGTAGAACGTATGAATGAGAAATGAAAGATGAGAAATGAGAAATAATCCCGCCCTGCTGACCACCCTTTCAACCGCCATCTATCGCCGCCCGCACTTGCTGTTGGCGCTGCTGTTAGGGCCGCCGCTACTCTATATGGTGGGGGTGTATCTGCTGCCGCTAGGGGTGCTATTGCTCAACAGCTTCTATCGGCTGGATGACTTCACCGGGCAGATCGTGCGCGAGTTCTCGCTGTCGTCGTATGCGCAATTGTTGCAGCCCGCGAATCTGGATATCTTTGGGCGCACCGCGTTGATGGCGGCGTTGGTCACGCTGGCGTCGATCGGGCTAGCCTTCCCGCTGGCCTATTACATGGCCCGCCATGCCGGGTCGCGCACGCGGGCGGCGTTGTATCTGGCGGTGTTGCTCCCCTTGTGGTCAAGCTACCTTATCAAGGTCTATTCGTGGAAGTTGATCCTAGCCAAAGAAGGCATCGTCAGTTGGCTGTTTGCCCGGCTCGGCCTGTCCGGTCTACTCGATGCACTCTTGAGCTTGCCGATTGGTGGGCCATCTTTATCGCTCTCGGCTATCGGGGTGTTCCTGGCGTTTGTGTATATCTGGCTGCCCTACATGATCCTGCCGATTCAGGCCGCATTAGAACGCGTACCACGCTCGCTGCTGGAGGCCTCCGGCGACCTGGGTGCGCGCCCGGCACAGACATTTCGCACCGTCACTTTGCCGCTGGTCATCCCCGGCGTGGTGGCCGGGTCGATCTTCACATTCTCACTTACCTTGGGCGACTTTATTATTCCCGGCATCCTGGGCAACTCTAGCTTTTTCATCGGCCAAGCTGTGATTACCTTCCAAGGCACTGCTGGCAATATCCCGCTCGCCGCTGCGTTCACCATGATCCCCATCCTGATCATGATCCTGTACTTGATCGGCGCGAAAAGATTGGGAGCATTTGAGGCGCTCTGATGACATCTAACTCTTCTTCCCTTCTCCTCAAACTCGCTGCGGCGTTTACCCTGTTATTCCTGTTTGCGCCCTTAGTCATTGTGTTTCTTTACGCGTTTAACGTCGAGGAGAACGCCTTTACGTTTCCTCCGCCCGGATTAACGTTGCAATGGTTTGCGGTGGCGATGGGGCGGGCGGACTTCTGGGCGGCGTTTGGCTTATCGGTGCAGGTGGCGGGTATTGCCACATTGGCGGCGCTGGTGCTAGGTACATTGGCAGCAGCAGCAGTCTATCGCTTCAAGTTCTTTGGGCGCGACACCATTTCATTTTTGTTATTACTGCCGCTTGCGTTGCCGGGCATCGTCACCGGCATTTCGTTGCGCTCGGCACTGGGGCTGATCGATCTGCCATTCAGCTTTTGGACCATCGTTATCGGGCACGCCACATTCTGCGTGGTCACGGTCTACAACAATGTGCTGGCCCGCTTCAGGCGGATGGGGCACTCGCAGATCGAGGCCTCGATGGATCTGGGCGCGAACGGCTTCGAGACCTTTCGCTATATTGTCCTGCCGGAATTGGCCACCGCGCTCTTGGCCGGTGGTATGTTGGCCTTTGCGCTGTCGTTCGATGAAATCATCGTGACAACGTTCACCGCAGGCCAACAGCAAACCCTGCCAATCTGGATGTTTGCCCAGCTCGTGCGCCCGCGCCAACGCCCGGTGACGAATGTCGTGGCGATTTTCGTCATCGCCATCACTGCTATTCCGATTTTGTGGGCCCACCGCTTAAGTCAACGCAGCAGTGAAACGTGAGTTGCAGCGTGAATCCCATTTTGGATCTGCATCTATTGCATGACTTGCTATCCATCCTGTGATGTAACTAAACCGTGATTGTTTTGGCTTATGCAATAGGCTATTAATTACCTAGGCGAGCCTACGACTTGAAGATGATGTGATACCGACAGGAAACCATTACGATTCTCTTGCTTATTGCCGAATAATAGTTAATTGTTAGTTTTTGAAGGAATATCAAGCCGTAAGAGTCATCAAACCATCAAGTTGTAAGCAAAGTTCATTCATCCACAATTTAATCTGTCGCTGATTTCATCATCTTCCAAAGCTGTTAGTACAAGTTCTATAAATGAACAGACTGCCTGAATGCCTTAATCGGTGTAAGGTCATTCCGAAATAATTAACGGCCAAGTACGGCTCTGCGTGAGCGAAGTCCCTTCGGGGACGCGGTCATTTTATTCTGCTGAATTACCTAATGGCAAGCGAATTCCGTGAATTGCCACGAAGTTCAAGCTATCGAGTTGTCTGGCGCTGTTCTGTGCTGCCATTTTTCTGATGATGTAATTGCATCTTAGGCCTCTTGATCCCTCTTGAGGTCATATAGGGTGATATAGCAGATTTTTTTGTGTGTGAATGTGCGTTGCCATGTCTCGTCAACATCACGTTAGTCGTATCGATTGTTGACCTATCGCATTTATGACCAAGGAAATAGCTATGTCG
>JANMVQ010000108.1:0-43120 GCA_031392845.1 Chloroflexota bacterium
AGACCACAACGCCGCACTAAACATACTGACCTTGGGACGACAAGGTTTTCGGCTTAGACCGAAAGAAGCCGTCTAGCTTTAGCTGACGGAGTTGTCACTTACGCCCCTCTTTTGTTGCCGCGCGCTTTTCTGCCGATTGTAGTGAAGTGAGTGCGTGTAGTTATACGAGCGGCGCGACTGAAATAGTGCTGGGCGAAGTCAATGTTGGCGTTCGGTAAATACCTATTTCTGCGCGCGCTTGGCTGGCCGCTTCGTAATCGCCTTGCGTTTGGTCGGCACTTTTGCTGATTGCTCGTACACCTCTGCGATTGCAATTTGGACTGTGTTTAGTAGCGAATTGATCCGCATCAGCAGCTTGCTTTGGTCGCGGCTGCGTGGCTTGGTGGTATCTGGCAAGTCTAATGACGCCTCGAGTAATTTGTCTCGAAAAAATAGCGCTGCGTGGAGCGCATCCGAGAGTGAAATGCCAGACGATACACTCACCTCGCCATACTCGTGGCCCACCCCATGGGCCTCATCCAACAGGTGCGCGCCATCTTCGGCGGTCAAGTATTGCAGAGTCAATGCCATCAGCTTGCGCCCGACCCTGCGGTGTTTCTCGCGGGTGGCGTCGCTCATGGTTGTCACCCAGTTGCCACCCACTTGCGATGACATATCGTCTCGGGCATGATTCATCGCACGGGTGGCCCACTCCGTTGGCACGATGGCTGGCAGTGCACGCGCCCTGCTAGCGACCATGAAGGCCTGAATGTCCGAGAGTGCAAAACGCCGGTGCCCACCGGGTGTGAGCATATGCGGTAACTCACCGGCGTCAGCCCAGCGTCGCACAGTCGCGCTATGGATGTTCATTTGCTCAGCCGCTTCTTTGAGTGAGAGCCAGGTTTTAGCCAATGTGGAAGTATCTTTCACACTCCCAAAGGTATCAGATTTTCACATACTTTAGCAAATCTATACAAATCTAATAAAAACTATATAATCCTTAACAATGACCCAAGCCCCAACTGCCATCATATTGTTCAACCTCGGTGGCCCACAAACGATCAATGCCGTTGGCCCGTTCTTGGAGCGCATGTTTTTGGATCGCGAGTTGATCCCGTTGCCGTTTCAAAGCCGTCTCGGCCCATTTATTTCTAGCCGCCGCACGCCCAAGGTGCAAAAGAAATACGCTGAGATGGGGGGTGGCTCACCCATCTATAAATGGACGAAATTGCAGGGTGAAGGCATGGTGAAGTTGTTGGACCAGCTTTCGCCACAAACTGCCCCGCATAAGGCTTATATCGCCTTTCGCTATGCCGACCCTATGACCGCCGATGCGCTCACCCAGATGAAAGCTGATGGCGTTACCCGCGCGATTGCCTTCACCCAATACCCGCAATGGAGTTGCAGTACGACCGGGGCCAGCATGAACGAGCTTTGGCGCGAGTTGGATCGCCTAGGATTGCGCACGGCTTTTCAATGGAGTTTGATCGACCGCTGGTACACCCATCCAACGTTTATTGCTGCGATGGCAAAAAAGGTGCGCGAAGGCTTGGAACAATACGCGCCTGAAGATCGCAAGACTGTGTTGTTGCTGTTTAGTGCCCATTCGCTGCCGCTCAGTGTGATCGACCGAGGTGATGCTTATCCACAAGAGGTGGGTGCCACGGTGCAACGGGTCATGGAGGCGTTGAACTTTTCGCATGAATACATGCTGGCTTACCAATCGGACATCAAGCCGTTTAAATGGCTAGGCCCAGGCACCGAAAATGTGATTCGGCAGTTGGGGGCTAAGCAGCGTAAAAATGTGCTGGTCATCCCGATCGCTTTTACCAGCGACCATATCGAGACCCTGCATGAATTAGATATCGAATACGGCGAGCTGGCGCATGAGGTTGGTGTGACTGGCTACAAGCGCGCTCCGGCCCTCAACGACGACCCCAGTTTTATCCAAGCGTTGGCCGCGATCGTTAACGACCATTTGGGCAGCGGCCAATTGCACAGCAGCCAATATAAATTGCGCTGCGCCGGTTGTGAGAATCCGATGTGTCGAACGTTGCTCAACCCTGTAGACAGCCGGCAGGAAACAGTGGGCATAGCGCAGCTATCAATGACATCCCCAAACATTCAAGTTCCATGACATCGACAAAGCGTCTTCTGATTGTCGGTGGCGGCATCGCCGGGTTGACTGCCGCATGGCGTGCGCAGCAACGCGGTTGGGCCTACACTTTGGTCGAGGCATCGTCGCGCTTGGGTGGCATGGTGCTGACGGATCACATTGAGGATTGTATTGCGGAGGCTGGACCGGAGTCTTTTATCACCCGTAAGCCACAGGTGTGGCAATTGGCCAACGAGTTGGGGTTGCGAGATCAAATTGTGCCGATCACCAGCGAAGCACGTGGGACCGCTATTTTGCAGCGCGGTCGGATTGTGCCAGTGCCATTGAGTCCAATACAGTTCATCACGACACCCTTGCTATCGCTCTCCGGAAAATTGCGCTTAGTCGGTGAGCCATTTGTGGCTATCAAAACCGATGGCCAGGATGAATCGTTGTCGGCCTTCGCCACCCGTCGTTTGGGCCGCGAGGCGTCGCAGCATTTGATTGAGCCGATCTTAGCGGGCATTTACAGCAGTGACCCCAATACCCAGAGCGTGATGACCACCGCTTCCATGTTGCCGGAACTTGAAAAGCATGGCAGCCTGTTGAAGGGGATGTTGGCCCAAGGCGCTGCCCGGCGGGTTGCTCGTAAATCAGGTACGCCGTTGCCACCACGCTCGTTTACGTTTAAGCGAGGAGCACAGACGATTGTGCAGGCGTTGCAGACGCAGCTTACTGGCACGCTACTCACTGGAAGTGCAGTTCAGCGTTTAGAGCGGCGCCCAGCATGGCAGGCTGTGCTACAAGATGGTACGGTGATCGAAGCCGACTGTGTGCTACTGGCCACCCAGGCCAATGTCGCCGCGCGTTTGCTGAAAGGCTGCGCGCCGGATATGGCTCGTATGTTGGAAGAGATTCGCCATGAGAGCATCGCTAGCGTGACCTTCGTCTATCGCCAGCAGGATATCAACACGCCGTGTACTGGCTTGATGATTCCGCGCCGTGAGGAACGCCAGCTCGATGCAATTACCGTGCGCGCCGCCCCGCGGGCTAAGGCCGGTTTGGTATTGGTGCGGGCATTTGTCGGCGGCAGCGTGCCAGAGTTATTAAGATGGGATGATGCAGCGTTGCATTGTGCTGTGCGTAACGAATTGCAAAATTTATTGCATATTATCGTTGCGCCGATTGCGCATAGCACCCAGCGTTGGCTCGACTGCTTTCCAAAGCCAGCGGTCGGCCATTTGACCCATGTTGCGCAAATCGAAGCGACGTTGCCGAACGGCTTAGCGCTGGCAGGTAACTCCTATCGCGGTATCGGCGTGCCAGATGTAATGCAGAGTGCAGAACGGGCGATTGCTCAGTTGGCGGAGCGAAGCGAATGCTAAAGTGCATGACGATGCGTAGCAACAACCATTTCGTGCTTGGCACGCGCGGCAGCAAACTAGCGCTGGTTCAGACCCAGCTGGTCGCTACCGCGCTGCGTCAGGCCCATTCTGATCTGGAAATCGATATCGAGATCATCTCGACCAAGGGCGATCGCCTCCTTGATGTGGCCTTGTCCAAAGTTGGCGACCAAGGCCTGTTTGTCAAAGACATCGAACAAGCCCTGAGCGATGGCCGAATTGACTTGGCTGTCCACAGCGCCAAAGACCTGCCCTCGCAACTCCCCGATATCCTCACGCTTGGCGCTATCCCTGCTCGCGCCGATGTCCGCGATGTCCTCGTCTCTCGGGAAGAGTCCCGTCAATCCCTCACCCACGAAGCGCCCCTGCAGGGCCTCCCACTCCTGCACATTCCGCAAGGCGCACATATTGGAAGCAGCAGTTTGCGCCGAGCCAGCCAGCTACTTGCGCTGCGCCCAGATGTACATATCAGTGATGTGCGCGGCAATGTCGATACTCGCTTACGCAAGCTCGCCGCAGGGGAATACGATGCCATCATCCTGGCTGCCGCTGGGCTGGATCGCTTGGGCTTACGCGGTGCGCAGATTCAAAGTGAAGGGGCCGCATTTGCAGTGCAGCCGTTTGAACTAGACCAAATGTTGCCAGCGGTGGCACAAGGGGCGTTGGCGATTGAGTGTCGTTCAGGCGACATGCGCACACTAGAGGTATTGCGTGCGCTGAATGACGCCGATACCCATGCCTGTGTCACCGCCGAGCGCGCCTTCTTGCGACGGCTCGAAGGGGGTTGTCAGGTGCCAGTTGCGGCTTATGCACAGATCGATCATGGGGTGCTGCAATTACGCGGTTTGATAGCGGCATTGGATGGCACGGTCATGGTGCGTGGGACACAAGCTGGTGTTGTGAATGAGGCAGAGCGTTTGGGTCAGCTACTGGCCGAAAGGTTGTTGGCCGAAGGCGGTAGCGCAATTTTGCTAAAGTTGCGAACGGATCAGCGCCTAGCCCAAGTTCAGGCGCTGCAACCATTACATGGCAAACGCATTGTTGTCACCCGCCCAGAAGCGCATTCCAATAGTTTGAACGAGAAGCTGCAGGCGTTGGGTGCGATTGTGATTCGTTATCCAGTTATCGCCTATGCTCCACCGGAAGATGATCGACCGGTGGATGCGGCGATACAGCGTTTGATCGATGGCGAGTTTGATTGGCTGACCCTGACTAGCGTACAAACCGTGCGCGTGATTGCGGCCTGGCTGCATGCAGCCGATAAGACCTTGCCAGCGCTGAAGATTGCGGCGGTGGGCGAAGTCACGGCGGCGGTGTGCAAAGAGGCGTTGGGAATTACGCCGACGGAGGTGCCAGAACAATTTGATGCCGATCACTTGGTTCAGGCGATGGGCAATGTTCGGGGCCAGCGTGTGCTTTTACTGAATGCAGACATTGCCCGGCCAACCGTGCAGCAAATGCTGCAAAACGCGGGTGCGCAGGTACACCGAGTGGTGGCTTATCACACGGTGGCTGCCAAGCCCGCGCCGGATGAAGCAGATTTGCAGGCCATGTTGCGGCACGACGAGATCGACGCCATCACGTTGACCAGCGCTAGCACCGTGCGGCACTTGGTTGAGCGGGTGGGGCCAGCCGCGCTGCGCGATTCATGCGCCGTGCTGGTGTGTATCGGGCCGATGACGGCGCAGGCTCTGATCGAACACGGACTGCCCAACCCAATTGTTGCAACCCAAGCGACACATGAAGGACTGATTGCAGCGCTGCTCGATACCCTGAAGACTAATACGAAATGAGTGCTTTCCCTCAACTCCGACTCCGTCGCCTGCGCCGTAGCCCTACGCTGCGCCGCATGGTGCGCGAGACCCAACTCAATGTCGATGACTTAATCGCGCCGCTATTCGTGCGGCATGGCCAAAATATTCGTAAACCGATTTTGTCTATGCCTGGCCAGGCCCAGTTGTCGGTGGATGTGGCGGTGCAAGAGGCGCAACAATTGGCGCGATTGGGCGTACCAGCCATATTACTCTTTGGCATCCCAGCTCGCAAAGACTTGCTGGGCAGTGAGAACTATGACGAAAACGGCATCGTGCCGCAGACGATCCGTGCCATCAAACAGGCGTTGCCGGACTTGATCGTGATCAGCGACATGTGCTTCTGCGAATATACCTCGCACGGACATTGTGGCGTGTTGAATATCCCGAGTGAATCTGGTTTTGATGCGCACTTGGGCGAAGGTTACATGTTGAACGATCTGACATTGGAACTGCTGGGTAAGGCCTCCGTTGTGCATGCCCGTGCCGGGGCCGATGTGATTGCACCATCGGGCATGTTGGACGGCATGGTTGGCGCCATTCGCAGCGTGCTTGATGCGGCTGACCTAAGCCACACCATCATCATGAGCTATGCCGCTAAGTATGCTAGTGCTTTGTACGGCCCGTTTCGTGAGGCGGCAGAAGGCGCGCCTCAGTTTGGTGACCGCAGCCAGTACCAAATGGATATCGCCAATACGCGCGAAGCCATGCACGAAGTGGCTTTGGATGTGCAAGAAGGTGCCGATATGTTGATGGTCAAACCGGCCGGGGCGTATCTCGACATCATTCAACGCATCAAAGACCGCTATGACTTGCCCTTGGCAGCCTATCAGGTCAGCGGCGAGTTCAGCATGATCAAAGCCGCCGCCGAACGTGGCTGGATCGACGAACAACGGGTGGTACTGGAGACGCTAACGTCAATTCGTCGCGCAGGGGCCGACATGATCATCACTTACTTCGCCAAAGATGTGGCGGGCTGGTTAGCGAATTAATCCGTCATTCCGAGCGCAGCGAGGTTCCTCGCTACGCTCGGAATGACAAACGAAGCTTTATGAACGATAGATTTTTGAAGGCTTGTCGCCGAGAGCTGGTAGATTGCACACCAGTTTGGTTTATGCGCCAAGCTGGGCGATATATGCCGGAATATCGGGCGATTCGTGAGAAGCATGGCTTTTTACAGATGGTGAAGACGCCCGAAATCGCGACTGAAATCACGCTGCAACCGGTGCAAGCATTTGCGCTTGACGCGGCGATCATCTTTGCCGATATTTTGCCGCCATTGGAAGGATTGGGGTTGCAACTGACGTATGAGAAAGGTGAAGGGCCGATCATTCATAACCCGATTCAAAATGCGCAAGATGTAGCCGCGCTGCACGTGAGTGACCCGCGCGAAACGGTGCGTTACACGTTAGATGCGATTCGCCTGACCAAGCGTGAGTTGGCCGGCAAGTTGCCACTCATCGGCTTTAGTGGTGCGCCGTTTACGCTCGCGGCGTATGCTATTGAGGGCGGTGGCTCCAAAGATTTTCGGCGGGTCAAGCGTTTCATGCATGCGCAGCCGCAGGCGTGGCAGGCGCTGATGGAGCGATTGGTGAAACTGGTTATCGATTATCTGGTTGCGCAGATTGAAGCCGGTGCTGATGCGGTGCAGATATTCGATAGTTGGGCTGGGCAGCTTTCGCCATATGATTATGCGACGAGTGTCTTGCCGTATGTGCAGCAGGTGGTACGGGGTGTGCGAGAGGCGTTAGGCATAGAGCGTGAAGCGTCAAACGTCAATCTCCAATTCCCATTCTCTAATCTTCGACCTCCCCCCATCATCTACTTTGGCACCGACATGAGCGGAATGAGCGCACTTGTCCGACAAACTGGCGCGGATGTGTTGGGGGTGGACTGGCGGATAAATCTCGATCAGGCATGGGCTGAATTGGGAGCCGATACAGTGGCGGTGCAGGGCAATCTCGATCCGGCCACATTGTTTGCACCGTGGCCCGAGATTCAAACTCGCACCCAAGATATTTTGGATCGTGCACAAAACCGCCCCGGACATATCTTTAATCTCGGCCATGGCATTCTTACCGAGACGTCGGTCGACAGCGTGAAGTGCTTAGCCGAATTCGTGCATGAGTACAGCCGGCAAGGAAGGCTTTAATGCGCGAGCAAGCGCGTGAGCGAGTCATCAGCATGATGCGTGAGGGCCAAGCCCGTTTGATTGCCACGTTCGAGGCATTGGACGCGGTGGGGCGCTTTGTGGGCAGTAGTTGGGAGCGACCGGGTGGCGGGGGTGGCAGTGCGCGGGTGCTGGCGGATGGCGCAGTTTTCGAGAAGGCTGGGATCAATTCAAGTGCGGTGCATGGTGAACGCACGCCACCTTCGCTGTGGCAGGCACATCCACGTACGCAGGGTCAGCCTTTTTTTGCGACGGGGGTGAGCATGGTGTTTCATCCGGTTAACCCATATGTGCCCGCTTTCCATGCCAACTTCCGTTATTTTGAGAGTGGGGGGGATAGTTGGTTTGGGGGTGGCATGGATATGACACCCTGCTATGCCTTTGCCGAAGATGCCCAATATTTTCACCGCACGCTGCATGACTATTGCGCCAAACATGATGTGGATTACGCGCTACTAAAAAAGACCTGCGACGAGTATTTTTATATCAAGCACCGCAAAGAGATGCGCGGCATTGGCGGCATTTTCTTCGATGAGATCGATCTGGGTGATTTTGAACGCACCTTCGCGTTTGTATGCGATGGCATCGAGACGATCATCGAATCATATGTGCCAGTGGCTCGCCGTCGTAAAGATACTCCTTTTGGTGAGCGTGAGAAAAATTGGCAGCTGATTCGTCGCGGTCGTTATGCCGAATTTAACCTAGTCTATGATCGCGGTACGTCGTTTGGCTTGCAGACTGAAGGCAATATTGAAGCGATTTTGATGTCGCTGCCACCTTTGGTGCGCTGGCCGTTTGATTACACCCCGCAACCTGGCAGCCCAGAGGCCGCGACACTTGAATTTTTGCAACCGAGGGATTGGATATGACATTACCTCAATTGACCGTTAAGATGACCGTTAAGAACGAGATTAGAGATTTGAGTTCGATTGCTGGCGGGGAGGATCCTCCGGTGATGACAACCGATTATCAGCAGTTGTTTGCGGGCAAGCTCGAACAGTTGAAGCGCGAGGGAAACTATCGTGTATTCACCGAGCTAGAACGGCCGCGTGGGCGATTTCCCTGTACGTTGTGGCATAGCCCAAATGGTCTGCGTGAGGTGGTCATTTGGTGTAGCAATGACTATTTGTGCATGGGTCATTCGGAGGTGGTTCGTGATGCCATGCATACCGCCATTGACCAGGGTGCAACAGGAGCCGGCGGCACACGCAACATCGGTGGGACCAATCATTGGCATGTGCGACTAGAGCGCACCCTTGCGGAGCTGCATCACAAGGAGGTTGCCCTCACGTTTACATCGGGCTATATTGCCAACCATACCAGCCTGTCGGTGTTGGGCAGCATCTTGCCAAATTGTGTCATTTTGTCTGATCAAGGCAACCACAACTCGATGATCGAGGGCATCCGCCGCAGTGGTGCGCACAAGCTTATTTTTAAGCACAATGATCTGGTCGACCTAGAAGCCAAGCTGGCGTCATTGCCGCGTTCGCAGGCCAAGATCATCGCCTTTGAATCGGTCTATTCGATGAACGGCAACATCTCGCCTGTGTCCGAGATTGTGGCATTGGCCAAGCGCTATGGTGCGCTGACTTACTTGGACGAAGTGCACGCCGTCGGCATGTATGGCTCACAGGGTGGCGGCATCGCGCAGGCGCAGGGGGTCGAAGACCAAGTCGATGTGATCCAGGGCACATTGGGCAAAGCCTTTGGATTGGTGGGTGGCTATATCGCCGGCACTGCACAATTGGTGGATTGTGTGCGCAGCTTTGGCCATGGCTTCATTTTTTCCACCTCGCTGCCGCCGGTAATTGCCGCAGGCGCGCAGGCCAGCATTGCTCATCTCATGCAATCTGATGTTGAGCGGGTATTGCAACAACAGCATGCCATCGCGTTAAAGCAGGCCCTGCACAGGGTGCGAATTCCCATTTTGCCCTCACCCAGTCACATCGTGCCCGTCGTCATTGGCGATGCGATCAAGACCAAACAGCTTACCGACTGTTTGCTCACTGGCTATGGAATTTACGTGCAGCCGATTAACTTCCCCACCGTGCCGCGTGGCACGGAGCGATTGCGCCTGACCCCTGGCCCGGGGCACACCCCAGCGCTGATCCAACAGTTTGTCACGGCTTTGGACGCTGCTTGGACGAAGTTTGACTTGCCGAGAGTAGGATAAAGCTTATGCGTAATCTGTCTTTTTGCGCGCCTGCACGTAAAAGAAAACCAAAATCACAGTGCCGATCAAAAACGGTGCGGACATGCCCAGATATTGGTAAATTGCCCCGCCCACGGTAGGCGTAATAGCATTGGCAGCGCTGGAGAATGCTGCGGACAGACCCAGCATGCGCCCGATCTCGCCGGGGCTGGCGCGCTTGCTGATGGCGCTGTTGATAGTCGGTGATAACACTGCACCGCCCACTGCAGCCGGGATCATGGCCACCATCAACCAACCCAACCCGAACCACCCTTTGTTGCTCTCATCTGGCAAAACTACCTTATTCTTGGCGGTATCCGAGGTCTTTAATTCAGCTTGGATTGCACTGCGCGAATAACTAGGCAATGCTTGCGCAGGAGTGAGTGCGGTGAGAAAAAGGCCAATCGCCATCGCGCTGACACCCAGCAGAATCAGCCAACGGTCGCCAAATTTCTTACTCCATATACGAACCAATCCACCTTGCACGATGACAGTGACTATGCCGACGAAGACAAATATGGCGGCGTTGCCACTGGCGTTCATGCCCATCCGATTGAGCGTGAATAAAGGCAGCAATTGCTCAAAGCTAAAGAACACCCCTTGCTGGGCAAACATCAGCAATAGGAGAAAACCAATACCGGGCAACTTCAATGCGCCGAGCATGTTGCTGAACGAGGGGCGCGCCAATGACTTCGTTAGATTTCGCTTTTCTGGCGGCAGACTTTCTTTGAGCCAGAACGTCGTGAGCAGGATTGACACCAATGAACAGGCTGCGGCAATATAGGCGGGCAACGCATAGTTGTTGCCGCTGGCGGCCAATGAGGTGAATGCAATGACCGGACCTATGGTGAACCCCAACCCAAATGCAGCACCGATCATGCCCATGGCTGGGGTGCGGGTTTTCTCGTTGGTGCTGTCGCTGATGACCGCCTGCGCGGTGGAGATATTGCCGCCAGAGATGCCGTCCACCAAACGTGAGATGAACAACAACGGCAATCCATTGGCCACGCCCAACAACAGAAAGCCTAGAAAAGTCCCAATCTGGCTGATAAGCAGCACGGGTTTGCGCCCATAACGGTCAGACAGGCTGCCCAGCACTGGCGCAGCGACAAATTGCATCACTGGATAAACTGATCCGAGCAAGCCGATCATTAACGGGCTGGCCCCAAATGCCGTGGCATACAAGGGCAGCAGCGGGATGATGATGGTCAGCCCAAGCAAATCCACCAATACGATGACGAAGATAGGCAGAATCGCTTTGAAGTCGAGCTTGTCCGAATCAGTTTTCATAAGTCAGCTTGTTTTTGGACGTTGAATAAGGTCATTCCGCCGAAATAATTAACGGCCAAGCACGGCTCTGCGTGAGCGGAGCGCACGCAAAGCGTGATGCGCAAAGTCGAAGGACGCGGTCATTTTATTGCGCTGAATGACCTAACTCGGATTTACCAGCTCCAACCGCCGCGTAGACGAATCACACTGAGCACAACAACGACAAGCGAGGCGACTACAAAAATAAAGCTCATACGAAAGCGGGTGACATCTGGACGATCATCTTTGTGCATAGGGATAGCGTGAGACAGCCCAGTGGCGATCAAGCCATAGACCGCATGTTCTGCATGAATGCGTGGGCTGAATGCACCGATAGCGATGTAGCCAATGATGCTAATCAACCCTAGCACAAACTGGATGGTCATAGCAATAGTGAACCACGAAGCCAGTTGCTTGTCGATGGCCTGGACTTTGCCATTGCCAAACCAGCCCATCGCAAACTTGACTGCGGCAAGGATGGCCAGGGTCAACAATACCCAGCGCCAGTATCCGTGAATTAGAAGTGTTGTTGAAATTAAGCTACTCATATTTGTTATTAGTTCTCCTTAGGTTATTTCCTGATGCTTTTAGATTTTGTCTTCTGGATCGAGCCTGCTGTAGGCTGGGTTGAAAATCAGGGCGCCGGTGCGGCACTAATTCCCGGCGCAGCAGGCGGCAACTGATTGTTGAATAGCATATAGGTGAGCCGAGCGATATCCGAGATCATGACCGATGTTTCGCTCCATTGCAGGGGTTGTGCGCCGTGCAACATGATCACGATGATATAGGTGCGTCCCGGTGTGCGCACGACGGCAGCATCGCCGTGATTGTTGTCGTCCCATGATTGGCGATGGGCCACGCTGGCGCCGGGGCTGCCAGATTCAATCAACGCATTGATCTTGTTGCGCGACAACAGATCCATGATCTGCGCACATTTAATGGGTGTAAATGCACCAGGGAATGCAAGCGGTAGTCCGCCCACACCATTGCGACATTGTTCTATTGTCTCCAGCAGCGCGGCCACTTCGGCCAAGGTGGATTGGGCATGCGGATCAGGCTTAGTGCGGGCTGCCGCATCTGGCTGCGAATTGGCTGGGGTCACAAAAGTGGCTGCCAGGCCATACTGCCCAAACGGTTGCGCCAAAAACGTGCTGCGTAGGCCCAATTTTGCCAGCGTGTCGTTGAGCTGATTGATGCCCACCTGCAAGTCACTCCGCCCCAGTGTTTTGAGCAACTCATTGGCACTGTTACTGTCGCCGCGTAAGGCAATGGCATCCAGTTGTTGAGCCACGGATTGCGGAGGCGTGTCTTGGATCAAGCGATACGCCTCTAGGATCACGCCCAATCGCAACCAACCTTGCGCAGAGAAGGGCAACTGGTCGTTGATGCGCAGCTCTGCACCGGTTTTGAAGTCTTTGATAAACACAGCCGCTACATTGCCCTCGACCGCGTTAAAGCTCTGTAGACGTTTTAGGATGGGTTCAGATAGTGCCTGCACATTGGAATCTTGTTGCGCCAGAATATCGACCGGCAAGATCACCTCGCGTTGAGTGGTTGCGGTCAGGGTATTCAAAATCAAAGTTGGCGCCTCAGCTAGGTTGAGCGCCCGACCGGGTTGCGATGCTGCCAATTGCTTGGCACTAAGGTCTGGGCTGGCTTGTTGGGGTGCCTGATCGTATTGCTGAGTAATGCCGAGCAAAAAGTCTTGCAGCTTGGCATCGCTGTAGGTATAGGGTAAAGGAATGCGTACCGGCTCACTGCTCTGGCGCAGTATAAATGCCGGAAGATTGGTCCAGGTGCTTTGTTGTTGAATGAGGGTGTCAATTTGGGCGCGTAGGGCCGTTTCGTCTGTGACGAAATCGATCTGTTCCGGTGTAAGTGTGATACTGTTGTCTAGATAACGCAGCGTTACCGGCGATTGTATGATCTTTACGGTTTGGCTGATCGCATCGTTTGCGCTCAGTCCACTCACATCCAAATCAGCCACCTGGGTGCCTTTGGATAGCATGAGGCGTGCAGAACGAAATGCAATCGCGTTAACAAGCAACACCAAAAAAGCGGCGACGCCCAAAAGCGTCACAATTGAAACGAGTGTTGAGCGAAAAGTTGAGCGGCGTCTCATACAGAAATTTAAGTAAAATTGATTGTATCGCAAGCGAGCTTATATATGTCACTATCAACACCAGCGTCAGTCCCAACGCCAGTTACGATTCTCGCTGCCCTGCAAGGCATGGTTCAGCATTTTCAGCCTGACGCGGCGCGAGGTCTGACCGCCGTTATCCAAATGAATATCAGCGGAGAAGGGGGTGGCACGTACCAGATCAAAATAGCTAAGGGCCAGGCCGAATTGCTAGCGACCGCAACCGCCGAGCCAACCCTTACGCTGAATGCCTCGGTTCAGCATTGGCTAGATATTACCTTTGGCAAACTGGATGGGGTCAAAGCGTTTATGACAGGTAAACTAAAGGTTGAGGGGGACATGGGTCTGTTGATGAAGTTCCCCAGTTTGTTCAAACGACCGTAAAACGACCGTAAAACGACCGTAATATGAAGATCTTTCAGCAGTTAATCGACGTCTGGGCCAGCCGCGATGTGGACCAGTTCACCCAACTATTTTCACCTTCGTCCACCTGGATCGTGGACGGTCAACCCTACGAAGGGCGCGATGCGATCGCGCAGTGTATGCGCAGCTTGTTGGCGGATGTGGCCCAAGTACGGGTAGTCATGCGCCGTAGTTTTAGCGATCTGGAAGATACCCACTGGTGTGTGGCCGAGTGGGCCTTTCGCACTCAGCGCCATGATCAAACCCAGACCCAAAATGCCTGTAGTGAAGTGGAGCAAGCCGTGCTGGTGCATGTGCGTGAAGATGATGGCAAGATTGATGTGATGCGCACCCACAACGATTCATTCCGCTGCTGCACCACAGAATTTAACGCGCCAGTGCGACCCGAACATCGCCCAGCTACCTATCCAACTTCTGCGCGACTCATGAGCAAAGCTGATATTTTGGCATTGCAACATCGGCACGTTATGCAAGGCTGGCGTCTGGGTGATGCCAACCAAGTGTGCAGTTGTCATGCCCCCGATACGGTTATCTTGAACGCTTGGGAGGTCGTGCAGGGTCACGCTGAAATCCGCACCAGCGCGGCCCAATACATCGCTAATTTTGCCGATACCCACATCGAGGTGCATCGGATTGTCTATGATGGTCAGAACATAGCGGTGAACCAAACCTGGAGTTGCACCAATCGCCTCACTGGCAAACGCGCTGGTGATCAAGACCTCATTATTGGGGTGGTTCAGGACGGTCAGATTCACTACTGGCGCGAATATTTCGACCCCAATCAATCTGCACAGACATTAAGGCAGACCCATTTCGGAGTGCGCCAAGCGCAGATATAAAGTGAAAAGTATGAAGTATGAGATATGAACTGTGCTTCATCCTTCATATCTCATACCTCATACTTTCTCTAATTCGGGGTTATCGGCCGGGCCACGCCCGACTTTGGCAGAGTCATGCCAGTCACCATTCAGACGGGTGCGCACTATGTCAGCGGTGAAATCGGTGTTGGTCTTGTCATCGTTTGAGAGCAGGTATGAGCCAACCGCATAAATATCCGATGGCACTTGCAAGCGTTCGAACTTCCTAATCTTGTCTGGGGCAAAGCCACCGCTGACCACAATTTTCACCCGGCGGGCATAATCGCGCAAGATATCTTCACAGCCATGGGGCACGCTAATCAAATTCACGGCGTTGTCCAGCGCCTGCCGCACGTTGAATACCAAACGTGGATTCACCCCTAGATCGAGGGCTGGATCGCCGAGCGGTGTAATTGAAGCATCACGCAGGTTGCCACCCGTGTCCAGCCGCACGCCATAAAGTATGTACTTCTTGGCCTCTTCTTCGTTCCCAATATTCTTTAGCTCGCAGTAGCGGGCAAACATTGCTTGCAATGTCTGAAGCGTATCGCCCACGCAATCGTTGTTGAAATCGACCAGCGCGATACGAGGAATACTGGCTGGGCGGGTGGCGGCGAATGCCATCATGGCGGCGGCCGTATCGCCCAGAAAACAGGCGATGGCCGCATGGGCGACTGTCCCACCGCCATAGCCACCCCACCAATCGCCTTGTGCGTCGGTGCTGACAAACTCAGTGACATGTGTGCCAAAGTCGTGGTTGTAGCGTTGCACTGCAATTGCATAGGCATAGCCGTCGGCGGCCTGCACCTCGTGCGCATCGAAACGGGCTGGGAAAAACAGCACCGGCTTGCCCTTGGCTGCTAACAGCGTCTCATACACATTGGTGGCTACTCGGCTGGCGCGAGTGAGTACTCCCAGCATGGGCGTTTCCAATAGCGCAAAATCGCGGTAACGCCCGCGCACTCGGATTACCGGTTGCACTGCTTTGGGTTCACCGTTGTAATGGGTGACGCAGCCGTCATGAACGGCTTCGACGTGCAGGTCGTGAAAGGTGTTTGCAAATTTACCCATCTCATCCACATAGCCGCAAGCCCCACGCAACATGGCCAGCGCTTTGTCCACCCCGCAAATCAGTGTTTTGCCTGCTCGGCGGGTGAAGAACTGCATCTCTACTTGCAAATTACCCACATCTAACGAATAAGGTTTGCTAGCCACTTGGGCGGTGTAGTGGTATTTCTGTTGCGCCAGCGACGTCAACATGGCCATGATGTTCTCGAAGTATTTATCCGAGTACCAGCCACGAGCCATGCGCTCGATGTCTAGTTTGAAAGTGTCGTTTGTCAGCCGCTGTTGGTCAAAAATACTCATTGTTAAAGCAAGATTATCGTCGATGTTTCGACGTTTCGATGAAGGCACCTGGTGGGTCTGGAGTTTCTGATATGTCAAAGGGACAAAACGATTATTGGCAAAAAAATGCAAATCGTTAGAATTGTTTGAGATTATTTGAATAGAGACAATAACTAGGCGAGAGCGCTATTATTGCTTTGCGAGGGTAACGTTACTGACACCCGCCAATGCATCTTCATAGATAGCAAGCACAAATAGAAGCGAAGACAGTCGATTGAGGTAGCGCACCAGCTGCAGGTTATCGATAATCCCATCATGTAGGAGTTTGACCACGATGCGCTCCGCCCGCCGAACGATAGTACGAGCCAGATCCAGGTAAGCCCCGGGCAGGGTATCGCCAGGGACTACAAAGTCTTTGGGCAATGTGATTAGGGCGGTAATTATGTCCGTCTGAGCCTCTAGCCACTGCACACGGGCTTCGTCGATGCTGCGAAATTGTGGAGCAGCTTGCTGGGTGGCCGCCAGTTCAGCCATCATTTTGTAGAGGTCGCGCTGGCAAGTGAGCAAAAGCGACTTGGTTTGGCTGCTGGCTGCACCCGCTCGGGCGATGCCGATAGCCGCATTGGCCTCATCAACCGTGCCATAGGCTTCTGGTTGCGGCATGTACTTGGCCACGCGCCCTTCGCCCAATAGCCCTGTAAATCCGTCGTCACCCGTTCGTGTATATAACTGCATAAGTATTCGAGGATAATACAATCACATTAATTCATCTAGCAATCCATATATCCAAGAACCCATGTATCCAGATAGCGAAATTCTTTTCCCAGCCCGCTCAATCCCAGAATTGCGCTCAGCGCGTTCTGGGGCTGCTTGGGTCAAACTGATCGACGATCTTAGTCGATTGCCGGAGACACATGAAGATGTGCTGTCGTTTTCCTTGATGATGGTCAAACTTGGCAATTGTTTGACATGCGATTTGGACAGTTATCGGGCCAGCCTGGGCTGTAATCAGTGCGCCCGTCGCACCGTGCAGAGTTTTAAAGACAAAGATGATAAGCTAATCGCCAAGATGGAGGAGGCGCGCGTGGAAGTGCATGCTTACCAAAAAGCCAAAAACATGTAAGTGCCGCCCTTAAATCTATGTCACGAATTCATTTGCCCACCCCGCACGCCAATTCATCGAATGGCGCGCGCTTGAAGACCCGTCTGCCGGATGACTATTCGGCATTGGACAAAGAAGCCGACCAGACGATACGCCGATTAACCGCTGCGTTCCCGCGCACGGCTAAGGTCTATAGCCTATTGTTATGCGATCCCCGCGCAGATGCGCACTGGAATTTATCCAACTATCTGACGGTCGGCAAATTAAACTACAACGATCACGGGCCAATCCATGCGCGGGTGACCGCGGCATACGCGATGGAAATTATGACTTTGCTGGCCGAAGCCAAAGTGCCATTCGATGTGCTGGCATCCAACGCGGGTGATTTGGACGATGCATTTCTGGTGACACTGGCCGGGGTGATGTTGCATGACATCGGCAACGCGCTACACCGGATTGGGCATGAATCGATGGGTGTGTTGTTGGCAATGGCGATTCTGGAGCGTGTATTACCGGAGATTTACCGTGAGCCAGAGCAACGTTATCTCATCATGGACTTCATTCTGTCGGCCATTGAATGTCACGATATGAATCCGCCGCCACTCTATATGGAAGGTGCGGTGGTTGCGGTGGCCGATGGCTGTGACATGACCAAGGGCCGTGCCCGCATGCCCTTTGACTTGGGCAAAATCGATATTCACGCGGTGTCGGCTCTTTCGATTGAGGATGTCAATATCAAACCTGGCAAAGAAGTGCCGGTCGAAATCGAAGTGCTGATGAGCAACTCGGCGGGTATCTTTCAGGTGGAAGAGACATTGGTCAAAAAGCTAAATGCCACCCCACTGAAGCTGTATATGACCGTATCTGCCTCATCTATTGAGCCAAATCAGAACACCGACCGGCGCATCATCGAACGGGTGGTGCTCAAGAATGGGCGGCTGACACCGGCCTAAGATTTCATCAAACCTACAAACTTCCCAACCCACAAACATTTCTTGAATCAACAGTAAAATTACAAGCAACTATGACGCAGACAGAATTTGCCCACTGGCTAGAGAGCATCTTAGGCGCCGCACCGATGGAAGAAATGGTCTCTGATGAGGTGCGCGAGCACATGGATCGGGTCTATTTGGGGAATGAAGAGCGCGCCTGGGGGTTTGCTCATGAAGAAGCGCGCGAACCTTATGAAGTGACATTGCGCAGCTTGTGCAAGATGATGTTTGCTGTGGGTTACGATGCTGGGCGTGAGCAAGCTCGGCTGGATAGTATGTTCGGTGCAGGCAGCGGCATATTTGACGATGATAGTGATAGTGATGGTGATAATAATAAGCGCGGGGATAATGATCAACCCAACCGCTCAGACGCGGGCAACATCGACGGCGCGTTGCCGATCTGACCGCCGCCGCACATCTACAAATAGCAGCATAAGTGCGATGCTGCGAAATGAGTCGATCACGAAAATGGTCACATCGCCGATCAGATAATTCACCAAGCGTTGGGTGTTGCCAAGCACCAGATTGATCGAAGACAGCCCGATCAGCAATGTAGGGGCCAGTAGCGCCATGGCGATGATCAATTCCAGCAATAACCAAATGCCAAGCACCCGCCAATAGGCTATTTGGGTAAGCCCGAGACTGCGCAGCAAGGCGTGTGCGCCGTTACTTCCCTCAAGCACACTACTAGCGGTAGCGAATAAAAATCTTGGGTACAAGGCCATCAGCAGCAACGCAAACAATACGCTGCCCCAGACCCCTTCCGGTAGATAACGCCCGATGAGCACAATCAGCAGCGTCGGTAGCGCTGTGCCTAGCAAGATAGCCGGCAGGCATGTCAGTGCGCGCTGCATTGTGGCTGCCAGCGAAAGCGTATCGCCACGTGCCAGATGAAAAGCATACGTTGTCGCGGCTGCAGCTTGAATTAGCCCACTTAAGGCTGCGACGGCAATCGCAATCAATACCGGCAAATTATCGCGCCCACTGCTGATGTAGGCGATGAGTGCTGAGAATGAGGATGTTTCGCTGATGGTTTGAAAGCGGGGTGGGGCTACCCACTGATCGGGTGCAATTAGGGTGAATCCTTGCCAGAAGATCACCGGCAAGTTAGCCAGTGCCGCCACCACCAGAAATTGCGGAAAGTGACGCAGCATGAGTGTGATCGCCTCGCTAATAATGTCGTCCATCGACAGTGGGCGGGAGATGACAGATTGTTCGTTCACAGTTGCATTTGCTTAGCAAAAATCACTTCGGGCAGGTCGCGCAATGCTTTCAAGGCATAGTCCGGCACGAGATTGTCGAGGTTGATGAAGGATAGGGCGCGGTCGCCAGCATTAGTGCGGCCCAGACGATATTCGGCGATGTTGACATAGTTTGCACCCAGAATTGTGCCCACTCGGCCAATTACACCCGGCACATCTTTGGATGAGATCACTAGGACTAGACCTTCTGGCACCGCATCAATACGGAAACCATCGATCTGCACGATATGCGGCTGTGAGCCGTCAAATAACACACCAGCAATCGTTCGCTCTTCCTTATCGGTGGTTACCCGGCACGATACAAGATTGGTGTAATCCGCACTCGTAATATTGAGCGCTTGGCTCACCATAATGCCGCGTTCGTTAGCGATGATGGGCGCGTTCACGTAGTTCACCCGGTCGCTGCCCAGCAAAGGTACCAACAGACCACGCAACAACGCTACGGTCAGCGGCTTCACGTGGGGTGCCACGTCGGGTCCGCGATATTCCACCTCAACACTTTTCAAGCGGCCTTCCATTAGGCTGACTTGCAACGCGCCCAGCTTTTCGGCCAAAATGAGATAGGGCCGCACCGTAGACATGGCGGCTGGGTCAATAGGTGGGAAGTTCACCGCATTACGCACTTCATGCTCGTGCAAGACATCCAGAATTTGTTCGGCCATCTGGATCGACACATCGCGCTGTGCTTCAACCGTGTTCGCTCCCAAGTGCGGCGTGACCACCACGTTGGGCAACTTAAATAGGGGATGATCGCCGGGTGGCTCTTCTTCAAACACGTCAATCGCTGCGCCGGCTAGTTTGCCGCTCTTCAGCGCCTCATACAGCGCATTGGCGTCGATTAGCGCACCACGGGCCACATTGATGACGCGCGCACCCGTCTTCATCTTGCTGATGGTCTCGGCGTCTAACAGGCCACGACTGCCCTGGGTGAGTGAGGAGTGTAGCGTGACAAAATCGGCCTCAGCCAATACGTCTTCCAACGATTTTAGGGTTACTTTATTCGCGCGGGCCACTTCCTCAGTAATATAGGGATCGTAGGCGAGGATTTCCATGCCGAAGGCCTGCGCCCGTTTGGCCACCTGAGTGCCGATGCGACCCAGGCCGATCACACCGAGTATCTTGCCACTAAGTTGGGTGCCCATAAACTTGCTGCGCGTCCATTCCAATTTGCGCACGCTGGCATCCGCCTGCGGAATATTGCGGGCTAGCGAAAGCATCATCGCCAGGGTGTGTTCACAGGTGGCGGTCGTATTGGCCTGCGGTGTGTTCATTACGATGATGCCCCGGCGGGTGGCTGCGTCTACGTCGATGGTATCGACGCCAATGCCAGCCCGGCCGACGACGCGCAATTTGTTGCCTGCCTCAATCACTTCGGCGTCGACTCTGGTTTCGCTTCGTACGATCAGTGCATCGTATTCGCCAATTTTTGCCAGCAACTCAGCACGTGGCATTTTTTTGACAACATCCACCTGCATATTGGCATCGGCTTTGAGCAGAGCTAGGCCGTCGGCAGATAAATCATCGGGGATCAGGATTTTGAACATAGCCGCGCGATTTTACCGCTAATTGTCGTCTTTACACGAAGGGGATGCGCCTGTGCGCCTGCGTTGCATTTGACAATCATATTGCCCTGCCCCGATAGTCTTCGCTGTCATCCCAATACACTCACGCCAATTCCAAAATGCGATAGGGATGCACATTGAGGATCAACGTATCGCCGATTTGGGTCTCGCCCTTCTGGCGTGGCGAATAGTTGCGGTGCTGGTGGCCGTGCAGCATCAGACGTGGCTTAAATGTTTTGATCAGCCAGTTCAGCGCACTGAAGCCGACATGAGCAGGATCCGTCCCGTCATGCACGCCGTAAGCCGGTGAGTGCGACACCAGAATATCCATGCCCCGCCCTCGCGTTAGCCGCTTGAACCACAAACTCCTAGCCAGCCAAATCGCTCGCCACTGTTGTTCGTTTTGCGAGTACTGATACGACGCGTTCGGTTTGTAGCGAATACAACCTTCTAAGCCCGCCAAGGTGACCCCATTACAACGAATGGCCTGCTTGTCCAGATCCATCCAGCCTTCGGGGTGGCTCTTGATCGCGCCGTGTGGGTTGAACATATGACTATCATGGTTGCCACGCACAAAATAGCACGGCTTGTTGAGCGAAGATGCGATAAAGTCAAGGTAGCTAATGGGCAGATCCCCACAACTGATGACGAAATCCACATCCGCACAGCGTTCGTGCAACTGTGGACTGTAAATCCAATCGACCACCTCGTCGCTCACCGCCAACAGTTTCATATAAAGTGCTTAGTGCTTAGTGCTTAGTGCTTAGAACTAAGTCCCTAGCTTGCCTTGAGATAGGCTTCCATAAACCCATCTAAATCGCCGTCCAATACCAATTGAATCTGGCTGGTTTCATGGCTGGTGCGAGTGTCTTTGACCAACTGATACGGGTGCAACACATAGTTGCGAATCTGGCTGCCAAAGTTGGCATCCACATGCTCGCCCTTTAGTTTGCGCAACTCCTCGTCCCGCTTGCGGATTTCCATTTCCATCAAGCGCACTTTTAGGATGTGCATGGCGCGCTCTCTGTTTTGCAGCTGGCTGCGCTGGTCTTGGCAGGTTACGATCAAACCACTGGGTTTATGAATAATCCGAATGGCGGTTTCGTTCTTTTGCACGTTCTGGCCACCCGCGCCCTGGCTCCGATAGGTGTCGATCTCGATGTCATTCGGGTTGATCTCTACGTCGATCTGATCGTCCTGGATGTCAGGATACACCTCCACCCGCGCAAATGAGGTTTCGCGGGTGCCGCCGGCATTAAAGGGCGAAATGCGCACCAGCCGGTGGATGCCGCGCTCGCCCCGCAGATAGCCGTAGGCGCGCTCACCCTCAATCGACAAGGTCGCGTTCTTGATGCCAGCCAATTCCGCTGGCGCGTAGTCCATCTCGCTGACCTTGAAGCCGTGGCGCGCGGCCCAGCGGGTGTACATGCGATACAACATCTCGGCCCAGTCTTGGGCATCCACGCCGCCTGCGCCCGGCTGTAGGCTGACGATAGCATTGTTCTGGTCATATTCTCCCGAGAACATACGTGCGGTCTCGGCTTTGGCTAGCGCGGCTTCCATGGCGCTCATCTCGGCAGTGGCTTCGACCAGGCTATCGGCATCGCCGCCTTCGGCAAACTCGAGCAGCACAACAATATCCGCGCCTTTTTGCTCCAGCGCTAACTGCTCGTCGACTGTCTGTTTGAGCGTGGACATCTCGCGCATCAGGCTCTGGGCCCGTTGTGGATCGTTCCAGAAATCAGCGGCCCCAGACAGTTGTTCTATTTCGTTAATTCGGGCTTCTTTGGATGCGAGGTCAAAGATACCCCCGCAGATTGGACGCTTGCTCAGTCGCAGCGCGCAGCCTGTCTTGGATCTCGGTTATTTGATCAATCATTTCTTAAAGTGCTTAGTGCTCAGTGCTAAGTGCTTAGTCCTTAGTAAAGACGCTAAGGACTAAGCACTTAGCACTTTCTACTCAAAAAGCTCATTCACAAACGCGCGTGCGTCGAATTCCTCGATGTCGTTGGCGGTTTCGCCGGTGCCGATAAATCTAATTGGAATTTTCAAATCGTTAGCGATAGCAAAGGCCACCCCGCCTTTGGGTGTGCCATCGAGCTTGGTGAGCACCACGCCAGTTACGCCAGCCGTTTCTGCAAAGCCTTTGGCTTGGTTGATGGCATTTTGGCCGTTAACAGCGTCTATGACCAATAAAGTTTGATGCGGTGCATCATGCACGCTTTTCTGTAGGACACCGTGAATCTTTTTTAGCTCTTGCATTAGGTTGTGCTTGGTATGCAAGCGGCCCGCTGTGTCCACAATCAGTAAATCGCTCCGGCGGGCAAAGGCTGCTTGCACTGCATCGTAGACTACTGCGCCGGGGTCGCTGTTGGGCTTGCCCGCAATTACCGGCACGTTGCTACGCTCGCCCCAAATTTGCAACTGATCGATCGCCGCGGCACGAAAAGTATCGCCCGCAGCCAAAATGACCTTGCGGCCTTTCTGGGTGTACAACTGGGCCAGTTTGGCGATGCTGGTGGTTTTACCAGAACCATTTACACCCACCACCAGAATAATCTCCAACAGCACTGTGGACTGATAGCTCCAAGGTGCGCTGTCTAGGGTGAGCAGCTTGACCAACTCTTCCTTTAGCACACCCCGCAGTTGGTCGGCTTTGATGATGCCATCTCGATTAGCATGATCTTTCAGGCTAATCAGAATGCGCTCGGTTGTGCCCGCGCCGACATCCGACTGCAATAGCAGCGCTTCCAAATCGTCCCAGGTGGCCGGAGTAATGTCGGCCTGTCCGAGCACTGTTTGCACTTTGCCCATCAGCGCATTGCGCGTGCGGGCCAGAGTTTCACGTAAAGAAGCCATCGTAACGAGTGCTGAGTCCTTAGTGCTGTGTCCTTAGCCAAACCGGTCAACTAAGAACTCAGCACTAAAAACTAAGGACTTCTATCAGAGCAATTCCTTAAACTTTGGATCATTTCGCACCCGTTCAAGATCAACAGCGTTAGTTTCGAGCCGCAGATAATCCTGCATAGTGCTACGAGCAGCACTGGCGTCTTTGCGGCTTAGATGCAGCAACAGTAAGTTGTAGGCAATGTCAGCATCGTTTGGGTTAAGTTGACGGGCACGAGTGAAGGCGTCCAGCGCCCCACCCAGATCACCCACTTCCATATAGGCTAGGCCAAGATCGTTTAACAGATCGGCGTTTTGTCCTTCGACACGGATACGATTAAATAGCAATCCGATCTTCTGGCCAGGCGATGTGGGTTCACCAGCAAAGCCCCCATAAATATTGCTCGTGTTCGTTGGGATGGGTGCAGTTGTTGTCGTAGGAATGGGCGGAACAGGCGCATAACCAAGATTGACCCCGATCGGCTGAACGCTGACCGGGCGAATTATGGCTTGGGCAGGCGTGACAGGTGCTTGCAAATTCAAGTTCTCGTTGCGCACTCGCATATCCAAATAATTCAACCCTACATAAATGATGCCGATCGGGGTCATGATCAGCTGCACCACAATCGACAGCAGCAGCAACAGAATGAACATTGCAATCATCCCGCCTGAGATTTGTGGAGGTTGTCCACTGTTGCTGGCGCTGAACGCAGCCCATACTGTCAGGCTAACAATGGCCATTGCTGGGCCTAAAATGAAGATAGCTTGGATGATGTAGATAATCGCCATGCGCAAAAACATTCGCCATCGATTGCCACTCATCAATTTGTGGCTCCGACCCAACGCCTGAATGCCGTCAGCGCCCTCGGCCACGATCACTGGAATGCGAAACAGAAAATTAATCGCCATCGCCAGTGAGAAAACAATGCCTGCAATGGTGACGGGTGCACAGATGGCCAACAGTACTCCAGCCACGACACTGCTGCTATTGTCGCTGCTGTTTGTGCCGGTGATCCCGATCACTAAGCCCGAAATAACGAAAATCGCACCGAAGTACACCACAATTAAAGGAATGCCGATAATGATCTGAGCCAGCACCGTGGAACCCCACAACGACCAGAAACGCGGTCGGACGGCCCGATAAGAATCGCCCGTTGAAGGGGTGCGTCCCAGCAGCCGCTCGATCAGATTGTGGGTGAGTGCACCCTGCATCCAGGGCTGTAAAAAGCTTAGCCCAAAGACAATCAATGAGAAGCAACCCGAGACAATGGACAGAAGCACCGACTGGCCGCTTGTAGATTGATCTAAGTTTGCCTGTGCCGTAATGTTGTTAGGCAACTGGGCCAGGCTGATACCCGAGTTGATCAGACTGATCAGCAAAATCGGTCCCAGCACAATAAGGGTGATGCCCATCACTGGGCCAAGATTATGGACAACGAACTGTAAGGTCAATGCCAGCAATTCGCCGGTGCCATGAGGACGTGATTCAAAAGACTCTGAGGATGTTTGGGTCATTGCAATCTCCGCGCGCAAGTATGCCGCAGTGTGGCGAGTATAATCTAATGAACTATGAATAGTTCTCTCACAGGCTATCCAGTCGCCAGTGCAGAAACGCAGTTGCGACAGAATCAGGCTGCTCGTTCGACTCGGGCAATTGGATTTGCCGCAGCGGCCCTATATGTCGTTGCGCTCTTCATGGTCTTCTTCATTGCGCCGCGTGCACAAGATCAGGCCGGTGGGCAAGCCCAACGTATTTTCTATTTTCACCTTGCCTCAGCTTGGATTGGATTTGCCGCTTGGGGCGTGACGGCGTTTGCTGGCATTCGCTACCTCAAGACGCGTGACCTTCGATGGGATCGTATCGCCGTGTCGTCTGCCGAAATCGGTGTGCTCTTTCTGACGTTTGTGTTGCTTACAGGCATGCTGTGGGGTAAACCCACGTGGAACACATGGTGGACATGGGACTTTAAGCTTACGCTATCGGTACTGCAATTTTTGATGTATGTGGCTTATCTCATGCTGCGTTCTGGCATGGATGAGCCAGATCGGCGAGCGCGTTTTGCGGCAGTCTATGGCATTGTGGGAGTGCTTACGGTGCCGCTCAACTTTTTGGTCAGCCGCGTAATGCAGAGTATCCACCCAGCTGTGTTCGGTCCCAGCGTCAATGGTGCCCAACAAGGCCAGACCGGTGTTGCCAGTGAGATGTACCCTATCTTGTTGTTCTCACTGCTGACCTACACCGTGCTGTATATCTATCTGTTGCGCACACGTATGGCTATCCAAGAGCGCATGGATGTCTTGGAAGCCAAACGCGCCATGCTAATCGCGAATAGTTAGGGCTCAAGCCTTTCATACCCATAACTCATACTCATACCGATGCTCGAAATACTCCAAGATAAAAACGCAGGCTACTTGATGGCCGCCTATGCCGTGTTTATCGGTGGGTTATCGCTCTATCTTATCTCGCTCGTCATTCGCAAACGCAACTTAGAGCGTGACGAGGCACTCGTCGAACATATTACGCAGACTGAGGTGATTGAGGCGATTGAGGTGAATAAGGTGAGTAAAGTGATTAAGGCGGAAGAAGAGACAAAGCCGTAAATAGTTTTGTAAGCTCTTTGTAATCTCTATTTGATAAGATAATGGCATGGCCCAACAAACACTTGCCTCATCTCCAAAAATTGCAGCTGTCGCCGCCCAAAAGCGCTGGACGACATTCACTCAAGGTTTATTCTTTGTGCTGGGTTTTGGTGTGTTTATTATTGGTTTCTTTGGACTCGCCGGCACCTTGTTAGGCGATGTGTTGTACGACGCACGCAACATCGTGCGTTTCATCGGTGGGGTTGCCCTAATCATCTTTGGCTTGTTTACCCTTAGGGTGATTAATATTCCATTTCTCTATGGCGACACCCGCCGCGAGATGACCGCAACCGGCAAGCAGGTCAGTGGCGTACAGTCCTTTGTCACAGGTATTTCGTTTGCGGCGGGGTGGACCCCCTGCATCGGGCCGTTTCTTGGTGCCATTTTGTCGCTAAGTGTCACCGCTGGGCTGGGCACCCGCCTGGCCTTACTGACAGGCTATACACTGGGCCTGGGCGTGCCGTTCCTGCTTTTTGCCCTGCTGTTTGACCGGCTTACCCCGCTCCTTGGCTTGCTCAAGCGCAACATGCGCATCATCGAGATAGTCAGCGGTGGTTTGCTCATCGTCATCGGCCTCGCCTTGCTGACCGGCGGTGTGACCCAACTCAGCACCTATTTCTCTGGCGTAGATTTTGGCCTTGAGAAGCTGGTGCTTGGCGATAGCTCGCTTGCCATCGTTGAAGGTGCCGCATCCTTCACAACAATCTTTGCTGCTGTTCTAGCTGGCTTTCTATCGTTTGTTTCACCGTGTGTGTTGCCGCTTGTGCCCGCCTATTTGGGTTTTATCGGCGGCTGGGCAGTCAATAACACCAAGTCGTAGAGACGCGAAATTTCGCGTCTCTATACAAACATCTCCATCACTCGGTTACTTAGAAAATGCCCTTTCTGGGTGAGCTTAATCCGCTCGTCGTTGATATCCAGTAACCCTAAATTTACGCCTTCTATAAGCTCCTTTTCATAAAACGTATGAATGGGTACACCGTAGCGCTCAGTAAAACGCGCCTGATTCACCCCCTCGTTCAACAATCGGAGCGCTAGCACAATCGTCTCGCCACGGGAGGTGCGCTCTTCCAGCACTTCGTGGTTCATCTCCAAGCTTTCGCCACGCTCGACCTTGCCAATATAGTCTGCCGGACGGCGCACTTTCCACCACCGTCGCCCGCCATGGCCCACGTAAATTGCCGAAGAGTGTGCCCCCGCGCCCAGACCGTAATAGGGCTCATTGTGCCAATAGATCAGATTGTGCTCACACTCATGGCCGACCAAACACCAGTTGGAAATCTCGTAATGATCATAACCAAAGCCAGCCATAGCCTGCTCAGCATAGTCATACATATCGGCGGCCGCATCGGGGTCGGGGTACGGCACCTCACCACGCCGCACCCAATCGTGCATAGGCGTTCCGGTCTCAATGGTCAATGCATACAGTGAAATATGATCGGGCTTGAGTTGCAACGCGGTGTCCAATGTATGCTGCCACGTCGCTAACTGTTGCCGCGGTAGGCCGAAGATCAAGTCAAAATTAACATTGTCAAAGCCTGCCATCCGTGCTTGCTCCACTGCCCGCGCCACTTGCTCAAATGTGTGCTCACGTCCCAACAATTGCAACTCGCCGGGGTCCGCACTTTGCGCGCCAAAGCTCAACCGGTTCACGCCTTGCTCGCGTAACTGCACCAAATAGTCTGGGGTCACTGTGCCGGGATTGCACTCCATCGTGCATTCGAATTGTGCCGGCATGCTAAATTCATCTTGACATGTGCGCAATAAATCGCCAATCCACTGCGGCTTGAGCAGCGAAGGGGTGCCGCCGCCGAGGAAGATAGTGTTGGTGTGAGGCTGATGCGGCGACGCTTCACGGGAGGTGGGGTGATTAGCTGATGAAATGATCTCGCGTTGTAGGGCGCGCACATAGGGTTCGAAAATGGTGTCAAGACCGACATAGGTATTAAAGTCGCAGTAGGTGCAGCGCGCACGACAAAATGGAATATGCAGATAAATGCCAGTCTTCACGATTATGCAATTCTCACACATTTAGGTTGACGCATCCTGAACACGCTCTACAATCGCTAAAAAACCTATGATTTCTGTGAAACGTGTTTCGTTGTTTGTCACCTGTATCGTTGATATGCTCTTCCCGGATACGGGCGAGGCGACCCTAGATATTCTCGAAAAACTGGGCTTGCAAGTCGACTTCCCCGCAGCACAAACCTGTTGCGGCCAGCCTGCATTTAACTCTGGATTTCAGGCAGAGTCGCGCATAGTCGCGCGCAAGTTTCTTCAGGACTTCAAAGATTCGGAGGCCATTGTCACGCCCTCGGGCTCATGTGCTAGCATGATCAAGCACTTCTATCACGAGCTATTTAAAGGCCAACCTGAAGAACAATTGGCTCATGATGTCGCGGCTAAAACCTGGGAACTGACTGAATTCATCGTCGATGTAATGGGTGTGACCAATATCGGCACCACTTTGAATCGGCCGATGACTGCGATGATTCACGATGCTTGTCATGGCTTGCGCGGCCTCAACATCTCGAAGCAGCCGCGCGTTTTACTATCCAATGTTAAAAATCTCTCGCTCGTCGATCTACCCGGCTGTGATCAGTGCTGTGGCTTTGGTGGCTTGTTCGCTGTAAAGATGAGCCAAATTAGCACTGCGATGCTCAACGACAAGCTGACCAATATTAATGGCGTGCCAAATGCTGACATCATTATCACCGGCGACGCAAGCTGCCTTATGCACATGAACGGCGGCCTCAGCCGCCAGAATAGCCCTAGACAGGTCGTTCACATTGCAGAGGTGCTGGCAGGCAAAATCTGATGAAAGATTCCTTTAAGTCCGCCACCATCATTGCTCTCGACGACATCCAGCTCCAAACAGCGTTGGATCGCGGCACGACGCGCGCGGTAAATGGCCGCATCAACGCCATGAGCGAAACGACTGACGCGCAGGCATTGCGTCAGCAGGCCGCCCGTGCTCGCGAGCGTGCTCTTAACAAACTGCCCGAATTGCTGGAGCAGCTAGAGGCCAATGTCATCAAGCACGGTGGCAAGGTGCTATGGGCGCGGGATGCCAAAGAGGCCAATGATCTCGTGCTTAGTCTTTGTCACGAACACAGCATCAAACGGGTGACCAAGGCCAAAAGCATGGTCGCCGAAGAAATCGACTTGGCCCATCATCTTGAAGCGCATGGCATTGAAAGCACCGAGAGCGACTTGGGCGAATACATCATCCAATTAGCCAACGAGAAGCCCAGTCATATCGTCTTCCCGGTCTTGCACAAGACCAAAGAACAAGTGGCTGAGGTGCTGCACGACAAGATTGCCATGCCCATGACCAACGACCCAGAGCGCATGACGCGCTATGTGCGTGGGATCATGCGCCAAAAGTATCTGGATGCCGATATGGGCATCAGTGGCGTTAACTTCGCTATCGCCGAAACCGGCACGATTGTGACGGTCGAGAACGAAGGCAACAACCGTCTCTCTGCAGGCGCGCCGCGAGTGCATGTGGCCATCATGGGGCTGGAGAAAGTGCTTGAAAGCGTCGAAGATTTCGCCATTCTGGTGCAGCTGTTGGCCCGCAGCGCCACCGGTCAGCGCATGACTGTCTACGGCAGCATGATGACCGGCCCGAAGCGGCCTGCCGAACCCGACGGCCCGGAAGTTTTCTATTTGCTCATTCTGGACAATGGGCGCAGCAAGATTTTGGGTGGCGAATATGCCGAGGCGCTCAAATGCATTCGTTGCGGGGCGTGCCTAAATGTTTGCCCGGTCTATCAAAATATTGGTGGCCATGCATATGGCTCGGTCTATCCCGGCCCGATCGGCGCGGTGTTTTCGCCCCTGCTGGCCGGAGTGACCAACATGCCGTCGTTGCCACACGCCAGCAGCCTGTGTGGCGCTTGTCAGACCGCTTGCCCGGTCGATATCGCCATCCCTGATATGTTGCTGCGCTTACGACGTGATCTGGTGCAGGAGGGTGGGCAAACCTTAGGCTGGCGTTTAGGGATGAAGCTATGGCAAATCGGTATGCAATCGTCATTGCTCTACAAGTTGGGTGGATGGGGTGCTGGTCTGGCCACCCATGTGCTGGCGGGTAAAAAAGGCAAAATCACCCAATTGCCACCGCCTTTTAATGGCTGGACCGATAGCCGCGATTTCCGCCCATTTGCGACTCAATCCTTTCGTCAACGCTATGCTGCGCGGGCCAAGAAGAAATAGCTCTCCGGACAACATCTCACAAAGACACTCAGGCGCAAAGAAGAAACTTTGTATCTATGTGAGATGCTTCCACTGTTATTTGGGACGTTTATAAGTATGACCCATCAACCTGAAAACTATTCAAGTGCTGCCCGCGAAGCGATTCTTGGCCAATTGCGGTCAGCAATCACCGGTAAATTGCCCTTCGCACACGCTCAGGCTACGCGCACCTCGCTGCCTGTGACCAACATTGGCAGCGATCGACGGGAGTTAATTGAGCGATTCAAGATTGAGGTTGAGCGGGTGCACGGGGCGATGTATCTGGCCGACAACGACGAGGCTGCCAAGCGTATTTTGCTCGATCTACTGGCGCAGCGCAATGTGCGTAACGTGACCCGCTGGGAGGATCTACCGCTTGATTTGGATCAAGCATTGGTCAATGCCAATATCCGCACACTCACTGGCGATATGCGGGATGTGGTCGAAGCCGATGCCGGAATCACCGCCGCCGAATGTGCCATTGCCGCCACGGGCACACTGGTATTGGAGATGGGACCAGGCCGCGCACGCGCCACTTCGTTGTTGGTGCCGGTGCACATTGCGCTAGTGCGGGTCGATCAGCTGGTGCCGCGCTTAGAAGATTACATTGCCCGTGTCCGTGCAGACCATTTGCAGGTGTTCGCCGATACGAGCAACGTAGTGTTTATCACCGGTGCCAGTCGCACTGCTGATATCGAAATGAGCGTGGTTTATGGCGTGCATGGGCCGCTTGAGCTGCATATAGTGCTGATCGAATAATCACGAATCATGAGTCCCGAGTAACTTAAAATTCGCGACAATCTATACAATCTATTTGCATGCAACAACCTTCCCCTCGGAAAAGCAGGTCCGTGCTTCAAACCCGCTGGTGGTACCCAAGACGACGGTTGTTACGGGCTCGTTGACATCGGTAAACGCCACCAGGTTGACTAGGGTTTTGGCATCGTTGACCAAAACCGGAAGTTGCGCTGTTTGACCAAAATAACACAGCGCTAATGCTTTGTCGCCGGAGTAAGCTTGAGCACCCCAATCGCCTGCACCCAGGTTCACTCCGGTGTGATTCACGACGTTGATCACAAAATCGAAGCGTTGGCCCGGTGTGTTGTTATCAATCTGCGAGCAGCCTGAACTGGGCTTGCCCGAAGGCGTGTAGGTTGCGCTGATGACATCGATGGCCAATGGAGAGCTGCTATTACCAGTGGCCAAGGGTGTGGTGTTCTGTGCTTTGGCACTGGTCACAATTGTTGTTTCTGGCACCGGGCTGGTGCGCACCCTCCCGCGGGCCGCGCTTGATCCGGCTGTTGTGCGCGAGATAGAAGGCAGGGACACAGCGGTGCCTTGTGCGACGACTGCGGCTGGGGCGACATTGCCGCTACTTGCTGATTTGAACTGTGATAGCAGTGTAGGAACGATCAAGCCAATGAGTGCAATAGCCGCAACAACTACCATGCCAATGATGATTCGGGGGCCATTGGAATTAGATTTCATAGCTTCAAGGCTTCTAGAAAAATTTAGCGAGGGTCATCTTCACCATTGGGCGTTGAGTCAGCCGCATACCAATCGTTTTGCCCATTGTCTTGTTGCTGTTCGCCCCAAGTCGGTTCATCATCCTCAATGTCTGGATTGTTCAAGGCTCCGCCCATAGTGTTTGGGATAGGGCCACGTATGTCATCGATGTTATTGACACCGCGGTTGGGTGGGTTGGATGCGGGTCGTGTGGGGCGGCCCCAAGCCGGTGCCGTTTCTGGATAATCCACTTCACCACCCGGTTGGGTCTGCCCGTAACGATAGGCCGATGGATCTGCGCCACCCCACGGTGGGGCCGATCCTACATCGCTGCCAGGTGCATTCCAAGGGGCACTGTCGGGTGGGTTCTGTGGTGGATAACGCTGTGGAGGAGGTTGCTGATACTGCGCACTCCATCGATCCGGGTTTGGTGCCGAGCGATCGTTTTGCCCGTAGCGTGGTGCAGATGCTGGCGGTGGTTGTTGCGGTGCCCAACTGTCTTGCTGGCCATAACCTGCTGCGTTCGCTGGAGGATAGTTGCGGCTGGCTGGCTGTTGGGGTTGCTGATAGGGACTGTTCCAGGTGTTGCCATATCCACCGCCTGTTTGTCCAAAACCTGGTTCGGCAGCAGGGCTGTTCCAAGTGGGTGTGTTGTAGTTGCCAAATGGGTTGGCTGGAGCCAGCGCAGGTTGCTGCTGCATAGACATTTGTGGCTCAAATGAGTTGAATAGATGATCATTGACGTAGCCATTCATGCCCATTTCGGTCATGTCCAGCCCTTTTAGTTCGGATTCGCGGGTGGCACGCAAAAGACCGATCGTTTGAAGCACTTTGAAGAAAACAAACATTAGAGTGAACACGGTCACAAAAATGGCTGCGACTTCGATCATCTGAGCCAATAGTTGGCTCCAAATATTACTTGTGGTGGCGCTGCCATACAGAATGCCGGTCACTGGGTTGTCCATGCCGTTCCAGCCGCGCGTGATGGGATCGCCGATGGCGAAAATCCCCAGCGCCATCAAGCCCCATGCCCCGCACACCAGGTGAACCGGCACTGCGCCTGCGGCATCATCAATGTTGACCGATTCTAGCCAGCCTGTCGACATGCATACCAACACGCCGGCGATAATGCCGATGATGACTGCGCCAGCACTATCTACAAATGCACAACTAGTGGTGATGGCCACGCAGCCGCCCAGTAAGCCATTGACTGCCATAATCGGATCGGGCTTTTTAACAGGGCTGAGCCACCACATATAGCACATGGCTGCCACGCCACCGGCAGAACCGGACACCAAGGTGTTGACCGCAGCATTTGCAGCAAGTTGGCCAAAGCTGCCGGTGAAACCAAAAGACGAGCCAGCATTGAATCCGAACCAGCCAAAAAACAAAATAATGGCACCTGCGATGCCCATCGGAATATTATGACCCGGGATTTGATTGACGCTGCCATCTTGATTGAAGCGCCCAATGCGTGGCCCTAGCACGATGATGCCTGCCAATGCAATAGTGCCGCCGACCATGTGCACCACGCCGGAGCCAGCAAAATCCACGGCCCCGTTTCCCAGGCCTGCAATGCGACCCAGATTTTGCAACCAGCCACCCCCCCACACCCAGTTACCAATCAAGGGGTAAACCACCATCGACACAAACAGCGCCATCAAACAAAAGCCGCTGAACTTGAGCCGTTCGGCCATGGCGCCAGTAGGGATCGTTGCAGCAATGTTCATGAACACAGTCTGGTACATGAAAAAAGTCAGTACACCCACATTCATTGTGATGCCTGCCAGCATGAAGCCACTGCCACCCAAGATGCCGATTTGATCGCCGATTTTGATGAGCGGTCGGGCCAGCAGCTCGCCCCAATCGCCTAAGGTGACAGGAGAATGTGCCCAAGCTCCGAAAATGGCCCCACTGGTGTTAACTGACGGCCAAGCATAGTTTACGCTGCCAAACTGGAATGCAAAACCGCACAGCCAGTAACCCAGCGCACCGATGCAGAAAACCATCAGATTCATGCCCATGGTGTGGGCCACATTCTTGGCGCGAGTCAGACCGGTTTCGACAAAGGCAAAACCCAGCTGCATAAAGAAGACCAAGATGGCTGCAACCAACATCCACATGGCGTTGACGGCCAAATAGACTTCATCGGTTCTGGCCGATACCGCTTCGATGCTGGGGGGTTGACCGACTTGGGCAAATACTCTGGGTGCCAGTGCGATCATAACGCCTGCTGTTGCAACAATGCTAAGTAGGCGGATAGTTGCCTTAAACCAAGGGGCTTGTCTCATTCAGTGATCTCCTTGCGCCGAATCTGCTGAGTTATGTCTAATTAGATTGCGGCTTTTTGCAATGAATTACAATAATATCTCTGCGAATACTAAAATCTTTATAGATTCTACGCATTACAACTCTTTTGTCAAGCTAACTGCTACATACCTTTGCTAAACCATTGAAAAAGCACAACTTTGCAACTTTCCCGGTTGTCGTCCCAACCAAAAGGGTATCGACTTCAACCGTTCTATCTTCCACAAAAGCCACCAACACTAGATTGACCGTTTGACGAGATATAAGAGGTGGAAGAGTGCCTTTGCCCTCAAAGTAACATAACTTTACATTTTTCTTGCCAGTGTAGGCGGCTGCCCCCCAGTTGGCGGCCTGAAGATCCTGGGAAGTGTCATTGGTGATCGCGATCTGGATATCGAATCGGCGCACCAGTCTTTGAGGATTGATTTTGCCACAACCTTCGGTCGGCCAGCCTGCCAGTTCATAACGGGTGCTTAGCACAGTGAGGCGCAACTCACCCATAGTACTGATGGGAACAGGAATCGGTGAATTTGTGGGTGGCAATGCTGTCGCCGTTGCAGGTATAGATGTGGCTGTCTGTGGCTTAAGCGGTCGACTAGAAGAAATGATTGTGGCCGTAGGCAGTGCCTCGGTGGGAATGCTGGTGGCAATTACGCTTTGCGCTGTTTGCGTAGGATAAACAGCTATGGTTGTCGCGAGTATGGGCGCAGGGCTGCCAAACGAAGCGGATGTCGGTCTGATTTGCGGTACTATGAGTGCTAAGAGTGCAATTCCGGTAATAAGACCAACCGCAATAATGAGGCGTGTATGTGACCCCGTAATGGCTGCCACGGATGAGCTTCCTGTGGGCATCTGTAATATGGGTGGAAATCGAACCTACTCGATTCGCATAATTTTGAAGACTGTATCGCCGCCAGGTGCTTTTACTTTGACAGTGGCGTTCAAGCGTTTACCAATGAGTGCCTGACCCAGTGGCGATTCGTGAGAAATTTTGCCAACGGTAGGATCAGCTTCAGCTGGGCCGACGATTTGAAAAGATTCAACCTCGGGATAGCCATCTTCGCGCACACTGACTCGTGAACCTAGGCGGACAGTGCCTTGTTTGGCACTGCTGCTTTCGTCCAGAATCACAACCTCTTGCAGCATACGCTCCAGCTTTTGGATACGTCCTTCCAGGAATCCCTGCTCTTCTTTGGCCGCCGTATAGTCTGCGTTTTCCGACAAATCTCCTTGCTGAATGGCATCGCGCAAGCGATCGGCAAGCTCCACCCGGCGCACATCACGCAGGTTGGCAAGTTCATCGCGCAGGCGCTGCGCAGCGTCTGCCGTGAGATAAGTTTTATTAGGTTCCTGTTGCGCTTCCATACTAGGTATTCTACCTTACAGACCCTCAAAATGCTGTTTTTCTCCATGTAATTAACAATTCCAAAAACAATTTATCGACCCGGAAATGCTGAGAATCTCACGGACTCGGCGATTTGAAAGTGAAATCTTTTAGAATTCAGCCATGAAGATACGTGATTCGGTTGTATTGATCACTGGCGCGGCGCAGCGGGTGGGCCGATCGGTGGCGTTAAGTTTGGCAGGGCATGGAGCCCACATAGGGTTTAGCTACTTGTCGCCCGACGAACCCTGGGCTGAAACGCTGCGCGATTTAAAAGCCTGTGGCGTGCAGGCCCATGCTGTGCAGGCAGATGTGACCCAAGTCAATCAGGTAAGGCGTTTGGTCGATGAGACCATCACGGCGCTGGGCCACATAGATGTGCTGGTTAACAATGCTTCGGTGTGGTTGAAGAAACCAGTGCTGGAGATAACGGAACAGGAATGGGACACTGCGTTGACGGTTAATCTCAAGGGGCCGTTTCTTGTCTCACAAATGGTCGCCCGCCATATGCAAACACGCGGCAATGGATTGATCATCAACATGACCGATCTATCCGCTTTTCAAGTATGGGAAGGCTATGCCCACCATGCGGCCAGCAAAGCGGCCCTGGTCGCGCTGACCAAGACGATGGCTTTGGAGTTGGCTCCTACGATTCGGGTCAATGCTATCGCACCAGGCACGGTGCTGCTGCCGGAAGGTGCAACAGATGAAAAGCGGGCTTGGGCGATTGATAAATCCGCACTTAAGCGGGTGGGATCACCGGAAGATGTGGCCCGCACCGTGCGTTATTTGATTGAAGAAGATTTTGCGACTGGCAGCGTGTACTTCGTGGACGGTGGACGGTCGCTGATATAAGGTCATTCAGCGTAATAAAATGACCGCGTCCTTCGACTTTGCGCATAAGAATGCGCTCCGCTCAGGATGCTTGGCCGTTAATTATTTCGGCGGAATGACCTAAGTGCCTAATTTGGCCCGGCGATTTTGGTGGCGGCCAGCAGCGCCTGATCGACATTCTCATGAATGCCAAAAACCGCGCTGAACCCGACCATATCAAACACATCGCGTACGCTGCGCTTCATGCTGCTGATAAGCACATCGCCCTTGCGGGCATGCGCTGCTCGGCGTGCGGTGAGCAGCGCGCGCAAGCCGCTGCTGGAGATGTAGGCCAGTTCGGCCAGATCCAGTACCAACACTTTGTTGCCTTTGGCCAATGCCTCACTAAGCGCACGTTCCATGATGTTGACTGTGCCTGCATCCAGACGTCCAGATACATGCATAAGCTGGATTGGAGCATTATTCTGTTGTTGAGAATTGACTTGAAGCGTAGATGTCATAGCTTTTTTACCATTGTCAGTCGGTTAAATTTGCCGTGATCGCCAGGCACATTAAACTCGAAACATATATTGTCCATTGTCTGCCGCATTAAGTGTAGACCGAGTCCGCCAATTTTCAACTCGTCTATGGATTTGCACGGCACATAGTCGGGTACGTTATCGGGATCAAATGATTTGCCGGTATCGGTGAGCACGATCGTAATCTGCTCATCATACTCAGGCCAGATTTCTACGCCAATCTCACCCATTTTCCCGTCATAGGCATGTTCGATAATATTTGAACAGGCCTCATCGACAGCAAGCTCAATACGACACATTTGCATTGCATCGAATCCCACCTCTTGGGCGGCGCGGGCAGCCATCTGTGCGATGACATGTAATTGATCGACCTTGGCGGGTATTGTCAGGTGCTGACGCTGTTTCATACTGTCGATTTCCTTTTCTCAGCTTACTCAGCGAGCAACGATTAACTAAAAGGCATCTACGGCATCGAGCAAATGATCGTACTGGTTGAACAGCGATTGAAACCCGACCAGCCCCAATGTGTCTCTAATTCGTGCATTGGGTTGTGAGAGGATGATGTCGCCGTTGTGACTACGTGCAACTTTAAGCGCGGCCACCATCGCACGCAGACCGTTGCTGCTGATGTAGTCCAGGTCTTTGAGCTGAAGCACTAGTTTATGGCGTCCGCGCTCTTGTAAGCCATTTAGCGCCGTTTCAAATTCACGTGCCGTTGCGCTATCCATTCGGCCGGACACCGTGATTACATCGACCTGCTTAAGCGCTTTTACACTCAACTCCATCATAGTGATTGGATTGTAGCGCGGATTTGGGCTGGGATTGTTGGACGACCGCGGCTAGCGCAATCATGGCCCATAGCAGCATGGCTGAAGTATGAAAGTCAATGTTGAAAAAGTAATGGTCAAAAACGCCGCTGAGCAATGCACCCAGTACAGCGCCATGTGCGCCCAACCAGATGGCGCTGGTGCGTTCATCGCCGCGCGCCTCGCGCCAGCGATAGGTGGCGCCGACAAACAGCACAATTATGACCAAAGCAAATGCGGATAGACCCAGCAAACCCATCTGCTGCGCGATGAGCAAATACATCGACGACACACCAATATACAAATCGATATCGGGCGAATCAATAAAACCAACACCGAGCGCGGGGTAGCGTTCGATCAACCGGAATGCGTCTTTGTACTCACCAAAACGCATTTGGGTAGCCTGATCACGCCCGGCGAAGCCATCTGCGAAGTGCAGGATCAGGTCTCGGGTCTGCGGCAAAATTAGCGCCAAAATTACTACAATAATCATGAGTGGCAATATGCGTCTATATTTCAACAGGCCCATCGCCACGGCTATAGTCACAAATCCCAACATCGCTCCGCGTGAGACGGTGAGCACCAGGGCTAGCGCGATCAAACCGACACACAACACCGCCCATACGCGCGGTATCACTGGCTGGCGGGTGAAGATTTGGGGTAAGCCCAGTGCACCTGTAATCAAAAGATAGCCTCCAAACGCGTTCGGGTCGATCCATAGCCCAGTAGCGCGTTGCGACAGCGCTGGATCATCTTGGATGTAACGTAACACGCCAGTGCCGTCGGGGTAGCCAAAGATGCGCAAGCTGGACAGTAGCCGCATGGCCAACTCATCTGGGATGAAATACAAGGCGATGCCAATGGCTGCCGAGAGCGCGCCCGCGATCAGCGCAATACGCAACCAACGCACCTGAGCCTGCTCTGTTTGTAGCGCGGCTGCCAGAACCCATACCATGACGAAACTAAGCAGCAGTTCAGCAAAACGCCGTATGACCAACGGGGTTAAGGCACCGTTTGGCAACCCCGTAATGAATGTGGCAATTGCTACCACGATCAGACACAGCAATGGCACAGTGATGGCCAATTGCGGTACGGGCATCGGCTGCTTAGCATTGCTCAGCCGCCAAGTCAAAATCACAGCGATGATAGCGAGATCGAGCAAGGTCGGTGTAAATCCGGCCAAGCGAGCGGGTAAAGCGAAACGTGGCAGCAGGCTGATGATGACGATGAGGGCCAATAGTGATCGATCTAGGCTACCCACAAACCAGAGTCCGATCAAAAGCGCAATCATGCCAGCGATGAGATATAGCGGGTTGACCAGAACGCTGGCCGCACCGACGCCGATGCCGGCCGCAATGCAGATGAGCAATACCCCGTGTTTACGAATCATTGGGGGAATGGTGGGAGGCTTGACTGAGAGTTGCACCAAATTTTGGGTCGCAATACAAAACGCTAAAGAAGCTAGGCCGCCAAATTAAGCTGCTGACCGATTAGTTTGCCGTGCACATCATACATGGCCGGGTCGGCTTGTCCGCGGACAGCGGCGGCATCCACCACAATTTTTCGGACGTCACGGCGGGATGGCACTTCGTACATCGAATCTGCCAATGTGCGCTCGATGATCGTGCGCAATCCGCGCGCACCTGTGCCATGTTTGATGGCTTCGTCGGCGGCGGCGCGCAGGCCGTCGTCGGTGAAGCTCAGCTCAACATTGTCGAGTTTGAGCATTTGTTGGTATTGTTTGATGATGGCATTGCGCGGGCGGGTCAACACCTCAACAAGTGAGCGTTGGTCGAGGGCGTCCAGTGCCACCATCACTGGCAGTCGTCCGATTAGCTCGGGAATCATGCCTTGGCGCATCAAATCATCTTCGGAGATCTGGTGCAAAAGCTGGCTATGCTCGTTTTTCTTGCTCGAGGGTGCTTGTGCAGGCAACAGGCCAATCCGGCGTTTGCTGCCGATACGCTCGGCAATATGCTCTTGTACGCCTTCAAATGTGCCACCGCAGATAAACAAAATGTCGGTGGTGTCGATCTGCACCACTTCGCCTTGCGGATGCTTGCGGCCTACGCTCGGCGGCACCCACACCCGATTGCCCTCGATGATTTTGAGCAGCGCTTGTTGTACACCTTCGCCCGACACATCCCGGCTGATGCTGGGATTTGCGCCGCTCTTGCGGGCGATTTTGTCAATTTCGTCGATATACACAATGCCACGTTCGGCGCGAGCAATATCGTTGTCGGCGGCTTGAATTAACCGGGTCAGAATGCTTTCGACATCTTCGCCTACATAACCGGCTTCGGTGAGCGCGGTGGCATCGGCAATGGTAAAGGGCACATCTAAGACTTTGGCTAGCGTTTGGGCCATCAACGTTTTGCCACTGCCGGTAGGGCCGACCAGCAACACATTGCTCTTGCCGATCTCAACGTCGATCAGGCGTTGCTTGTTCTCGATGCGTTTATAGTGGTTGTAGACCGCGACTGACAGCGCGCGTTTGGCGGCTTCTTGACCCACCACGTAATCGTCGAGGTGTTTGAAGATCGTGCGTGGCGGCAGCACCCGGGTGCTGTTGGTGACGTTGCGCGGCTCGTTGGCGTGCCGGCGTTCCCCATCGACGATGGCGTAACAAGTTTTGACGCATTCGTCGCAAATAAAGGTGCCACGCGGGCCGGCAATCAGCCGGTTCACGTGCATCTCACTCTTGCCACAAAATGTGCAGGTATTCGGTTTATGACCCACAGCGCGCGACATATCCTCTATTTTACTCTTTTACTAGGCAGTTTCGTTTGCTAATTCATTCAATTCATTCAATTCATTACAATTAGGGCAATGGAGTTTTCAATACGACCACTGGTTCGGGGGAAGGCCAGGCTTGAGGCAGTAGAACAGTTTGGGCATAGCGGGTTTCGTTTCTTGAATGAAGGGGCGGGTGCAGAAACTTATTCACTACGCATTCTGCATACGAATGATCATCATGCTCATATCGATCCGATTGTTGAGGCAAGCGTAACACCCCCACGAAATCATGGCGGGTTGTCCCGCCGCAAAACGTTGATTGATCAGCAGCGAGCCGAGGCGCGCCGGCAGCGCATGCCGTTGCTGCTGCTGGATGCCGGCGATGTTTTTCAAGGCACCCTGTATTTCAGCGTTTTCAAAGGGCAGGCAGATCTAAGTTTGTATCGGCAGTTGCGTTACCATGCTATGACGATCGGCAACCATGAGTTTGACGCCGGGCAACAGGTTTTGGCGGACTTTATCGCTTTAGCCAACGATCACACCAGTGCAGGTCGGGCGTTTCCGGTGCTGAGCGCGAATATTGTCGTGGACAAGGCGTCGCCGCTGGCGGGCCGCATTAAACCGCGTTTGATTCACCGAGCGGGCAAAGAGCGCATCGGCATTTTTGGGGTGACGACTGAAGAAACGCCGCAGTCAAGCGACCCAGGCCCAGGGATCAAATTTACGGATGCGGTTGCTGCTGCGCGCGCGCAAGTGGCGGCGTTGCAGGCGGTTGGGGTGAACAAGATCATTGCGCTCACCCATCTGGGTTTTGGCCAAGATCAACGGCTGGCGCGCGAAGTGGCGGGCATTAGCCTTATTATCGGTGGGCACAGCCACACGCCGCTGGGGCCGCAACCCGGTTCCACATATGCTTATCCGACCATCGAGACTAACCCAGATGGCGATCCGGTTTTGGTGGTCACCAGCTGGGAGTGGGGGCGCTGGTTGGGGCGGTTGGATATTTCTTTTGATGCCGCTGGTGTGCCGCGCGTAATTACCGGTGTGCCAGTCGAGGTGGCTGCTCATGCTGACGGCGTGCTGCCAGATGCTTGTTTCGAGGCGCTGATCGCAGAGTATCGCAAGTCATTGGATCAGTATCGTGGACGAGCTTTGGGCATGAGCACTGTCTTCTTAGATGGCACCACCGTAAATAGCCGTAGTCGTGAAACCAACCTGGGCAACCTCATTTGTGATGCCATGCTCTGGAAAATGGCCGATGAAATGGATCCTACACTTGGCCATGTCAGCATTATGAATGGGGGCGGAATTCGTACCAGTATTGAAGCCGGGCCAGTCAGCTACGGCCAAGTGTTGGAGGTATTGCCGTTTGGTAGCACTTTGGCACGTTTGTTGTTGACTGGCCAGCAAGTGCGTGCGCTGTTGGAGCACGGTGTGAGCCAAGTGGGCGAGATCGAAAGCACCGGCCGTTTTGCGCAGGTGGGTGGGGTGCGCTATCACTACAGCGCAGACCGGGCGGTGGGTCAGCGCGTGCTGGCAGTGCAGGTGTGTGTGGCGGGGCAATATGTGCCATTGGATGATGCTGCAACGTATATTGTGCTCACCAACAGCTTTCTCATGCGCGGGGGTGATGGCTATACTACGTTTGCTGAAGGGCGTGAGCCGATAGATACAGGGCTGATTTTGGCGGATGTCGTTGCGGACTATATTGTTGCCACTACGCCCATCACGTCAGAAGCCGACGGCCGAATCACGGCGGATATACAGCGTATATTGCCCATCTATTTGGAAGACTGAGCGCCCGTTGGAGCGAATTAAAAATTAAGAAGGCAAAATTAAAAAAGAGTTGTGCTTGTGTCACAACTCTTTTTTAATTTTGCCTTTTGCCTTATTAATTTCCAAGCTAGCGGATCAAGGCCACGTCTGTTGCAGTGGGCAATTGGGCAAGTGCTGCGCGACTGCCGAGTAGATTCAACTTGACATCATTCATGGGCACAATCTCATCTATGATTCCAAGCTCTTTGGCTTGTTCGGCTGTCAGATAGGAATCGCGATCCAGATATTTGATGATATCGGCTTCAGTCATATTCGTATGGGACATGATCATGCTATTGAGCATGCGCTTGAGCCGCAGTATCTCGTTGGCCTGAATCTCAATGTCGGAGGCCTGGCCTTGCGCGCCACCCAGCGGCTGATGCATGTGGATGGTGGCATGGGGCAAGGCAAAGCGCTTACCCTTGGTCCCTGCCAACAAGAGCATGGTGCCAAAGCTGGCGGTGACGCCCACAGCCACAGTATTTATCGGCGCACGGACTATCTGCATGGTGTCATAGATAGCAAGACCAGCGTACACCACCCCTCCGGGCGAGTTAATGTACATCACGATTTCTTTTTCAGGGTCTTCACGATCTAGAAACAGCAACTCTGCTGCAATAACATTGGCCACCTGATCATTAATCGGTGTCCCCAAAAAGATAATGCGCTCCTTCAATAGAAGCGAATAGATATCGTATGCGCGCTCACCTCGGCCATCCCGCTCGATCACCATTGGGACAATGTTCGTGATTGCGTCAGTTTGTGCCTGAGAAAAGATTGGATTCACGTTTATCACCTTATAAAAAG
>JANMVQ010000208.1:0-2940 GCA_031392845.1 Chloroflexota bacterium
ATTGACGGCAAACTGGCTTTCGTAACCGCGTGCGTCTCGCTCTAGTGGGGTCGCCATAATCGCGGCATTGTTGATCAGGATTTCCAGTTGCTCCATGCGTGAAGAGACTGCCGCGCTGAAGGTGTCGATAGATGCTGGCACAGCAAGGTCGAGGGGAAGAATCGTCACCTTCCCCGCAACCGGTGCGAGGTTTGTCTGCGCTACATCAAGCCGACGTACCCCAACAATGACGTGCGCGCCCACGCTGGCTAAAGCGCGCACCGTTTCCATGCCGATTCCCGAATAGCCGCCGGTGACGATGGCCGTTTTTCCCGTCAGGTCTATTCCCTTGACTACCTCGGCGGCGGTGGAACGATAACCGAATGACGAATCAATCGAGCGTTGTTGTGAAACCATAGAATTGTATTCCTTTTGTTTTAGTCTGTTTCCATAGACCTTGGTTCGGTCTGCATATAAGGATAATCTACAGACCATATACTTGTCTTATCCATTTTCAGGGAGTCTGGATATATTTAGCAGATTTTTACGGGGATACGCAACTGAAGGGCCAAACGCAGCAGGCAGCAGGTGACCGAAATTGGGCGCAGCAACTACCTGCAATGGTGCCGATTGAAGGGCAAGCCAACGTGTCCACCGATGGTGTTTTCGTTCGTATTCGCGACGAAGACTGGAACGCTGCGCAGAGTCAAAGTCAGCACCTTCTCCCAAGTCACGCTTTCTGCGCGACCAGATGATCAAGTCACCAAGCATCATCTGGCGCACGAACCCTTGATTGCGCTGACGCAACACAGTTATCAAGCCACCCTGGATGATGCCGACCACATGGCCGGATGGCAATTAGCGGAAGGCGTGCGACGGCGGGTGTTTGCTTGCACCCCGTTCAGCTCGGTGAACGACGCGGCGGCTTGGATCGAGCGCATCACCGGCACCAACTTTCCACAAGCCACTCAAGTTGTCGATTGGGCACATGCTGCCGAACATATCTACACGGCTACCCAACTCAATTGGCCGGATCAACCCGCCAAATCCAATCCTTGGGCTCACGCCCAGCTCGATCAGCTTTGGCACGGTAACCCCACAGCTGTTGCCACCGCCATCTCTGGCTTGCCCACAGAGAAGGCCGCTCAGGAAGCCGGTTATTTCTCTGACAATGCTAACCGCATGCGTTACGCTGAATTTCGAGCCTAAGGCTTACCCATTGGGAGTGGCACCATCGAGTCTGGTACCAAGCGCACTAAAAAACGGGTCGCATCTTCGGGCATGCGCTGGTCCCGTCCAGGTCTAGAAAACATGCTGGCCCTTCGGGCGGCTTTTATGACTCATTCTTTCGATGATTTTTGGCAAAGAATCTGCCCCTTTTAGCGAATGCTCCCCTTTAGCGAAAGGTGAGAAGTAAGACGTTATACTTTATTCTGTCATTTTGTCATTACACCTATGTCTTTGTTCTTCACTAAATTACATTATTAACTTACATTCATCAGGAGCGTTGAAATGCATCTTTTTATTCGCCAAGGCTGGCGACTGGCCGGAATTGGAATCATCGTTGTAACGTCGTGGTTACTCATTATCGGGTTTCTCAGCGCGCAAGTGGATGGTCGTGTCCAAGCGGCACCCTTGATCACAGCGACACCGAGCGGAACCGCAACAGCGACTATTACTGCAACGATTACACCCACAAGCACGCCTAAATTCACAGAAACCCTAACCCCTACAGCGACGCTGAACGCCACATTCACACCAACTGGCACGCCTGAAATCACTACGACCGCGACACCCATCAGCATAGGCCTACCGCTGCCAACCGCAGAAATACCATTGACGCCGGTGATTTCATTGGCTTGGCGAGTATTGTTGCCAGTGTTAAGTTGGGATGACCAAGTTATAGAGGCGCCTATTACAAACAGCTGGACCATTACCGATATCGCTTCAATTACTGATACCGTGACTGTGACCGAGACACCTCTGGTCACCGATGTGGTCATTATTAGCGATGACATCGGCCTGACAGACACGGTAGAGGTGACGCCGAGTGTCATCTTGACCAACGCGCCGGAATACACGCCGGTTGTCCTTGCCAACAACACCAATATCTTTGGGATTGAAACGGTGGGAACGACTGGTGCACAAAACGCTCAGTTCATTGCAGGTGCCGGTGCTGGCTGGACCCGTCACAGCGATCTTAATTGGCCGCAAGTCGAACCGACCGAAGGCGTACGCAACTGGGACAGTATGGCGGGGTTAGAAGAAGACTTACGCCAAGCCAGCGCCCGTGGCATCAAAGTGGTGTTGATCGTGTTGCGCACCCCAGCTTGGGCGCAGAAAATTGTTGGCTCTGGCTGCGGTCCCATCCGCGTCGATAAGCTACCCGCCTTCGCCAATTTCATGCGCGATGCGGTTGCCCGCTACAGCACCCCACCCTTCAATGTGAAATATTGGGAGATTTGGAACGAGCCTGATGCTCCTACCGTGAAAGAGAACAAAGGTTGGGGCTGTCTGGGCAACCCCGCCGATGCGTATTACGGTGGCGCTGAGTATGCGCGACTCCTCAAATCGATTTATCCAGCTATAAAGGCCGCCGACCCCAATTCGCAAGTTATCTTAGGCGGGCAGCTTGGCAATTGCGACCCGGTACGACCACCGGCGGGCATGAATTGCCGCAGCACCCGATTCTTTGAAGGCGTCTTGCGGGGCGGCGGCGGTCCTTATTTCGATGGGGTCGGCTTTCATGCGTATGAATACTACTATCAGTCGGTTGGCAAGTGGGGCAATGCCAATTGGTGGAGTGCCTACAATACAACTGGGCCGATCGTAGCGGTCAAAGCGCGCTACTACAAGCGCTTGTTGACGACCTATAACGTCATTGGGAAATTTTTGATGGACACCGAGAGCGCCCTGCTCTGCAGTAGTTGCGCAAATAATGCGCAGTTTGAGCTAGCCAAG
>JANMVQ010000235.1:0-10851 GCA_031392845.1 Chloroflexota bacterium
AGATCGCCTGAGCCGAATGGGATTTACCGGCAATTTCTTCCTCATGTTATCGAGCGGCGGGATTGCCACGGTCGACACAGCGGTGGCTTATCCGGTGCGTCTGCTTGAATCGGGTCCGGCGGCAGGTGCATTGGCGGCCACACTGTATGGGCAACAGATTGGCCAGCCTGATCTGCTCTCTTTTGATATGGGTGGGACGACCGCCAAGATCGCGGTGATTGACCAAGGCCGTCCATTGATTGCGCATGACTTCGAGGTCGACCGGCGCTATCGCTTTAAGAAGGGATCGGGATTGCCGGTCAAGATCCCGGTGATTGAGATGATCGAGATCGGCACGGGTGGCGGCTCGATTGCGCGGGTTGATGCGCTGGGGTTACTCAAGGTTGGCCCGGACTCGGCGGGTTCAATGCCAGGCCCGGTCTGCTACAGACGGGGCGGCAGCGAGCCAACCGTGACTGATGCCGATCTGGTGCTGGGCTATTTGGACGCCCAGTACTTTCTGGGCGGGCGCATGCCACTCGATCTAGACGCGGCGCGGGTCGCCATCCAGACTAAGATTGCAGAACCGCTCAATCTCAGCGTCGAAGCAGCGGCCTGGGGCATCCATCAAATTGCCAATGAGAGCATGGCCAATGCCGCTCGAGTGCATACCTTGGAGCGCGGCAAAGACCCGCGGCGCTTGCCATTCTTTGCCTTTGGAGGGGCCGGGCCGGTGCATGCGTATCGTATCGCTCAGGCCTTGGGCTCGCCCATGTTATTGGCACCGCTAGGTGCCGGGGTGATGAGCACGGTCGGCTTCTTGACTGCCCCGTTGGCCTTTGATTTTGTGCGCTCATGGCGAGCGCAGTTGGATCACTTGGATTGGGCACGGGCCACTGGGCTGCTGACCGAGATGGAGGCTGAGGGGACAGCATTGTTGGTACGTTCGGGGGTGTCAGCGCATTTGATTACGCATCGGCGTGAGGTGGACATGCGTTATGTCGGGCAGGGTCACGAGATCCGAGTGGGGTTGCCAACTGGTGTATTGGATGCCTCGCACATAGAGACGCTGGCCGAGTCATTCCGCACGGCTTATCGAGTGCTGTATGAAAGACTTGGGCCACCCGTAGCGCTGGAGGTGTTGAACTGGCGGGTGCTGTCGGCTGGGCCAACACCCGATTTTCGATTGCGGTTTGGAGCACAGATTGCCGCAGATGTTGCTCATGCGCGTAAAGGCGAGCGATTGGCGTATTACCCGGAGCAGGGCGGATTTGTGCCCACTCTAATCTATGATCGCTATCGGCTGGGGCCGCAGGCCAAGTTTGATGGCCCGGCCATCGTCGAAGAACGTGAGTCTACGGTGATCATTGGCCCAGGCGCGCGGTGTCATATAGATGAATACTGGAACTTGGTGGTGGTTTAAATCCATGTCAAAGTTATCTCCTATTCAAATAGAGGTGTTGTGGAATCGGCTGCTGTCGGTGGCCAATGAGCAACAGACAGCGCTGATGCGCACGGCCTTTAGTACGATTGTGCGCGAGTCACTGGATCTCGCCTGCGGGGTGTTCGATAGCCGGGGTTACATGATTGCCCAGTCCAATACCGGCACCCCCGGTCACATCAACCCGATGGCCACTGGGGTGCGGCACTTGCTTGCGGTGTATCCGCCACAGACGTTGCAACCGGGCGATGTGATCGTGACCAACGACCCGTGGCTGACGGCCGGACAGATTAACGATTTCACCGTACTGACACCGGTATTTAAAGAAGATCATCTGCGGGGCCTTCACATTGTGGCGTATTTCGCCAATTGCTGTCATGCGGCGGATATTGGTGGGCATGTGCTGTCGGCTGAGGCGACCGAAGTGTATGAAGAAGGTCTGCGGGTGCCGGTGACCAAACTATTTGATCGGGGCGAGCCAAATCATGAGCTGCTCAAGATTGTTCGAGCGAATGTGCGCACACCCGATGAGACCGTCGGTGATCTCTATGCCCAAGCCACCTGCAATGCCGTCGGCGCGCGCAGCCTGTTAGAAATGATGCGAGAGTTTGATCTAGATTCGATTGATCCACTGGCGAATGAGATTATTGCCAGATCAGAACGGGCCATGCGCGAGGCAATTCGGGCCCTGCCCAACGGCAAATGGGAGCACGAAGTGTGGAGCGATGGCTTTGAGGAGCCGTTGCGGCTGCATGTGATGGTCACAATCGAAAACGAAGATATGTACATCGATTTCGCCGGATCATCGCCGCAGAGCCGACGCGGCATCAATGTGGTGCTGAACTACACGCGTGGTTACGCATCGTTTGCCATGAAAGCTGCGGTGTGCCCGGATGTACCACACAATGAAGGGGCGTTCCGGCCGGTGCATGTAAGTGCGCCGCGCGGCTCTATATTGAACTGCGTCGAACCTGCAGCGGTGGCTTCGCGCCACTTGGTCGGGCACTTTATCCCCGGGCTGATCTTTGGCGCATTAGCGCATGCTATGCCAAATAAGTTGTTGGCTGGCGGGGCCGACCCGGCTTGGATGAGCGTGTGGCGCGGGACTTGGCCGCAGGATGGTAGACCGTTTACTACGACCGTGTTTCAGTTGGGTGGGATGGGTGCGCGAGCCGTTAAGGATGGCTTGAGTGCCACTGGCTTTCCGAGTGGGGTGGGGGGCGTGCCGGTGGAGGTCATCGAGACGCTGACCCCGATGGTGCAACATGAACGTCGCTTGCGGGTGGACTCAGGCGGAGCGGGCCGTCAGCGGGGTGGGTTGGGGCAAGCGACACGGTTCTCCTGTCGCGGCGATCAAGCATGGAGTGTTTCGGCCATGATCGATAGAACCCGTTTTGCCGCACAGGGCCTCGAGGGTGGACAGCCTGGGGCACTGGGTGAGTTCTTGGTAGAGGGTCAGGCCCATCCTCCCAAGACCGTCACTTGGTTTGGGTCGGAGGCGCAGGTGCAACTCAACACCCCAGGTGGGGCGGGTTACGGCGCAGTGCACATGCGTGACCCGGCGCAGGTGTTACAGGATGTGATCGAGGGCTATATCAGTATCGAGGCGGCAGCGCATGAGTATGGGGTTGTCGTGCGGTATATCGGCGGGGACCGGCTGGTGCGGCTGGCGGAGCATTATGAGATTACACTCATCTGATCTACTCCTTGTTTCTTGGGCTACGGGTAGGGCTTGAACCCCGTGCATCCACTGAAGGGACTTGGTGGGCGATAGAATACGGTGACCCTGAATGGGTTGCACACGGCTAGAAACCCTGCCGATATGGCGCGACCTTAGCCGTCTGTTGAGCTGGTTTGATGCGGAGATCGAGCAATGGGGATTTGGTGCCGACACCCAGGGCTGCCGGATTTTCGCTTGCGGAGGTAGTGTGGGCCTTGGGTGCGGCACAAACCGGCGTTGGGGTGCGCGTGGTCGCAGCGTTGGACGCAACATTACGCTATCAGGCCGGAGACTATCCAAAAAACGGAAAGCGCCTGCTTGCTCAACGAATGTCTAGCCCAAGCGTCAGAGCGTTATCGCATCGAGGAGATACGGCTTGAATACAAAAATATTGATGACGGCAAGTAGCGTAGTTCTGGGGCTTGCAGGCTTATCCGCCGCATTCGCCCCTCAGGAATTGTTGGCGGCTCTTGGCGTGCCGCTGACCAATACTTTGCCCGCTCTAATTCAGTTGATGGGGGCGCTGTATTTTTCCTGTGCGCTTATGAATTGGACCGCCAGAGGTAGTGTCATCGGCGGAATCTATTCCCGGCCAATCTCCATTGGGAATTTTGCCCATTTCTTTGTTGGGACGATTGTTCTTGTAAAAGAACTATCGAATGGCGCCAATGTATTCGTGTTGGTTGCGTTAGGCGTATATGCCGTATTTGCCATTCTTTTTTGGTGGCTCGTTTTTAGGCATAGTAGTGTTGTTAAGGGTCAGTCCACAGCGGGTCAGCCGCCCGCCTAACACTCACATGCAGACGACTCGCTGCGCTAGGCGAGCGCCTGACACGGCACGTTGTTCACATACCACCCTGGCAATAGTGTCTTCGTAGTGGTTGAAGTAGGAATAAGAACCTGCGGCACAATGATAATTGTGCCGCGGGTTTAACCATCATCTTTGATGGCAGCATAATAAGGAGATAGGGAGGTATCAATGGCAAGGGCTCCATTCCAAGTGCTAGTTTATCCCTACCGCAAAATCCAAGATGATAGATTTGAATACACACTCTTGAAAAGATCCGACTGGGGATACTGGCAAGCGATAGCGGGAGGCGGCGAAAATAACGAAACGGCACTCGAATCCGCGAAGAGAGAAGCCTATGAAGAAGCTGGTATCCCTGTCAATTCGGATTTCCTTCAATTGGATACAGTCGAACCGATCCGAGTGACTGAGTTTACCGACAGCCATTTGTGGGGCGATGACGTTTATGTGATCCCGCAATACTGCTTTGGCGTGTTGGTCAACGATAGCCGGATAGTGCTCTCGCGTGAACACACCGAATATATCTGGCTCGCCTATGACCAAGCGTATCACTTGATAAAGTATGAAGGAAATAAGACCGCCTTGTGGGAGTTGGATAAAAGACTGCGAGGCGGAGGCCCACGGGGCTAATTCAAAGCGGTATATGAAGCAGAACCTCTGTTATAGCTTTCGGAGCTGGCCTAACACGCGCGTGCAGCCGAATTTGCTTCGTGGCGCTCCGCAAATTGGCTGAAGCTGGCTGTCTGAATATCACTCTGGCAATTGTGTCTTCGTGGTGGTTGAAATAGAGACAAAGACTGGGGTCACAATTATGATTGTGCCGCGGGTTTGGTCTGATTGATGATTTAGGCACGCTGATTTCGCCTATGGAAACTTTACGGAATTGAGCGAGCTCGCAGACTTGCGTTGTCCGTATAATTTGCACTTCGGGGTGGATTATGCAGCAATAGCGCTGCTTAAACTGCCAAAAAGACGTAAAAGCTGCAATTCGTCTGCACCCATTGGTATGAAATCCCACCAACCTACAGCCTATCGCTGTCCGTTCTGCAACATCCTGGCTGGAGGAGAAGACGAAAGGCTGTTCGTGCTCCGAGACAGGGAAGTTGCAGCGGTACTATCATTGCATCAGCAAGCCGGGAATCCCGGAAGGCTCCTGCTGTTCCCTGTGCGCCATCTGGAAAGCATCTACTCGATTCCAGAAGAACTTGGCGCTCCCCTCTTCAACGCCACGAAGCGCCTGGCGATCGCCTTGAAGAAGACGCTGGGTTGCGCGGGAATCACAATTCGCCAGAACAACGAGCCGGCGGGCGACCAAGACGTATGGCACTACCATGTTCACATCGTGCCAAGGTACGAGAAAGACGATTTCCACCACGAGCCGAGGTTTGTAATGCCAGTGCCAGAACGAATGAAGTACGCCAAACAACTGCGCGAGGCGCTAGCAAAGAGTGCGGCCTAACCCTCCGCTTAGCTTAAACGTTGTGTCTTCGTCGTGGTCGAAACAGAGATAAAAACTGGAGCCACAATCAGCATTGTGACTCGACTTTTGCACGTTCTGGTATCGTGTTATTTGCGTCCGTTACTCTTAAGTGCCAAAAAACTCGCGGCACAATCCGAAAACAGCGAATCGGACGCGAAAAGCATCCCTCCCCTCTCGGCTTTTAAGCGTGACTTGCCCAACGAAAGTCGCTTGCCTAGGCAAGCGCTGGGGCAAGAGAGCTACACCAGGGGTGTGCCAGAGGTTTACCTCAGGGTTGTCCGTTGGGGTGACTTGGCTTTTAACGGATGACAACCTACTTACAATTATGAATACCGATTCTCAAATCTTAATCCATGACCTCTGACCGTGACAATATATTCGTGATCGGGGTCGACTTCGACAATGCGGTCGCGCAGGCGGCGCACCAGGGCATCAATGGCTTGTTCGCTTACGCCATAGGCGCTCTCGCCTTCCCAGACTTTCTCTACCAATGTCTGCCGACTGACCAGGGTGCCGTTGGCTTCGACCAATAGCTCCAGCAGGCGATACTGTTGCAGGGAGAGCGGCGGGTTCACCTCTTGCTCGGCCACAAACACACGCCGACCTTCCTTGTCTAACCGGATGCCCCGCACGGCGGCTTTCATGGCTTTACTGATGGGACGCGCATTCAGAGGCGCAGTCGCGTCGCTGCCAACGAAGGCAATCTTGACGCACAGGGCGATCTGAATCTCATCGCCGTCCTGTAACTGCTTGGGCTCACGCACTTCCTTGCCGTTGAGGAAGGTGCCGTTTTTGCTAGTGAGATCAGTTAACACAAACCCTTCTTCGGTGCGCTCGATCCGGGCGTGCTTACGGGAGACCTGTCGCTCTGGCAGCAACAAATCCACCTCGCCGACCTCCCGGCCGATGATGATCGAATCGCTATCCACCAACCAGCGTTGTCCAGCCAGTTGTCCGCTCTCTATGATGAGCATCGGTGAGTCTTGGTTCATCGGGTTTGATTGTACATTCATCGCCTACATTTAATCAAATGTAAAATCTTGATCATGCTTGCACAGGGAACGTTGTTGCGTGACCGCTATCGCATTTTGCAGCCCATTGGTCAGGGCGGGATGGGATCAGTTTATTTGGCCGAAGATAATCGGTTGGAGGGGCGGCGCTGTGCAATCAAGGCGGTGCGGATTGATCCTGGGGCTGATCCGGCCACCATCAACGAACTGCAGCATCAGTTTTCGCGCGAGGCCAGCATTTTGGCTCGGCTAGACCATCCCAATTTGCCCAAAGTTTCGGATTACTTCACCGACGAAGGCTTGGATTACTTGGTGATGGACTATGTGCTGGGCAAAGATCTGAAACAGTTGATGGATGAAGCCCGGCGCAATGACCGATTCCTGGCTGAAGCGGATGTGCTGGGTTGGGCACGCCAGTTGTGCGAAGCCTTGCAATACATGCATACCCAAGATCCTCCAGTGTTGCACCGCGACATCAAACCCAGCAACATCAAGCTCACGCCAAGTGGCTTTATCAAGCTGGTGGATTTTGGATTGGTTAAGCTGATGTCCAAAGATGATTCGCAGACCATCACCGTGCTGCAAGGGCGCGGCACAGCCGCGTATACGCCGCTGGAGCAATATGGCGAGGATGACTCGCACACCGATTTGCGCTCGGACATTTACTCGTTGGGTGCGACGCTGTATCACTTGCTCACCAATCAATCCCCTGCGGAAGCCAAGCAACGCTTCCTGAAGCCGCAATCATTGGCTCGGCCGGCCACGCTTAACCCTGCCATTCGCGAGCCAGTAAATCGGGCCATTCTGGCCGCCATTGAAATGCATCCAGATGATCGACCGGCCACCGTGCCGGAGTTTCAACAAATGTTGTTTTCGGAAACAGTGTTGGTGAATGTTGATGTTCCAGTGAACGCAGACGGGCCGGTCAGGTTTAGTGAGGTGGTGCGGGACAATCGGGGCGTGTTGTTTCTGGCAGCTTTGGCCACTGGTGTAGCCTATATTCTGACCATGATGCTGAGTTAGACATATGCCGATAAAAATAATCTTGGACTGCGATCCGGGCATAGATGATGCACTGGCACTATTGCTAGCGTTGGCATCGCCAGAGATTGAGCTTATCGGCATTACGACCGTGGCAGGCAATTCCACAGCCGATCATGAAACTCGCAATGCGTTATCGCTGCTGGCGATGACCGGCCAGGTTGAGGTGCCTGTCGCGATGGGGTGTATGCGCCCGCTGATCAAACCATTGGTCACAGCTGCAGATACTCATGGCCCTACTGGGATGGGTTATGCGGTCATGCCCGCTCCCATGTCGTCCGCCATGGCCTTACATGCGGTTGATTTCATCATCGCGCAAGTGTTGCAGGCCCCGGGTGAGATCACAATTGTGGCCGTTGGGCCATTGACCAACCTGGCATTGGCACTACGCAAAGCGCCTGAAATTACCCCATTGATCAAACAGGTGATCTGTATGGGTGGGGCGATACATCACCCGGGCAACATGCCTCTCAGTGCCGAGTTCAACGTGTGGGTCGACCCGCATGCTGCACATATGGTCTATCACAGTGGCTTGCCGATCACGCTGGTGCCACTCGATGTGACGTACCAGTGCATTTGGACGCACGCGCACACCGAGCGGCTACGCGCAAGTGCGCCACACTCGCCCATCACCCAGTTCATCGCCGATGCCACCCGCTTTTACATTGAGTTCCATCAGCGCGAGCAGAATATCGACGGCTGCGCCATCAATGACGCATTGGCGATGGCGTTGGTCTTCGCTCCAGATTTGGTAAAAACCCAAGCACTCTTCGTTGATGTCTCATTGGCCGATGGACCTGCCCACGCCATGACTATTGCTGACCCCTGGCAAATGAGCAAGCACCCATCCAATATGCAAGTGGCCCTCAAGGTTGATGCTGAACGTTTTTTAGAGTTGTTTCTGGAGCGGATATCTAATGGACATTTTGTTTAATTTCTATTCGCCCACCTCAAACGCACGCTTCCAAATCTTTTCATAAGCCTTCTGGGTGAGATCACGTGGGTTGCCGATGGTCTGTGGATCAGCAAAAGCAATCTGAGCAAGATAAGGAATTTCATCTTCCTTAAAGCCCAGTGCTTGGAGGGAGGGAATTTCTACCTCTTCCGTTAGGCGATACACTGCTTCAACCGCTTTCTCGGCGGCGCTCCAAACAGACAAACCGCGAATGTCCTCGCCCAACGCTTGTGCGATCCGGGCAAACTTGTGCGGCTCACCCAGATAGTTATATTCCATGACCGGTCCCATCAATCGTGCGGTGAGCGCGCCATGCGGCACGTCATGAACGCCACCTGCACTCTGGCTCATGGCGTGGGCGGCTCCGGCGCTTTCGGTGCCGTAAGCCATTGCGCCCAACATGGCAGCCATGCTCATGCCATAGCGGGCCTCGGCGTTATGGCCTTGCGCAAAAGCAACGCGCAGATGTTTGGATACATACTCCATCGCGTTGAGTGCAACAGAATCCGGCAACGGCTGCGCATAGGCACAGGTATAGCACTCAATCGCATGGGTTAGGGCGTCCATGCCGGTGCCGGCAGTTACGGCGGGTGGCAAATCAAATGTGAGCTCGGGGTCGATCAACGCTTCCCACGCGCCGATTAAGGGCGTGCCACCCACATTAAATTTGATTCGGCGGGCAGGGTCAGTAATCACTGCCCACAACGTCACTTCGCTGCCGGTGCCGGATGTGGTCGGCACGCAGATTGTGGGTGGAATGCGCTGCTTTATTGGTTGCAGGTCAGCCCATTCGTAGTTGAGAATCGAACCGCCGTTGGCCGCGACCACGCCGATGCTTTTGGCGGTATCCATTGAGCTGCCGCCGCCAAAGCCAATCACACCATCACATTTCTCGCTTACATACAACTGCGCGCCAGTGTCGACAATCTTGATAGGTGGGTTGGCTGCCACTTTGTCATACACTACAAAGTCTAGGTTGCTTGCTTTCAGCGGGGCAGTCGCTCGTTCCAGCAAACCGGCTTTAACGATACCGCTGTCGGTGACCAATAAGGGTCGCTGCATCCCCATTGCTTTTGCTTCGTCGGCCAGCGCCAAGATTGCGCCCAGCCCATGCTTCATCGTCGTCGGGATGATAAATGATCGTATGTTTGGCATAGGGGAGGAAGTTTAGTTGAAAGTAAAAAGTGCAAAGTAGAGCGGAGAGTCCTTAGTTCTGAGTGCTTAGTCCTTAGTGACCCATCATCTCATCATCTCATTACCGCGTCATCTCTTCATTTCCCGTCGCCCAAGCCTGGGTCATGCGATCAATCATGATGGCCAAAATAACAATCGCCAAACCCGCTTCCATGCCTTGGCCGGTCTCGTTGCGGGCTAGCCCTTCGACCGCCTGAAATCCCAACCCGGCGCCGCCGACCATTCCGGAAATAATCACCATGGCTAAGACCAACATGATCATTTGGTTGATCGATAGTGCAATCGTTTTGCGCGCCAGTGGCAGTTGCACCTTGGTGATGATTTGGCCGCGGGTGCTGCCAAACGCGCGCGCCGCTTCGACCACATCCGGCGAGACTTGGCGGATGCCCAGCTCGGTCAGCTTGATGCCGACCGGGATGGCATAAAGAACTGAGGCGATTAACCCAGGCACGCGCCCAATGTTAAATAACATCAGCACCGGCACCAAAAAGACAAATGTTGGCACGGTTTGTAGGAAGTCCATGAGTGGCCGTAGCACGCGCCGAACCCCATCGTATTGCGAGGCGAGAATCCCAATAGGAATTGCCAGGAGTATCGTGATGAGCGTGGTGACTACGACTTGGCTGAAAGTGTCCATCGCATAACCCCACATGCCCAGTAGCCCGATCAACAAAAAGCCAATCGCGCACCCTAAAGCCAACCGCCATCCACTCACCCGCCAGGCGATGCCGCTGACAAGCACAATCACCACCGGCCACGGCAGAATCTTGCTGAACAAATCACGCACTGGGTTCAAACCATATAGAGTGAGCGCATCGCTCACCGGCCCGGTGACGACATACAAGTTATCGCGCATCCCGCGCACCGTTGCATCAACCGGATCGCGCAACATCAGCCGCCAGTCTTTCGGAAAGGCATCTTGCAGGGCGACGACACTAATGAGAGTGGCGAGACAGATCAGAGCGACTGCCGACCACTGACGACCGACCTGTACTATGCGTTGCCGGGGGCCAGTGGTCGGTCGCCGGTCGTCTCTTCTAGACTGTCCGGCAAAATCCACCCGACTCAACGTCTCGCTCATCCGATCCAACAGGATCGCCATCAACACAATGGCGAGACCGGCCTCGAACGCCGCGCCAACCTGCAAACGTTGCAACGTGAGCAGCACCTCGCGACCTAAACCACCTGCGCCGACCATGGCGGCGATCACCACCATGCCGAGC
>JANMVQ010000293.1:0-2512 GCA_031392845.1 Chloroflexota bacterium
CGAGCTATGGCTCATCACCGCTCACCGGCATAAAAACGAAGACCTCAACAACGCCGTGGGTGCATTTGTGCTAGGGCTGGACTGTGTGCCTAGCAGCACCCACGAGGAGCTTGGCATCCACATCACCCGGCAGGTCGACGCCGATCTGCGTTTGTTCGGCAAGTCTTTCTTTGTTGGCAGAAGTATCGCCACAGGATTTGGAGTTGCTCACGCAGCGTGGGTCACCGCCTGATACAGGTGATCCCAATAACGATACAAATCGCCGCATTGAGGTATTGGAGGCACAAGCGTTGCAACTACATCTCAGTGGATGGACGCAGGCCATCGCACTATATGTCCACCCAGAGTATCGCCATCACCGCATTGCTTCGCACCTGTTGCGCTCGGCCAAGCGTGCGCTTGTGGAACAGGCCAACGTCAGCATTGGATTCATTGGCAACCCGCATGTCTCCGCCGCAGCCCTTTGGGCCAAGGTCGGCGCACGCTTCTACATCGGCCGCGAGCTACCCGATGAGGAGCTATTCGCCATCACATGGGGTCGCCGTGACGCTTGTGGCATGTTACTGGATATGTTTGCCCGATGTGCAGATTACCCGCGTGACCAAGGCGCGGCAGCGAGCAAGGCGGATGATGATTTTGAAATTCCCTTTTAAGTTGGCCTAGCCGTAGGATGTGTCCTTGCGCGGCTTGAGCAGCTCATCCGAGACGCTGGAGATTGAGCAGCGCAGCGCTGTGCGCTCTTCCTCAGCCAAGCGCATATAGCGGTAGGTCATGTCTAGCGTTTTGTGTCGCAGTGCCGCCTGCACGGTAAAGGGCGACTCGCCTTTTAGAAAAAGCTCAACCGCAAATGTAACGCGGAGCTGATGCGGCGACAGGCGTGGTATGCCAGCGCGCTTGCCGCACGCAGTAAATAGGTGGGCCAAATGGGTTTTGGTCAGACCCCGCCCCTGTGAATTGACGAATAATCGTCCGGTGCTGCCATTCGATAGAGCGGCACGCACGGCCAAATAATCCTGAATGGCTGTGTGGGTATTCGCCCCAAAGCCCAGCCGACCCGACGATCCACCTTTGCCGTAGCGGATATTGATCCGATTGGCAGCAATATCCAGATCGCTATCGGCCAGATTGCACAACTCTTCGTTCCGAATGCCGGTGTCTAGTAGCAAGTGCACAATCGCTCGCATCAGTTTGCTCAAATACGCGTCACTCTCGAGCGCTTTGTCCAGTGACGCGAGATTGGCGCGGGTGACGCGTGGGGTGGGTTGATAGCGCACTCGCTTCCGATACCGAAGTTGCTGCGCTGGGTTCGCTGCGATGGCAGAGTCTTCGTGCAGCCGTGTAAACAGATGCCGTACATACATCACCGCCTTGCGCTTGATCGTGGCTTTGGACATGCGATGTCCGGAAGAGTTGCCCTCAAGCCACTCGACATACGCCAACAGTTCTTTTAAGCCAATCTGACTGATCGTCTGCGCTGGGAAGAGGGTCGTCAACCCCTTCACCAATAAATTTGTAAAGTAAACAATGTCCTTCACCGATGCCGGGCTGGTAACCTCCAGTTTCTTCTGGCGAATAAAGGTCTCAACCGGTTCACGAAGTGATTGGGCCATGGGGGTGTCTGTAGGTGAGTTCATGATTCTGCTAATCAGGCTAAGGCGTACTATCACGCGTAGCCATCCTCTTATTGCGCAATTTCCGGGAAATACAGATGCTGGTCGCACAGCAGTTGAAGCATTCTCAAACGCCTTTGAGGCGGAAACTCTGCATTTGGGCATAGGTCAATTGCCTCCAACTCGCGGGTGCAAGGGTGCGGATTGGTCAATAGAAAAACCCTTGCTATTCGGAACAAACCACGTAAAATATGCCTTCAGAAGCAGGTCAAAGAGAGCAATTGATTCTCCGAGAGGGGGAGCAATTAATTTGGAGATCTGATGCAGTAAACAGCAATTGACTTAGTCAAAATCGGGATCAATTGCTAGGTAGCCGGGCCGCTAGCTCAATTGGCAGAGCAACTGACTCTTAATTTTTGGGTCATAATCGGCTCTAGCGGTAGGTTTTAAAACATCAGACGACGACCAGGTACGACATAGTATCTTGGTCGTTTTTTAGTTTTCCGACCTACTAACTAAAAGGGTGTTGTCCCATTAACTCCGGTATTACCAAGCTTTACCAGTCAAAGGAGGGTATATGAATACTAGAGGCAAAAAAATGGACATGACACTTGAGTCACTATTAGACGTTTTTATTTCAACTAAACAAACCGAGGGCAAATCACGCTCTACGGTGTCGTGGTATCGGGGTATGCTTTCAGGGTTCCTGGCTTGGATGGGAGAGGGCAAACGGTTAAAAGACTTCACCCTACTAAGCGCGAGAGCCTTTGTAGCGCATCTACAAGCCCGTACAACACGTTATGACGACCACCCACTATCTCATGTAGTCCAGGGCGGATTGAGCCCCCACAGCATACATGGCTACGTCCGTTCCCTACGTTCCTTTAGCTCCTGGTTGGCCG
>JANMVQ010000308.1:0-9633 GCA_031392845.1 Chloroflexota bacterium
GGTTTCATTACCATGCCACCGCCGCCGCCGTAGGCGTAGTCATCGGTAATCTTGTGTTTGTCGGTAGCGTAATTGCGAATGTTATGCAAATGCATTTCTACCAACCCAGCATCAATGGCACGCCGCACCATACTCTCGGCAAACGGACTGCTGAACATCTCAGGGAAGAGCGTAAAGACATCAAATCTCATTGGTTCAATTGCAATTTAACCACTAATTCACATCCAAAATGTACTTCGCTGCCGGACTCAGGCGTGCCAGTGTCTCGGCACGCACAAATTTGCGCTGGTCCAATTGCTGTGGTTGGTTGCGGCGGCAGAAATACGAATGCATGGCCCGACGGCGCTTGGAACTTGCATTCAGCGTGCCGCCGTGCCAGGTATGCGAGTTAAAGATGACGACGGTTCCAGCTGGGGCGATCAACTTCACTTCGTCGGGGTGCACCGCACGCGGGTCGGCCATGGCTTTCTGCGGCATATTCTCGCTGAGATGGCTTCCCGGCACCACGCGAGTGGCCCCATTATTCTCAGTGAAATCATCCAATAGCCAGATCGAGTTGCACACCTGATATTCCCCCGGCTTAACCGGCTCACCCCAATCCGCATGCAGCCCCTGTAAACCTTGCCCGGGCAGCGCCGCCCGGGCATTCAAAGATGACAGCTTGAGATCGCCGCCCAGGACATGCGCGATGGCCGCCAGCACGCGCGGATGGGTAAAGCACACCTCAAATAGTGCATCCTTGTTGATCAAATCAGACAAACGATCGGTGCCCACTTCTTGATGGACCTCCAGCCCGGCTTTATCGCCCTCAATACGCGACAGTTCGTCCAGACGCACGCCAAGAGCAGCCACTTGTTCGGGCCGAAGAATGCCGTACAGTGGAAGGTATCCATCGCGGTCTAGCGTCTGTTTCTCTTGTACGGTCAGGGTATCAGTCTGCACGCCAAGCGCGACCAATGCTTCAAAAGTGTTCATAGATGGAGCGTAAGCGAGGTGAATGTCGTTGTCAACTAAAAAAACTAACAAGATAAAACGACTTGCGATCAATGCACAAGCTGCTGAAATACGGCATCTTGGTGTGTCAAAATGGTAGAACTTAGTCGGTTTTATTTAGACGGGTCATAGTAATCTCCGTGAGCGAATTAACGACACAGACCGCAACTATTGAATCCAACCCAATCCCCACCCAGCATGCCTTTGAACTGGGGCTCTATTCTTTTGCCGAACTTACCCCCGACCCGCTGACTGGCCAGAAGATCAGCCCAGCTCAGCGGCTGAGCGACTTGATTGAGTCAATTGAACTTGCGGATCAAGTGGGCTTGGACGTATTTGGGCTGGGTGAACATCATCGACCCGATTTTGTCTCGTCTGCCCCAGCCGTGGTACTGGCGGCCATCGCAGCGCGCACCAAACGCATTCGCCTCTCGACCGCCGTTACCGTGCTCAGCTCAGACGATCCAGTGCGGGTGTTTCAAGATTTCGCCACGCTCGATCTACTCTCGCACGGGCGCGCCGAAATCATGGCCGGGCGCGGCTCATTTATCGAGTCGTATCCTTTGTTTGGCTACGATTTGCACGACTACGATGAGCTGTTTGCTGAAAAGCTTGATCTGCTGCTAAAAATTCGTGCGAGCGAACGAGTGACTTGGTCGGGTGTGCACCGCCCGGCCTTAGACAATCTGGGCGTCTATCCACGCCCATACCAAGACAAGTTGCCGATTTGGATCGCGGTAGGCGGCACGCCGCAATCGGTGGTGCGGGCTGGCACGCTGGGGCTGCCGCTGGCAATCGCAATCATTGGCGGACTCCCGGAGCAATTTGGGCCGCTTGTCCATCTATATCGCGAGTCAGCCAGCCAGGCCGGGCACGATCCAGCGCTGTTGCCGGTGGGCATCAATTGCCATGGATTTATTGCCGACGATAGCAAACAAGCAGCAGATGATTGGTGGCCTTCTTACGCCACGGTGATGACCAAGATTGGACGTGAGCGCGGTTGGTCCGGCGTTACCCGCCAACAGTTCGAAGCCTCGCGCACATTAAGGGGTGCCAACTTTGTGGGTAACCCCGACCAGGTCATAGAAAAGATTCTCTTCCAGCATGAAATATTTGAACACCAGCGCATGCTGCTACAACTGAGCGTAGGCACTCTGCCGCACGCCAAAGTGATGCGTGCGATTGAGCTGCTAGGCACCAAAATCGCTCCTGTAGTGCGAAAAGAAATTGCGCAGCGTTCGCAAACAAGTGCTACGGCCTAACCTTACTCGGTTCTAGCCATTTATTGCGTCGGGGTAATTGTTATCGCTGGCAGCCGCCAGATAAAACGGCGCACTTGGCTGGGTGGGCTAACCGCATTGTAGATGGGCTGGTTGGTAGTGGGGTCATCGGCCAGACGCTGCTTTACTTGCACCCACCAAGCAAACGAGCGCTCATCTTGGCCGCCCAAAATATCTTGGGTGATTTTGATGGAGGTCGCCTTGGTCTCGAACAACGGCACCGTGATCGCACCAGACGGCTGTATTTGCACCACGTAATATTCGTTATCGCGTAACAGACCGACTGACAACCACTCCAGTGTCAATCGATCACTCGTCGTGGTAATTAACTGACCTTCTTGCGGCGCGATAACTGCGGGCGAGTTATAACCGGTGCGTGGCGTTGGCGTGGCTGCCACTTGGGCTGGCGATGTGGGCAATACCGTGGCGCTGGCATAGCGAATTACCAACTGTTGTCCAACCTGAATCAGACAGCGCGACCCAAGATTATTCAATCGGATCAACTCATCGACCGGTATGCTGAACTTCTCCGCAATAGTGCTGCATGCATCGTTCTTTTGCACCTCATAAGTTTCAGAAGGCACCAATCCAGATGCTGATGGCCCTAGGGTTGGCGTTGGTCCGGGCGTAGATGTTGGCACAGGAATCAGCAGCTTTTGTCCGGCGCGCAAAAAACACTTATTGGGATCTAGGTTGTTGGCCGAGGCCAGCACTGATAAACCAATGCCGTTGTTGTCGGCAATCGTGCCGCACACGTCCCCCGGTTGCACAATGTATTCACGCGGCGGTGTGGGCGTCTCGGTAAACACAGGTGTGGGTGTGTCTGCTGGAGTAGGCGAGACGAGCGCCGTGGGAGTTGTTTCAGCCGATGTCGGCACCTCAACGGTTGCCACGCCATTGCCAATTTCTACCGCGATGGTCGGTTGCAAATTCGGCGCACGGTTGGCAAAGAGGGTGTCGCGCAACAGATAAGCGGCACCTATCAAGATGGCCAATGCCACCAGCACGACGCCCACAATCCCCCACGGCACACGCGCCGTCAGCGACTTCTGCACTTGCGTCACCGGTTTGTAGGCGCGTGGGACTACCGGGTCGGCCGCCATGGGCAATTTCTCTGTTGATGGGTTGGCTGCATCGCCGGTAGTCTGAAACTCATGTCCGCAAATCGGACAAACTGTTTCGCGCAGCGCAATCCGCGTGCCGCAGGCCGGGCAACGCTTATAGGGACGTTTGGTTGAAGACTTGGTGGGTTCCATGCGTTCGCAAAGCGTGTCAAACGTCAAACGTCATGCGTCAAGAATTTGACGCATGACGTTTGACTCAATCACTTCACCCCATCCAGTCCTAACGCAGCCGCATTGGACTGCATGGCCTTTAGCACAAACTCAATATGCTCATCGAGTGGCACACCCAGGTTTTTTGTGTGCTCTTCGATCTCTTCACGGTGTACACCAGCGGCAAACGCCTTCTCCTTCCACTTCTTCTTAATCGATTTCAGCTCGACATCGGCAATATTCTTGGAGGGACGCACAAACGCCACGGCTGCGACCAAGCCGGTCAACTCATCCACCGCGACCAGCGTCTTTTCCATGGGCGTTTCAGGGACAACTTGGGTGCGTTCGGTGGCGTGCGCCAGAATCCCTTTCAAAATATCTGCCGACCAACCTTGTTCGCGCAAATAGTTCACACCCGTCACCGGGTGGCCGGTGGATAGGTCGGGATAGCGCTGATAGTCAAAGTCATGCAGTAGCCCCAACAGCCCCCACATCTCGACATCTTCGCCTAGTTTGGCGGCGTAGGCACGCATAGCTGTCTCGACGGACAACATATGTCGGATCAACGCTGCGTCTGTCGTCCATTCCTGTACAAGGGCCCAAGCCGCCGCACGATCAAATTGTGAGTCACTCATAGCGTGCAGAGAGTGTAGCAGATTGCTTTTCACCCTTCCATCGTACTGACATCCCCTTCGGGTTGGCCCAGCGCACGAGCCTTCAGCACGCGCCGCAGAATTTTGCCACTGCGGGTCTTTGGCAAAATTGAAACCAAATTAACCGTCTCTGGCTTGGCGATTGGCCCCATGACCGCGCCGACATGCGCACGCAGGGCTTCGGCTAACTCTGGCGAGGCAGTCTGACCCTGCCGCAAAATCACATACGCATGAATCGCATTGCCACGAATCTCATGTGGAAGCCCAATCACGGCGGCTTCGGCAACAGCCGGATGCGAGACCAACGCGCTCTCTACTTCGGCCGTGCCGAGGCGATAGCCACTGACTTTGATGACGTCATCGACGCGGCCAATCACCCACAGATAACCATCGTCATCCCACTTGGCGCTATCCCCAGTGAGATACATGCCCGGGTAACGCGTCCAGTATTGATCCTTGAATCGATCTGGATCTTTGTAAATCGTGCGCAGCATCGACGGCGTGATGGTCTTGATCACCAGCGCGCCTTCGGTGTTGGGGGGCACGGGCTTGCCCGCATCGTCTAGTACATCAATCGCCACGCCGGGCATGGGGCGGCAACATGAACCGGGTTTGCTCGGCATGCAGATCAACGCACTGATCATCGGGCGGGGGAGCTCAGTCTGCCACCAACTGTCAATGACTGGGCAAATTCCGCCACCGATTACTTCGTTAAACCAACGCCACGCCTCTGGATTGAGGGGTTCTCCTGCACAGGAGAGCAGGCGCAAGGAGGATAGATTGTATTTCTTCGGCCAGTCATCGCCAAAGCGCATGAGGCCGCGCACGCCGGTGGGCGCAGTGTAAAGAAGGGTTACACCATGTCGCTCGACAATGCTCCACCAGCGGCCCGGGTTGGGTGCAGTCGGCGCGCCCTCATACATGATGGTGGTGATGCCATGCAACAGCGGCCCATATAGCACAATGCTGTGGCCGACGATCCAGCCCGCATCACTGGTACAGAATAAAGTGTCGCCAGGTTTAAAGTCCAGCACCCAGTTGAGGGTGGCATAGATATCGACCATATAGCCGCCGACCGTATGCAACACGCCTTTGGGTGCACCGGTGCTGCCGCTGGTGTAGATAATAAAGAAGGGATCTTCCGCGTCCATCGCCTCGGTTTCGCAAATTGCAGATATATCAGGTGTCGATATTTCGTGCCACCATAGATCACGCTCCGGCCGCATCTGCACCGGATTATGGCAACGTTGCACCACGATGAGTTTCTCGACACTGGGGCATTGGGCAGCTGCATCATCGGCAATGCGCTTGAGTTCGATGATCTTGTTGTTGAGCCAACCGCCATCCGCTGTGATGATCAGTTTGGCTTCGGCATCGGCCACACGGGCGCGCAAAGCCTCGACGCTCAGACCACCATAGACTACGGTATGCACCGCGCCCAGCTTGGCGCAAGCCAGCATGGCAATGGCTTGTTCAGGCACGCGGCCCATATAAATTGCCACCCGATCACCCTTTTGCACAGCCAATGACTTCAGGACATTGGCAAAACGGCATACCTCATGGTTCAACTGGTGGTAGGTAAAGGTGCGCGTATCGCCGGGTTCGCCTTCCCAGATGATGGCCAACTGATTGCGTCGGGAGCTGCCCAAACGCGCATGGCGATCTAACGCATTCAAAACTAGGTTGGTTTTGCCGCCCACAAACCACTGGTAAAAAGGCGCGTCGGTGTCGTCAAACACTTTGTCCCAGTGGGCGAACCATTCCAACTCGTGAGCTTGCTCGGCCCAGAAACCGGCAGGGTCTTCGATACTGCGTTTGTGGATAGCCGCATAGTCGCGTAAGTTAGCGCGTAGGGCTGCTGCAGGGATGGGTTTGCGTTCCTTGATCAGATCGATATCAGACATCTGGGTCTCCTTATTTTTGGGTGGGTGCCGGTGCCGGTCAATAAAGCACAAACAATGAGGGCTGAAATTTTAGTATTTCAGCCCTCATTGTTTACCAGAAATTTGCTTTTGGAAAGCGCAGCGAAAACATCAGCTCAGCTAAGGCGCAACGCTATACACGCAACCTCTGGGACGGCAGGTTCGATCCGCCCATGAGAACAGATTGCTCTGGTAGGCACGATGAACCCCACCGGCGGCGCTGTTTTGCCCAACCACGTCGGTAACGGAACTGTTTGCACCGGTCGCGGTGTTTACCACCAGCACCTGATCGCTTTTGCCATCGGGCTGCAGAGCCGAGACCAGCAAGGTTGCGCCATCCGTAGTCAGTGCGATGCCAGCTGGGTTGCCGGTGCGCACTTTCTGCACCAGCACGGTGACTGCGCCACCGGCGATCTTAAAGACTTGGCCCATATTAGTCCCTGCTTCTCCAGCCGCACGATCCGCCACATAGACAGTGCCATCAGGTGCGACGGCGATGCCATCTGGCTCGACAAAGGGTGCGCCTTTGTGCACGAGCGTGGGCTTGGCTGCGCCGGCCGCGTCGATCTTAAACACAGCCGGTTGGCCATCTTGTGCATCTTTGCCGCTGAAATAGATCATGAGTTGGCCGTTTTCAACGTGCACATCCATGCCTTGTGGCGTGCTGCCGGTCGTGTTGGGAATAGCGCTAATAACCGGCGTGGCGGCGCTGCCAACGGTGATGGCAAAAATCGTGTTTGCTTTTGGATCGGCCACGAATACGCGCTGGCCATCGGGCGACATGCTCATTCCCAATGGCTCAATAAAGGGCGCACCGACAGCTACCGTGCTAACGGTACCACCGGTGGCGGGCACTTGAAACAGGCCTTTGCCTTGAGCGTTCTCTGCAACAAAGTAAATCGTTTTGCCCGCAGGATCCGGAATCGAATCAAGCGGCGCTTGGAAGTCGCCCGATTGTGAGGCCAACTTGATGCTGGGGCCGGACGCAGCTTTTTGCGCAGGTGGAGGCGGTGCACAAGCTATAAGAGTAGACAAGGCAATAGAAAATATGAGACAGGATAAACTGGTTTTTGCGGACATCGTTTTCTCCAAATAGACTAGAACTTGAACAAACTAATTTGTGCGTTGCAATCGATTGTTTGCTTGGGTCGAGTATGGCCCTGATGAGAGATCAACTGACAGACCAAATTCTGTTCATTTTTTGTTCAGTAGTTCTAATATTGCCAAACCTCTCTCTCGAAATACAATCGACCCTATAGTGGGAGCAAGAACAGTTAAGCCTGACTGCCCGAAAACAACTAGAGAGTAGGAGTGACCAAGTATGTCTGAACAAACAGCATCTCAAGCGGCCCCGAGCCACCCCGAGATTTTTACCGCCAGCACCGATGTGATTAATCGCGCCCGCATCAAAGATTGGGAGGCGCTCAGCAAAAGCGCCGATGCCGACCCGATGAAATTCTGGGCCGACCGCGCCAACGAGTTGGTGTGGTTCAAGACCTGGGACAAAGTGCTGGACGACAGTAACCCACCGTTTTACAAATGGTTCACCGGGGGTCAGACCAACATCGTCTACAACGCGATTGATCGCCATATGACGACCGCCCGCAAAAACAAAGCGGCCTTTATCTGGCAAGGTGAAGACGGCAGTGAGCGCACGCTGACCTATGCCCAACTCAACCGCGAGGTGAGCAAGTTTGCCAATGTACTCAAAGCGCAGGGGGTGAAGAAAGGCGACCGCGTGACGATTTATATGGGCCGGGTGCTGGAGTTGCCGATTGCGATGCTGGCCTGTGCCAAGATCGGCGCGATCCACAGCGTAGTGTACGGCGGCTTCTCAGTAGAAGCACTGCATGGCCGCATCATCGACAGCCACAGCACGATTGTGATTACCTGCGATGGCTCGTACGTCAGTGGGAAAGTGATTGAGCTGAAGCAGATCGTCGACGATGCATTGAAGCGCGAATCGCCAGTGACCAAGGTGATTTGCTACAAGCGCACCGGACGCGACGTCGGTTGGACGGAAGGTCGCGATATCTGGTGGCATGATGCGATGAAGGACGCTAGCCCGGTCTGCGAAACCGAGCAGATGGACGCTGAAGATCCGTTGTTCATCTTGTATACATCCGGCTCAACCGGCAAGCCCAAGGCTTTGCTGCACACCCACGGCGGTTATTCCGTCTACACTTACACCACATTTAGATACGTCTTTGATGTGCAAGACGAGGATATTTACTGGTGTGCAGCCGACCCAGGTTGGATTACCGGACACAGCTACATCGTGTATTCGCCGCTCATTAACGGCGTGACGAGCATCGTGTATGAAGGCGGCCCGATCTATCCGCAGCCCGACCGTTGGTGGGGCATCGTTGAGCAATACGGCGTGACCATTTTGTATTGCGCCCCCACTGCGATCAGGAGTTTTATGCGCTTTGGCGAGGAGTGGCCGAAGAAGCACGACATGAGCAGTTTGCGTCTACTCGGCAGCGTTGGCGAGCCGATCAATCCCGAAGCGTGGCGGTGGTTCTACAACAACGTGGGCGGCGGGCGCTGCCCGATTATGGACACATGGTGGCAAACCGAGACCGGCGGCTTCATGATTACCCCAACCCCGACGATGCCACTCAAACCTGGCAGCGGCACACGCCCCTTCTTTACGCTCAAGGCTGAGATCGTTGATGAAGCTGGCAACGCAGTCAAGCCCAACGAAGAAGGCTTTCTCACGATTCTCACACCCTGGCCGGGCGCAGCTCGTACCATCTACGGCGACCCAGATCGCTATGTGGCCACCTACTGGTCGCGCTACCCCGGCCGCTACTTCACTGGCGATAGCGCCCGCATGGACGACGACGGATACTTCTGGATTATTGGCCGGGTGGACGATGTGATTAAAGTATCTGGCTATCGTCTGGGCACAGCCGAGGTGGAGAGTGCGCTAGTGTCGCACCCGGCGGTGGCAGAAGCCGCCGCCATCGGTCTGCCCGACGAGTTGCGTGGCCATGTCATTTACACCTATGTGATTCTGCGCACGGGCTTTGAACCAAGCGATAAGCTGTCCGAAGAGTTGCGCAATCATGTGAGCAAAGAAATGGGGCCGATCGCCAAGCCCGCCAAGGTCGAGTTCGTGCCTAAGCTGCCCAAGACCCGCTCTGGCAAGATCATGCGGCGGGTGCTGAAAGCGCGGGCACAAGGGTTGCCCGAAGGCGATTTGACCACCCTGGAGGAGTAATTGTAACGCTTGCGTAGACGTGGTCGTTGACAATTACGATCACGTCTACGTAGACGATTACGATTACAATTACGATCGCGTAGACGATTACGATCACGTAGACGATTACGATCACGATCACGATCACGATCACGATCACGTAGACGGTTACGATCACGATCACGATCACGATCACGATCACGATCACGATCACGATCACGATCACGATCACGATCACGATCACGATCACGATCACGATCACGATCACGATCACGATCACGATCACGATCACGATCACGATCACGA
>JANMVQ010000345.1:0-7230 GCA_031392845.1 Chloroflexota bacterium
ACTGATTTAAGAATCCCCAAATGGGGGCCCTTGTGGCCTGAGCGGAACAGCGCGGCAAGAACCTTTTTTAATTATTACCCTGTTCCCGCGGTGTGATGTCTACGGACGCGACATCGACGCTGTGTTGTCGCGTCCTTCGACTGCACAGCGCGGGAACAGTGTAATCTTGAGAACAGGTTCTTGCCGCGCTGTTCCGCTCAGGCCTCAAGGGCCCCCTTTGGGGGATGCTTAAATCTGAATTTGAAGACAGGCTTCTAAGAGCCTAACAGGAATCTGCTAGTTATATCCACACACCCAGACTTGACAATCGAACCGGTTCGACATTAAATCCCTCATATGAGTGTGCCCATGATGGTTAGGACAGTTGTCCGATTACGCTAGCTCTTTTCGCTAAATACGCGAATCTCCACGAATTTATTAGCATAAATTCGCGTGATTAGCGGATAACTGAAAAAGCTCAGGGATCAAGAAAGTTGTTTGACCTTTCTGCGCGCATCACTACACTTTTGAAAGAAATGACTCAATTCGCTTCTCATCCGCCAGTTGCAGCCGGTGCAGCAGCATCAGGCACACAACCGGTGCTTGAAATCAAAGATTTGCAAACCTACTTCTTTCTAGAAAGAAGCACTGTGCGTGCCCTGGATGGCGTAAATCTCTCGTTGATGCCAGGCAGCACGCTTGGGCTGGTGGGCGAGAGCGGATGCGGCAAAAGCCAAATGGCTATGTCGATTATGCGGCTGACCCTGCCACCCGGCAGAATCGTTGGCGGTGAGATCAACCTGCGCAAGCGCGATGGCAGCATCGTCGATATTGCCAAGCTAGAGCAAAACGGTCCGGAGATGCGCCATATTCGGGGCGGCGAGATCGCCATCGTCTTCCAGGAACCGATGACCTCGCTCAACCCCTTGCGCACAATTGGCAATCAGGTTGCCGAAGCGGTGCTGGAGCATCAAAAGGTCAGCAAACATGAGGCCATGGAGCGCGCCATCGAGATGCTCAAGCGGGTGCAGATGAGTGCCCCCGAGCAGCGCGCCCGCCAGTATCCGCACCAATTGAGCGGCGGCATGCGCCAACGCGTCATGATTGCACTGGCGCTGTCGTGCAACCCATCGATTCTGATCGCGGATGAGCCGACCACGGCGCTGGATGTAACCGTGCAATCTCAAATTCTGGATCTGATGCGCAATTTGCAGGCTGATTTCAACTCATCGATTATCTTGATTACGCACAACCTCGGGGTGGTCTCGCAGATGGCGAAGCAGGTGGCGGTCATGTATCTGGGCAAGATTGTGGAGTACGCTACGACCAGCGAGCTGTTTCATCACCCACTGCATCCCTACACCATTGGCCTGATGAACTCCATCCCGGTGTTGGGTCGTAAAGGCAAGCTGCTGGAGCCGATCAAAGGCATGGTGCCCTCGCCGACTGCCGTCATCAAGGGTTGTCCCTTTGCCGATCGTTGCCCAGATGTGATGGCCATTTGCCGGGAGAAGCTACCGCCACTTGAAGCCCATGCGCCCGGTCATTTAGCAGCCTGCTGGCTGCATAGCAAACAGTAGCGTGTGTTTGTCATTCCGAGCGATAGCGAGGAATCTTAATTGATGATCGGTTGAGATTCCTCGCTATCGCTCGGAATGACAGTGTAAAAGTGTTCAATCGAAATAAGGAGGTGGAGCAGAAGAGAAAAGAATCCCGCCCGACTCTCGGATCGCACCAGATCGCGAAGTCATAAGTGCTGTTACCGATAGTTTGAATAAGGTCATTCAGCAGAATAAAATGACCGCGTCCCCGAAGGGACTTTGCGCATCACGCTTTGCGTGCGCTCCGCTCAGGCCTCAAGGGCCCCCTTTGGGGGATGCTTGGTCGTTAATTAGTTTGGCAGAATGACCTAAATCAAGAATCCGTCAGGAGAAATAAGTAGACTATTATGAAGAAGCAAAAGTTAACCCGCCGAAATGTATTGCAAATCACCGCCATTGGCGGCACAGGTGCCCTAGTGGCCGCCTGTGCACCGGCAGCAGCGCCTGCTGCCCCGGCTGCCGCACCCGCAGCACCAGCTGCTGAAAAGCCGGCTGCCCCAGCTGCCGAGGCACCCAAAGCCACCGAAGCGCCCAAGGCTGCCGAAGCCCCTGCCGCCATGGGCAAAGTCATGGACCCGATTCCGTATCCCGATGCGCCCAAACTCGATGTGGGTGGCGCAGTCGCCAAGCGCCAGAAGATCAGCGAGATTGTGACCTACAAGGCACTTCCCGAGTACAAAGAGCCAGAATGGGTGGCCAAACTGGTCAAAGATGGCAAGTTGCCCGCCGTAAAGGATCGCCTGCCCAAGGAGCCCAAAGTGTTGCTCACCTCAGGCATGACCGACGGCCCGGGTGTGTATGGCGACCTGTTTCGCGGCTTCTCGGCCTGTCCGACCGCCGGCTGGAACAACTTTGCCGGCACAACCGCTGGCTGGTTCGGTATCGAAAGCTACAGCACCAACCATGCTTGCCTGTGCAAGACCGGCCCACTGTATCGTGTCGATCAAGACATTGAACCTATCCCCAACACTGCCAAGAGCTGGGAGTGGTCTGCGGATGGCATGTCATTGACCTTCCACCTGATCGAAGGGGCCAAGTGGTCGGACGGTCAGCCCTTCGGCGCGGACGATGTGGTCTTCACCTGGGAAGGTTATGTCGTCGACAAGAACGTCAACGCCGGTGTGAAAATCGACGGCGTGAAGTATGGCGACAAAGACACCACGCTTGAGAAGATCGATGACCACACCGTCAAATTCACCTTTGGCGCGGCCAAGCCCCTCAACGTGTTCTACTCGCTCAATGAGCGCTTCTTGATCGAGCCCGCCCACATTTTGAAGCCCTTGCACCCGCAGTGGAGCACCGCCAGCCCGAAGCCGACCTACAAAGACTTCGAGAACGCGCTGCCGCCGGACAAGCTCCCGATCCCAGTCATGGGCCCGTGGGCACCCGTCGAGTACAAGACCGATGAGTTGCTGATCATGCGCCGCAACCCGTACTACTTCGCGGTCGACGAGACTGGCCAGCAGCTGCCGTACATGGACGAAGTGCAGTACAAGAAGGGTCCCAGCGGTATTGGCCGCGACCTGTGCACCATGTCGGGCGATTGCGATCACATGAACTTGGAAAACCCCAGCTCATACGTGAACGCCATGACCAAAGCCCAGGACCCCGCCGCCACCTTCTCGGTAAACTGGGGCCCGGAGCTGTTGGTCTATCGCATTTTCTTCAACTTCTCGACCGTGGCTGGGGTGAAGGATGATCGCGATAAGGCTGTCCGCGCGCTGTTCCGCGATCTAAAGTTCCGCAAGGCGCTCAGCTACGCAACCGACCGCGAGGGGATTGCCCAGTCGATCATGCGTGGCCCGTTCCTACGTGCCTACGCCGGTGGGATTTATCCAGGTTCACCATCTTTCGATCAGAAATCAGTCGTTTATTATCCCAACGATGTGGAATCCGCCAAGACCTTGCTCGATGAGTTGGGCCTGAAGGACACCGACGGCGACGGCGTGCGCGAGTTCGCCTCTGGCTCTGAGAAAGGCAAGCCGCTGGTCTTCCAGTTGCGCGCCTCCGAAGATGCCGCTGAGACCCAGTCCGTGGCCGAAGCGCTGGTCAACCAGTGGGCAGCTGTGGGTATCAAGATCAACATGCGCACAACCACGAGCGCAGTGTGGACCGATATGAACAACAGCGCCGAGTGGGATATGACCGTAGATCGCGGTGGTCAAGCGTATGCCTTGCCCTTCACCAACGTAACCGACCTCGCACCGCTCACCAACAACTTCACGCGCCATCGCCAGGGTGAGAAGCCCCGCGAGATGATGGACTTCGAACCAAAGCTGGTTGATCTGGTCAAGAAGTATCGCGACACCTTTGATGGTGCCGAGCGCAACAAGTTGATGTCTGATTACAACAAGGTGTATACCGAGAACGTGTATGACCTGGGTGTATTCAGCGGTCGCTACGGCTTGGGTTTGGCCAAGCGCAGCAAGAACGTGCCTGCCGCCACACCCGTGTTCATGTACACCTGGGTGGAGGACGCGATCATGCTGGAGCAGATGTGGACCCCAGCCGACAAGCAGTTGAAGCAGAACCGGCCTGATACGGTTCCTGTTTACAAGGCAGCGGCGTAGTTCTAATTGCACGTCAAACGTCAATATTGACGTTTGACGTTTGAGATTCGAGGTGGCATGCTAAATTACATTATTCGCCGGTTGATCGTGGCAGTCTTTATGCTACTGGGGGTTGCCTTTGTCTCCTTTATTGTGATCCAGTTGCCACCCGGAGACTTTGCCACCAGCTACAAGGCATTTTTGCTGGCCCAACCCGGTGTGTCTGAAGAACAAGCAGAGCGGCAGGCCCAGATGTTGCGCGAACGTTATGGGTTGGATCAACCCATCCCGGTGCAATTTTTTACCTGGATCAAAGGCATGGTCACCGAAGGTAAGTTCGGGTTTTCATTTGCCTATCGCAAAGACGTGGGTGAGGTGATCGCTGATCGTCTGCCCAAAACGTTGCTATTGGCGGGCTTAAGCCATCTGATTTCTTCGGTCGTGGGGATTTCGTTAGGCATCTTTGTCGCCAATAGAAAGTATGGCATCGTCGATAACGTCAGCGGCATCATCGCGTTTATTCTGACATCGGTGCCGCGCTTCTGGATGGCCTTGGTCATTTTGTATATTCTGGTGTTCTGGTTTGGGCAACCCAGTATTTCTTCGTTTTTCTCAAACGAATATGTGATCGCCCCATGGAGCCTGCCGCGTGTATGGGACATGCTGAAACATATTTGGCCAGTGCTGCTAATTGCTGGCTTGGGCGGTGTGGCGCGCAACATGCGGGTGATGCGTGGCAACTTATTAGATGTGTTGGGCGCCCAATATGTGACCACCGCGCGCTCCAAGGGCCTGTCTGAATCCAAGGTGATGACCCGCCATGCTGTGCCGAATGCTTTGCACACGATTGTGGCCTATCAGGGCACGGTGTTGCCCTACATGATCGCGGGCGAGTTGGAAGTCGCCATTGTGCTCAATCTGCCGACCATGGCCCCTATGTTCTCGGCCGCGCTCTCTGGACAAGATATTTACGTCGCAGGAGTCTTTTTATTGATCACCGGCGCGCTCATCATTCTGGGTAACCTGTTGGCTGATATCTTCTTGGCCGTTTTGGATCCACGCATCCGCTACAGCTAGTAGCTGGTAGTCAGTTACCAGCTACCAACAACCAACGACCAATTACTAAACCTATGACTACAGCAAATTCCAGTACAAACACTAGCGCGATCAACGCCATCAATCTCATTACTATTAGTGAGAAGAACGAGAGTTACACTCAATTGGTTTGGCGACGCTTCAGGCGCAGCCGTATTTCAATCGTGGGTGCGCTGATCGTCATTATGCTGGGCCTTTTGGCGACCTTTGCCGATTTCTTCTCGCCCACCTCGATTGATGGTCAAGACTTGAAAGCCGCCTTTATCTCGCCTCAGCAAGTGCATTTTATCGACTCCACTGGCAAATTTCACTTAAGGCCATTTGTGTATAAGCTGGGCAATACGATTGACCCAAAAACTTTTCAGGTGGCTTGGGTTGAAGACACGAAAACAATCTATCCGATTCAGTTCTTTGTCAAAGCCTCCCCTTACAAGATTCTGGGCTTGATCCCCACTAATCTTCACTTGATTGGCACTGAGAAGGGCGGTTCGCTCTATTTGCTGGGCACTGACAAGCAAGGCCGCGACTTGTTTGGCAAATCCGCGCAGGCCGGGCGCATTTCACTCACCATGAGCCTGTTCGGCACGATCGTTAGTGTCGCCGCTGGTTCCGTCATCGGTGTGGTCTCGGGCTACTACGGCGGCACGGTCGACAACGTGATTCAACGCTTTGTCGAGTTTGTCAACGCCTTTCCCCAATTGCCGTTGTGGTTGGCACTGGCCTCAATTGTGCCCAGAACTGCTGACTCGTTTTCGATCTTTATCATCATGTCGTTGATCTTTGCACTGTTGTCGTGGACAACGCTGGCCCGCGAGGTGCGCGGCAAAGTGCTGTCTTTGCGCGAGACCGACTTTATTTTGGCGGCCAAAGAGATGGGGGCATCCGATGCCAGAATCATTTTTAGGCATCTGTATCCCAATACGCTCAGTCACATCATCGTCATTCTGACGTTGTCGATTCCGAGCATCATCTTGGCCGAATCGTTCCTAAGCTTCTTGGGTATCGGCATTCAGGAACCACTAATTAGTTGGGGCTTGCTGATGCGCAATGCCAACAATCTGCAAACGCTCGGCCAACAACCGTGGATTCTGACCCCGGTGATTTTTATCATCATGGCTGTGCTCGGCTTCAACTTCTTGGGCGATGGCCTGCGTGATGCGGCGGATCCGTATGCGGCGCGATAAATTTCGTCGTAGGGACGCGCCTACCGCGCCTCCCTCGGTCATCCAGATGTTTCTGTGTGTCAACCGAGACGCGCCTACCGCGCGTCTCTACAGGGCCATTCAATCTTGAACGTAACTGTGAGGGGAATCCATTTGCTACCGCAGGTCTTTGTTGGCCTCGTGGTCATAGGGGCGGGATTATTTCTGTTGGCCGCCTGCATGAGCGAGGATTCCTCAGCCCGCCTGCCGGCGACTATCTCTGGCACGGTCAGCGGACCCAATGGGCCAGTTGCCAATGCGATTGTGCAGATTCAAAGCACTGACAACAAAGTGACGACAGGATCTGATGGCAGTTTCAGCATTCATGGCCAAGGGTTGGGCACGAGCACCGCTGTCACAATTACGGCCTGGGCTAACGACCATTTTATAAGTTGGGTCACGCTCGATCCACAACAGTCTATTTCATCCCCAGATGCTGATAAAAATAATGCTGGGTGGAATGTGCAACTGGTGCTTCAACCCATTTTTGACAAAGACAATCACGATTACAACTGGTTTAAGTTTGAAGGAATGTCCGGCTCGGCCACGTGCGGCATTTGCCACCGCGAATACAAGGAATGGCAAACTGATATGCATTCGCAATCCGCCACTAACCCCAGATTTATCAGTATGTATCGCGGCAGCGATGTGCATGGTAAACGCAGCCCATCCACCGAGATGATCAGCGAGGGCAAAGCCAAACCACCCAATCCAGCCATGCCCTATTACGGCCCCGGTTTCAAGCTAGATAACTTGGAGCAATCCGGCACCTGCGCCACCTGCCATACTCCGCTTGCCGCCAAG
>JANMVQ010000368.1:0-10841 GCA_031392845.1 Chloroflexota bacterium
CATAGACTTTACCAAATTCTTTTATCCTATCCTTGAAGGTATTAAGGGTCACTTAGGATCAAAGAGGCTGCCGGAAATCGTTATGGGGGGAACACCTTTGATCATAAGCGACTCTGAATGAGGTTCGACATGATTCAGAAACGATTAATGATAGGTTTGGGCAATCTGTATAGAGGAAATGAACGTATGCGACTGAGTTCCCTGATTCGAACTGCCATCAACAAGTTAATTGCTGGAGTGATATTGATTGTGACGGTAATTTTGGGGGCAATTGCGGGTCTCATCGGCCTATTTATTCGACAACAGCTGCCTGAGACAGAGGAATTAGAAGCGACTCCGCCGTCGACCCAAGAATCGACGTCGCAGATGCGCAAGCCACAAAACTCTTCTCTTCATCAAACGAAATAACCTGGCCCTCCTGACTTGGGGGTGCGATCCTTATGTTTGTCACGGCAAATCAGGGGCAGATCGGATTTCTTTTAAGAGATTGATATATTTGTGCCCATATTTTTGACTGGGTTCTATGTAGGTATTTTCGCTAAACTCATTCCAACTAATTAGGCCAATGACATCCGGGTTGGCCTGATTCGCCGCCCGCATCTGTTCGCGCAGCGTTTGCCCATCATTGCGATTGATACTTTTGGTTCCCCCGACCAGCCGTGCATCAAAGCCGGGCGCAGCTGGTGCGATCCACAAGCCTTTATACTGATGCACCGCATCAGCCATATCGCCCAGCTTTGACTCATAGTTGTCATTGGTATTTACATTGACGGATGACCAATAATAAGCATTGCCATCGAGTGAAGATGCTACGCGTCGGTAGTCTCTAATATTTTTAGCTGTGCCCAGAATCAAGAGGCGATTGCGTCTGGGTTTGGTCACCGATTCGATATCCGCGGCCGAAAATTTCCAGGTGCCAGACCAGATCATGACTGGTTTGGGAAAGACTTTGAGCGAAGAATGATTGGTGTATTTGGTGGCGAATTCGTCCATATCACTGCCGATTTTGCTGATTGACAGTGGATTGCGTTGAAAATCCAGTGCCTGATAAATCATCAGGATTTTGAAATTCTCCTCGTCGGCGATTTGGAGCATCTTTTCTAGGCGTGCATCGAGTTTTGGGGTACTCTTCCAACCTACAATAAAGCCATCAATGCCGGCCTGTTTTGCCCATTGCACATGCTGCCGTAAGACCTTCTCATCGTCGCTGGAATATTTGCCCAGCTCGGGCAGATCAACTTTGGCGCGATCCCATGATGTGGGGTCAAACCAGATGTAGTAGTAGGCAAACACAGGTGCCTTGGTCAGCACTGGTTTTGGGGTTGTGATTGCAGCCCCTACAGACTGAGATTGCACATTATCTCGGTTTGGCCACTGCGGTGATGTCAGCATATTGCTGCGCCACAGAATGACACCACTGGCTGCCAACAGTGCCAGAAGAACTGAGCCTAAGGTAACGATCGTTTTCGATTTGACCATGTTGCGATCCTCCAAATCCTAGGCACGTGCCTTCGTCGATGCGCCACGTAGACCAGAAAACAATGCTGGCCGTCCCACCGCTAAAGTAATCAACACGATCGTGAGCAAAATGACAGTTACGATGAAGATATCAAAGTAACTGATGATCGCAACTTGCAAGTCCTGATTCTGTGATAGAGAGACCGGCATCGGCGCGCGGATGCCATATGCGCCAGATATAGTTACAGTATAACTGCCGCGTGCCAGCGACTCAAGTCGGGCCTGACTGGTGTTGTCGAATGTTATATTGTGCAACTGGCCGCTCGAATGCAACAATTGTGCACCGGTGCCAATGGGTAGCCCAGACAAAGCGTCGTAGGCGCTGATCTTCAAATCGTGCATTTGAAGTATAACCTTCCATTGGCCGTTCGGATGTACTTCAAATTTCTGCTGGCCCTCGTTGACCACGTTGACGCCTTCCGCGGTGACATTCTGAACGGCGTAAATCAATGGCGTCGATTCCAAAGTCGATTCACGTTTGACGATGCGATTGGCTTTGACCCATTGTGTACTGGTTGCGGTAATACTGAGGATGTCTCCTGCGCTGTTTAGCAGCCGGATATTGTTAAGCCGATTTGGGTTGACGATGCGTCCAGTATTGACTTCTGTAAACAACGGCTCGATTGGGTAGCTCAGCTCAAACCCAAGCTGATAGGCCTTGCCATTGGTGACATTGATCATGCGTGTTGCAGAGAAGACATCATCCGACCATCGATCGAACCGAGCTTTGATGGAACCTTTAGGGAATTCATACGGCAGCACGCTGATGGGCATCTCGCCGCCTTGTTCGACCAACAGCCTGGCCACACCTTGTGGGTCGGTCTGAATGATCTTGTCACCGATCTTGATTTTGACTTCGGGTAGCGGCGGCACAGTGTGTATCTCAAATGGGCGCGGTAGTATCGTAATTTGATAGACATGTTCAGTGCCATAGAGGGTATTTTTGCCGTGGAAGGTGGCGCTCACGATATGCGTGCCCGCCAATATCTCACGCGGCAATCGCAAAATTGTTTTGCCCGCCACATCGGTGATCGCGCCATAGCGGAATGTGCCATCTACATAGAAACGCACCAACTCGGCATCGACTCGCAGTAAATTACTAGTGACCAACTGCGCAGTGATGGCATTTTCAGCCCCCACATAGAGCGTGTCGCTATTCTGATTCAGCACCAAAGTTGTAGAGATGGGTGGCTTCACGATGATGCTGGAGTATGTTTGGGCCCGCTCATAGTCACCAGCACCTGCATACACAATGGTGAAGATATTCTTCCCTATCGGCAATGGTTTCTTGATGGTGAATATGGCTGTACCCGTGATAGAAGTGCTTTGCTGCTGCACCATACCGGGCAGCTTTACGCGCAGATATTGATTGGCGAGTGCTTTACCGCTTGAGTTGGCGAGCCTCACCGACAGGGTGAAGGGTTCACCGGAAATGATTTCATTGGTCAACGTACTCACATTCAACCGCACCGGCTCAAGCTTTTTGGCAACTTTTGCTACACCTGTCACGACGATGTCGGTGACGGCATAACCCTTTGAAAAGCGCAGCGATCCCTCATAAATAAAATACAGTCGGTAGTGACCCGCCGGCAAAGAATGGTGTATTGTCCAGGTCAAGCGGCCTGTGTCATCGGAGTAGACTTTAGCCAACTGCGTGGTTTGGGTGATTGGCCCCGATAAGATTCTGTCCGGTTCGATATACAAATCGACCCTGCGTTGGGGAATACCTTCTCGCCCGGTTTCGGTTTGTCGATACAGCCCACCGGTGACCACAAATGGCTCTCCGGCATTCAACGTAGGAAGTGCATCGATGACGACAAAAGCGGGTTCGTTGTCAGCATGCGCACGGCTAGCACCGATTAGCACGCCAACAAAAACGAACATGCTCAAAAGGATGACTATGCCTATTCGTTTCTTAAACATCAGAGTTTGCTCCTATGAAATAGATTGACGTGGCGATGCAATGTGGGTTGAGAGTAGGCTCGCACGCTGTGGTAGACCAATAAGGAGCGTTGCCATAATAAGTATGGCAATGACCCAGGCTATTCCGTATAAGACAAATATCCATATCCGCGCAGGCTTTACCGTTTCGGTGTCGATCACAACCGAGCGTGTCATCGACAAATAGGTCGATGGACGTGGTTTCTGATTGAAATCAAAGCCAACGACAACGCTATTCGCGGTTTTGTCATGTTGTCCCAGCGATTCCAGATTCCAGTTGTACTCAATGAATTTGATGATTGAGCTGTGTTCCAGCACAGTGCTATCGACCTTGCCGATGCGGGCGTACGGGCTGATGAGCATGGCCGGCACGCGCAACCCCAGGTTGCTTTTATTGACAGTCGGCGGCGTGACATGATCGTACCAGCCGCCGGATTGGTCGTGTGTCCAAAGCAGCGCCGATGAATCCCATACACTGCTGCGCATCAACGCCTGCATGACGCTCTTCAGGTGGCGCTGTGCAACCAGCAAGTTGCCAGAGGTTGCTGCGGTTGCGCCATTGACCACCAGATAGGATACGGCAGGCAGCGTGCCATTATGCAAATCATTGTAATACTCGTCGAGATCAACAATATTTGCTTTTAGTGTCGGGTTGTCAATAAAACGGCCAAAACTCAGAAGCGGCACTTTGGTGATTTGGTTGGGAACCTTATCACCGGCCTTGACGCTGCGAAAATTGACCCCAGCGTTATAACCTTGCACATACATCTTCCATGGGATGCCTTTGGCGTGCAGGCGATCAAAGATCGTCGTGAAGTGATCATAGCCACCGATAGTCACTTTGGTGGAGGTGACTGCAGTGCCTGCGATGGCATACATCTTATTTGGACTGATCGTGCCATTACTGCTTTTGACAGAGCTGAAATAGTGATCAAACAGCACATACTGCTCGGCTACATTCCAGAAGTAAGGCACTTCTTGATCGGTGTAATAGCCCAGTGTCAGAAGATTGGAATATTTGCGTTGAGTCTCGCTGAGATGATCCAACGTGTGATCGTGCAGTGAATAGGGCTTTAGACAATTGCCCGCCTCTTGTCCCATCGGCACACAGGTGTTGCGGGGAATGGGTTCGGTGCCAGGATAGTTGGAGAAGTAGCTGTCAAAGCTGCGATCTTCTTCCATCAACACTACAAAGTGCTGAATAGGTGTGGCCGTTGCCGGCGGGAGGGACGCCGCATGAGTCATGGCGGGAAGTATCAATGCCAGCGCCAGCGATGCGAGCGCGATGCCTCTTGCGATCGGATAATGCTTACTCATGGATGCACCTCATACACGATGACAACATCCTGGCCATCCAACTGTTCAGTGTGGATGATCTGTCCCTTGAATCGTTTGACGTAATTCATCAAACGTTCAGCAAAATGTGGGGAACGGGTTGCTGAATAGCGATCCCAGACAATGTACTGTATTTCGCTGTTGCGCAAGCGCAGATCAGGGTTGTCGATCGCTTCGTAGGCGGGGTTGCGACTCAATGGGTTTGTACTAATGGATAGCATGTTCGCCTTGCGGTTGCCATAGAACTGGATCGGATTTGCGAGAGATGGGCCGATCGTCATAACCTCAGTCCCATTGGGCGTATTCTGTTGGAGCCAGAGCCCCACTTCGCGCCCACCCGGTAGTCCACCCAACCCGGCCAGCTCGCCACTTGGGGCCTGGGGGCTCAACATTGTCCACGTGGGTAGCGCCAGCGTAAGGGCGATGGCGGTTGCCGCCATTGTGCGGAACCAGGTTGCACTCGGGGTGAAGGCCCCGATTCGGATTTGACTGCTGCCCAAGTTGACCAATCCACGCGCGGCCAGAATGGCAATTGCAGGAGCGATGGGTAGAAGATATTGAAAGCCCTTGACCGGCCATATTTGAAAGAAAGCAAACGGGACCAGAATCCACGCCACTAATAGTGTTTCGCGCCAAGAACGCTGTTCACGCAGCAACACGATACCAGCGATGGCTGCCGCGATCAGCAGCACTCCGATCATGACTGGCACCAAGGTGAGATAAAACGACCAATCGTGATTGGGTCGACGCAACAATTGCCAGAGCAAATAGTTCTGCCCGGTTCGGGCTGCGCCAGATAGCGAGATGGCCAATGGAAAGATAGCTGCGATGGCGATCATGACCACCAGTGACAGAATCAGATGGGGTAGGCGCACTTTCAGACGTGGACTCAGCGCAAGAAACAGATAAATCGAGCCAATAAAAATAATGCCAGTTTCTTTGGCCAGAAAAGTCAGACCCATGCATAGCCCGGCCACATACAACCAGCGGGTGGCTTGGGTTAGCCCGAAGCGGGCCATGGCGCACAGAGTAAGTGTAGAGAACAGCGTCATGGGGCCGTCCAGCAGTACCTGCCGGGTGACGATGACGTGATAGGGCATGAGCGCCATAAATAAGGCCGCCAATACACCGACCCAGCGGTTATAGAGCGACGTACCGGTGACATACACCACAATTAGTGTCATGACACCCACGAATACTGAGACATAGCGTGCAACATGATCGCTGACCCCAGTGACCGAATAGATCAGCGCCAGTAGAAACTGGAATAGCAATGGATGGGCGCGAAAGACTGGAAAGAAAGGCTTAAGCGCCTCATTATTCAAAATGCCAGCGGCTTGACCAGCGTAGACAGCTTCATCTGTGTTGAAGCCATAGAGATTAAGGTTATACAGCCGTATACCCACCCCAATAACTAGTACGCAAGCCAGCGCCAAGCGAGCCAGCCAGACTGACTCGGCTATCGTTGAATCAATGCTGAGCGTCGGGAAGTCGCGACGAAGATTGATGCCCAGACCACCTACAGGTTTTCCGACCGACTTTTGAATGACTCGTGACATTAGTTTGCAAAGGCTCCGTGGGGCATCGATGAATCAACAGTGGAGATTCCTTGATCTGTATCCCCCGTTTTTGCAGCACTACCGGCCAATTCTGGCATGCGCTTCCACCAGCCAAAATTGGCACTGCGCACCAAGCGGGCAGGGCAACCTTCCAGCGCGGCGCTGACAATGGCGCGTTCCTGTGTGTGCAGGTCTTTTCCATCCCAGGTATAAAGCAAGTGGCCAATAATGGGATAAGGAGGGAAACCATAGGCATCTTCGGCATTGACTGATAGCTCTTGCACGATCTCTTCGTGATTGAGTTTGATCTCCTCGTCCGGCGCCCGCTCGATCACCATGACCTGATTTAGTTTCGCTGATTTGACATACTTCACACCGGGAACCAATCGATCAATCATGTACTTGGGCGGCGGGATGATCATCTGCACGAGGGAGTTGAGTGAAGCGGCAGGGAACTTGCTATTGCCTAGGGTCAGGCCGACTTTGCGTCCAGACTTGGAGTGCAGGCGACTTTGAATCTGCAGGGCAACCCGATTCAAAAAAGGCAACGGCGCGGTCTTGGCAGCGCGCAGGGTATGAAAGCTAATAGTCATGGGCTTGGGATAGCTCAGGACTTTGCCGTCGCTGCTGACAATAGTCATATCGTCTGACAAGAACTGACACGATGGGGTGTTCTTTGCAGTGAGAATAATCGTCGAGGTCTTGCCCGTATCGGTCTTGGCGGTGACAAGCACGGCTTTGCCGTCAAATGAGAGGCAGGCGGCGTGAATCAGGGCGTAGCCTTTTTGGACAAAGGTCCAGCGCAGGAGTGGCTCGACTACATTTGTGTAGAGTACATGTGGCGAAAGGGTGATCAGCGTTGAAACGGTCACGGCGATAGGCTGGGTGTAATCGATGTTGATGTCAAAGCCCAGACGACCGAGGCCATCATCATAGTGGACGGATTTGGTGGCCGTCGAGATATTGGCAGGTCGGGATGAATCGATAACGATGTCGGCTGGCTTGGTCAGTTGATCGACCCGGAAATAACCTAGCTCGGGCAGCTTGCTGATGGATTGAATCCGAATGATGCCGTGGATGTCATATGAATATTTGTAAGAAGCGCGTGTCATATTGCTTGTTCCTCTAGTTGTTATATTTATTCCGACCCAAAAGGCGCGAAACGGGGAGCCATTAGGGTGGTTATGCCAGGTTGACCTGTTGTAAAAGATCCAACCCTGCCGGACGGACCCAGCAGGGTTGCGTTGCCTTTAGAGCTGCGATTGCTGAAGGGGTTGGGTCAGGGACGAATCTCGCTGCAGGGTTGTTCCCACTTTGCGATGGTTCTTCGCCCACAGAAATTTGTCGGCCAAGAAGTAACGTGCGCCCGTGGCCACCCCAATGCTGACGAGGTTAGCGATCTGGTAATGCACTTGCAGGTTGCCCAACCATGCGATGACCGGCCCACGCACCAGCAGGAGTCCGTTGTTGATCAAGGCAAAGCCCAGCAGCCGTTTCCAAAGCGAGCCGGTGGCGCGCCGATCGCCAAATACCCAGAATTCGGTCAGTAGGAAATTCCACAGAGTGGAGACCTGCGTCGCGAGAGCGGCAGACACCAACGTTGGCAGTTGAAAAAACTCTTTGAACACCGCAAGCGCTGCGCTGTTCGCCAGAATGCCAGACACACCGACTACCAGAAAATAAAAGAAACGTGGGTCGGCGTGGGTCATTTTCAACTGAATCAATTTTCGGAAATAACGTGTCACTTCCTGCATAGAGGCTTTGCTTTCGCCGGCAAGGCGCGATTCCATTTTGAAACCCAATTCCGACAATTTAAGGGCTGGGAACTGAACGATGATTTCGAGCAGGATTTTGAAACCGTTGGGATGCAGTTGAGTCAGATCGAGCTTGTTGCGTTTGATCAAAAAGAAACCGGTCAGCGGGTCTTTGACATTGCGCAGCTGATTGATGAAGAGCACTCGGGCGCTGAGGATCAGCGTCTCGGAGATGGCCGTGCGTAGCTGGTTGAGACCAGGCGTGCTGGCACCATCGACAAAACGGCTGCCGATGACCAAATCACATTCGGTGTCTTGCGCATGGCGCAGCAACTTGGGAACCATTTCCGGCGGATGTTGCAGATCGGCATCCATCACGCACATCCAGACTCCGCGTGCGGCGCGGAAGCCTTCGACAACCGCGCCCCCTAGACCGCCTGTGCGTTGCTCAGGTGGGCGGGCAATCAATCGAATCTCAAATGGATAACGACTGATACAGCTGCGAACGACTTTGGGCGTATCATCGGAGCTGTCATCAACGAAAATCACTTCGATCGGTGGGTTCCCAGTCATTTCTTGAATTGCATTGTTAATTCGCTCAAGCATGGGTTCAACGTTTTTTGCTTCGTTGCGAGTGGGCAGAATAATCGATAAAAGACGAGTGCTGCCTGTTGTGCTTGCTTCAACTGCTGTATTAATTGTGAGTGACAAATTGTTGTCTTGTATCAGCGGTGTAGACGTCATAGTTCTTCTCCAGAGTGTAGCGGGATGCAAACCATCTCTCTTAGACGCTTAAAAGGTGTGAAGGAAAGTTGAATCGCAGAATCTGTCTAACGCATTGGAAAATGCATAGCAAACAATTACTGATTTGGTTTTAATATCAGCGAGTCAAATTCTGGTTACGCCAGTTGAAAAAGCGCGGATGTGCGGCTTGGAACGAAATTATTGAAATACTCATGTAAACCTTGAAATTGCGACAAACAATGATGTATTAAACGAGCCAGCAGAGCACAGAGTTGAGCAGGCTCATGCTGAACGCCTAGCATTGCCCCCGACAAAAACTAGAGCAAATTTTCACCGACTAGGGTGACTGATACCCAAATATCCAACGTCAACAACTGAAAAAACAATACACACTATGGACGATATGGATGACGTATCCTGACTATGACAGTGTAGGGCAAGGACATAAGCATGTCAAGATCACTTTAAGAGATTATGATAACTTTTTAATAAAATCTCCCTTTTTTTGTCCCTTAAATTTAAAATACTCACTATGGATAGGGTACAGACTTAAGTGAATATAGTTGCGGTAAATCGGTGAAAATAAAAAATTGCGCAACACCATGGCTTTGTTGCGCAATCTGTTATTTCTCTTAAATTTTGTATTGTATTTATTGGCGATTTTGTTCAGTGGGTTTATGGGCCAATTCTGACGGTATTAAACACGACATCATCAAAAACTACGTTGTAAGTTCTTGCAGTTTGGACTTCGCCAATTTGCAGTCGGCCAATCGGGGTTGTGCCAATATCAGTCGTGACCGAGAGGTCAGTGATCTTGACATTATCCAACCAAACTTCAGTGCTGCTGCTGGTTCCGTTGATTACACAATGTAGTTCTAGCGCATGCCAGCCGCTGCCACTGGTGACCGATGTCGTGCTTGTGAAGGTGACAAGGCCTACATCGTTGCGCAATGAGAGTCTTCCCGTTGTAGAGATAAACAAGTAAACAAGCGAACCATCCGCCGCGGTGCGCAGCCGTAGCAGGTTGACCTGGCTGGTGTAGCTGATCAGATTGAAATAGACGCGGGCGTAGGCATCGCTATAAGTTGTGGCCAAGGTCTTCTTGGCATATGTAGCCCCAGTGGTGGTGTTGCCTTGTGCTGCATTGGCGCCGCTGTGCACCACTACATTTTGCACAACCAACCCGGCGCTAGAAGTCCATGCCGTCATCCCCGATTCAAATCCATCCTGGAAGATGGGTGGGCCACCTGATGTCGGTGTAGGTGTTGGTGTGGACGTATTCGTCGGTGTTGGCGTCAAGGTGTTGGTCGGTGTCGGCCCGATCGGCGTGGATGTGGGTGTGGACGTATTCGTCGGCGTTGGCATCGCTGTGGATGTATTCGTCGGCGTCGGTGTCGAGGTGTTGGTCGGTGTCGGCCCGATCTGCGTGGGCGTGGATGTGGACGTATTCGTCGGTGTCTGTGTCGAGGTGTTGGTCGCCGTTGGCCCGATCGGCGTGGGTGTAGGCGTGGACGTATTCGTTGGTGTCAGGGTGGGCGTGTTTGTCGCGATGGCCGTCGCCGTTGGCGTATTGGTCGGTGTCGCTGTTGCTCCCGAGGGTGTAGTCACATTGACTGCTGATGATAGCGCCGAAATATTGGCAGCGGTATCACGCGTCGCAATCCGATAAGCATACGTGGTGTTGGGGCTGACCGTCGTATCGCTATAGCTCAACACCGTATCGACGGAATTGATCAACACACCATTGATCAACCCGCCATTGCCATTGATGTCATAGCGATAGATGTCATAACCCGCCACGCGATAGGGGTCAAGAGCCGGATCGGGCCCATTGTCGGTCGCCGCTAACCAGGCAAGATTGACCTGTGCCATGCTGACCGCCGTTGCGCTCAAGTCGGTCGGCACGCTGGGCGGAGTCGTATCGCTGCCTGCGGAGAAGTTAAACACCTGTTGATCAAACACCTGACCCGCCGCATTCCTGGGTGAAACG
>JANMVQ010000394.1:0-10469 GCA_031392845.1 Chloroflexota bacterium
GTCGCGGCTACGCAAAGCGAAGCCCTTCGGGCTGAGAATAAGCCCGAAGGGGCTTTGTCATAGGTAGCCGCGACTTTAGTCGCCAGGCGGGCACAGTCACGAGCGAATGTCGCAATTCCCGTTTTACTCGGTAGAACCGAATTTCTGAATCGCAAAGCTAATTCGCGATCGAAATCGAGGGACTCTGTCAAAAAACCTGAATACTTACAATAGTTTTAGCGTCAGCATCGGAGAGGAATTTTATGATCCATGACTTGCCCGCTCAAAGACCAACGGCGCGCCGCCCCTATGCGCTTTTTCAGGCCCTAGTTGTGGCAGTAGTCCTGTTATCGCAGTTGTCGTTGCCACGAATCGCTCATGGGTCCAAGCGCCTCGCCAAATATGACCGCGCTCCCACGGCACAGCCAGTCTTGTCTGGACATCGGCTGGATGGCAATATCGAATTTAGCGGGTTGCGCCATGACTCGCGTGATAGTCTCTACCGCACTCCTAGCGGCGCCGTGCCGGCCAACACTGCCGTCAAGCTGCGGCTGCGCAGCTTTCACAACGACGTCGACAAGGTCATGCTGCGGCTCTACGACCTGAACGCCAGTGCTCAACGGCTTGTGCCAATGCAGGTCGCTGCCGCGGATGTAGCGTGCTTCCAGGCCGATCTCGCTAGTGAACGTTGCGACTTCTGGGAGTCCACGATCAGTTCAACGATTGCCAATAACTTTTGGTATCGCTTCATCATCAACGATGGCACAAGTATTGCCTATTACGCCGATAACACACCCGCATTAGATGGCGGATTGGGCTCAGCGACACCGAACCCAGTCGATCAAAGCTTTGCGCTGATGTTCCACATCCCAAACTTGACGGTGCCGGCCTGGGCGCGCAATCAGGTGATCTATCAGATATTCCCCGACCGCTTCAACAATGCCAACAAAAACAATGACCCCAAGACCGGTGATTTGCGCTACAACGACCCCGTGATCGCGTTGCCGTGGGGAACCCTGCCGGAGGGCTATTGCCGCAACTACTCCGACGCCGCAACCCGTTGTCCAGCCCGCTTCCCACCCAACCCAGCAGCCATTGAAGCGCCAAGCGGGCGCGATTATTATGGCGGCGACTTGGACGGTGTGATCGAAAAGCTGGAATATTTGAGCCTGATTGGGGTAACGGCAATCTACTTCAATCCAATTTTTACGGCCAAGAGCAACCACCGCTACGATACCGCCGATTACAAGAATATCGATCCAACGCTAGGCAACAATACAACGTTTCAAAAGCTGGTCAAAGAGGCCAAGAAGCTAGGCATCCGGATTATTCTGGACGGGGTGTTCAATCACATGAGCAGTGATAGCCCCAACTTTGATCGCTATAACCATTATGCTGGAACCAATGGCGCATGCGAGAGCACCGGCTCAGTGTGGCGTGACTGGTTTGTCTTCCGCACACCCGGATCATCCGAACCTGCGTCTTGCCGACCCACATCGCCCAGTAGGAACGACACCTACTACGAAGGCTGGGCTGGTTTCGACTCCATTCCTGTGTTCAAAAAAGACAGCGCTGCGCTACAAAGCTACTTTCTAAGCGAGCCAGACAGTGTCACCAAATTCTGGCTTAAAAATGGCACCGCGGGTTGGCGCATGGATGTGATGGGCGATGCTTCCTTCCCCAATGGCTATTGGGAGACCTTCTACACTCAGGTGCGCCAAACTGATCCAAACGCGCTGATCATCGGCGAGTTGTGGCAGAAGGATAGTACTTTGTTGCGTCATCTGCGTGGCGACCGGGCCGACAGCACGATGAACTATCGTCTGCGCGATGCCGTACTGGGCCTACTCGCACCTGGCCCATTCGACGGCAAGGGATTTGGCGATAGCGGGCGCATCATCGCCCCTAGCGAATTTGCCGCCCGCCTAAGCAGTATCCAAGAAGATTATCCCAAGGATGTCTTCTATGCGCTGATGAACCTGCTGGACAGCCATGATACTGAGCGCCTGTTATGGACACTCACACCTGGCGCAGCGAATATCAAAGACAAGACCGCCAACGATGCCATTGGCAAACAACGCCTGCGCTTGGCGTCGCTGATTCAGTTCACCTTGCCCGGCGCGCCTACGATCTACTACGGGGATGAAGTCGGTGTCACCGGTGGCGATGATCCGGATGATCGCCGGACGTATCCATGGGTCAGAACCGGTGGACAACCCGACACCAAACTGCTGCTGCATTACGCTGGCTTGGCCAGTCTGCGGCGGCTCGTGCCTGCGCTGACGAGCGGCGATCTAAAGATGCTGTTGGCCGATGACACTCGTGGCGTGATCGCTTATGGTCGCAAGACCCCAAACCAAGCGGCCCTAGTCGTGGTCAACCGCAACACCTTCACCCAAACCGTGAGTGTGCCGGTCGCTGGCTATCTGCCCAATGGATTACGCTTAGGCCTACGCTGGCCACTAACCTCCAGCCTCAGCAATCAAGCCGCAAGTCTCGATAATAATAGTAACGAAGACATCCCCAATAGCACAATCGCCAAATCTATCGAAGACATCCAGCGACTGACCCTGAGCCGCAACAACGACAGCACCATAGTCAATGGCATGGTGCAGGTAACTGTTGCTCCGCTCAGCGGCGTTTTACTATCGAACACCTCTAACGATCTGATCGGCCCAAATCCACCCACCACTTTGTCCGTGACGGCAGAAGGCAACGCCCGCATCAACCTCGCTTGGACAGCGGTGAGTGACGCCATTGGCTACAACCTGTATCGCAGTCCACTCAGCGGAGGTGGCTGGAGCAAGATCACTCCAATACCTGTCACTGCGACAACCTTTGCCGATAGCGGGCTAAACAATGCCCACACCGTCTATTACATCGTCACTGCAATAGATGCGCCCGGCAACGAGGGTAGCCCTTCCAACGAAGCTGTGGCGCTGCCCCGCTTGCAAATCACCGAGGCGAACCTGCAGCGCCTGCCCAGCATCAATCATAGGGTCAGCGCAGTCACTCGCACTCAGTATGTTTATGGTCAGGCTTACATCGAAGGCTTGACGAATCAGCCTGGCGCAACCACCGGCTTGTTGGCCCAATTGGGCTACGGGCCAGATGGCAGCAACCCAGCCACCGGCACAGCGTGGACTTGGGTAAATGCCACTTTCAACACCGATACGGGCAATAACGATGAGTTCAGGGCCAATCTGCAACCTGAACTACCCGGCAGTTACGATTACGCTTATCGCTTTAGCACGAACAGCGGCCGTGACTGGGTCTACGCCGACCATGACAGCAGCTCGAATGGCTATGACGCGGCACAAGCAGGCACGCTCGACGTTGCTGCCAGCGCCGATACAACTGCACCTGCCATTCCCACCAACATCCGCGTGTTGAGCGCATCACCTGCCGGGATTGACGTGGCCTGGAATGCGATCAGCGGCGATGCCACCCTATTTGGCTACGAAGTGCTGCGTAGCACTACTACCGGCGACCCTTACACCCAGATCGCCCGTGTGACGGACAGCACGCACTTCATCGACCGTGATGTCATCGAAGGGACATCCTATGTCTACGTGGTGCGCGCGGTCGATCAGTCGTTCAACCGTAGTGCTACCAGCGCCAATGTCAAGGCTACTGCAGCCTTGCGGACGGTGACGGTGACAATTAATGTAACAGTGACAACCACAACCCCGAAGGACAAAAAGGTGTATATCGCCGGATTCGTCGACCGGCTAGACGGCGGATTGCCGCAATGGAACCCCGGTGGCGTGGGACTGACCCAAGTCAAGCCAACCCAATGGCGCATCGCCCTAACAGGCAAAGAAGGCACCCTGATCGAATACAAGTATGCCCTTGGGTCGTGGGACTTTGTGGAGAAGGATAGCGCCTGCGGCGAAATTGCGAACCGCACCCTTACATTGAGCTATGGCAGCAACGGTCTGCAGACCGTCAACGATACCGTGCCCAATTGGCGCAATGTCATGCCGTGTGGAAATTAGCCGACCTCTTGACAATGACTGCCTAAGTGGCTATATATTTCGGGAAACAAATGATGTAAGGATTAATGTGTTTTTAGCCTACCTGACAAACGGAGGAAGTTATGGCTCAATCCATTACCCATGTATCTACCCACCTTCTAGGTGGGAGCGCAGTCATGCGTGCGGTTTGTTTTCTAGAATTGCTCTTTCCACATCCACGCTCATTTGCGATACGGCTGTGGGATGGCACACTACTCTCAGCCACGTCCAGCGAGCCGCAATTTATCTTGGTGTTCAATTCGCCGGGGGCAGTGCGTAGCACATTCACTCCACCGGTGGAATTGAATGCAGCCGAGGCCTTCATTCGTGGCGACTTTGACATTCAAGGTGGTATTTTCTCCTCGTTTGCATTGCTCCGTCAGATCAGCGCATCGGCTCACTCCGCGCAACAAATGACCAAGCTCGCTCAGCATTGGTTCAACTTGCCAGCCGCTGACACAAACAATCCAATCATCTCGCGTGGTCCGGCCCAGCTTACAAAAGCTAAGCATTCCAAAGCGCGTGACGAGGTCGCCATCCAATATCATTACGATGTCGGCAACGATTTTTATGCGCTATTTCTTGACCGGCGCATGGTGTATTCATGCGCGCACTTCCCCACCGGAGCCGAAGACCTCGACACGGCTCAGGAACGCAAACTGGATCAGATTTGTCGCAAATTGCGTTTGAAGCCCGGTGAACGAGTCCTTGATATTGGCTGTGGATGGGGCGGATGGGTGATCTTTGCTGCCCAGCACTACGGTATCAGCGCGATGGGCGTGACATTGAGCAAGCTGCAACACGCTTTGGCAAATGAGCGTATCAACGTAGCTGGGTTGAGTGATCGCGTCGAAGTCAAACTAATGGACTATCGTGATCTGGAAGGTACCGTATTCGACAAGTTAGTGAGTATTGGCATGTTTGAGCATGTCGGGCGCAGCCACTTACCAGAATACTTTGCGCATACGTATCGCCTGCTTAAACCAGGGGGCGTGTTTCTCAATCATGGCATCTCACAGGGCAATGTGCCCGGCTTACAGCAACGCACATTCACAACACGCCTCGTGGATCGATCCATTATGGGTATGGGCTTATTCAGCGATCGTTACATCTTTCCCGATGGTGAACTTGCACCCGTCAGTGAAGTGAATATGGCGGCAGAGGCGGTCGGCTTTGAGGTGCGCGATGTGGACAACTGGCGCGAGCACTATGCGCTGACATTGCAACACTGGGTGAACCGGCTGGAAGCCAACAGGGCTGCTGCGATTCACCTGAACGGTGAGGCAATCTATCGCACTTGGCGTCTGTATATGGCTGGCTCGGCAGAAGGATTTGCTTCGGGGCGACTGAATGTCAATCAAACGCTGTTGGCAAAATTGGAGGATGGGCGTAGCAAGCTACCCTGGTCACGGGCAGATTGGTACGTCTGAAGTCCCAAGGCAGCTACACTAAACCGTCAACGGCAGATAGACCGTAAATGTGCTGCCCGCATTGACCCGGCTGGTGACACGCACACTGCCTCGATGAGCCTCAATCACCGCTTTGACAATCGCCAATCCCAGACCGGAGCCACCACTTTCGCGTACACGCGCGGCATCAGTACGATAAAACCGATCAAAGACGCGCCCAAGGTGCTCAGCGGGAATGCCAATGCCAGTATCAACAAATTCGATGACTGCAACCTGCCGTTCAGCGCGCGCCTGCAACCGGATGTTGCCACCGGATGGCGTGTAGCGCAAAGCGTTGTCTAGCAAATTTGTAAACACGCGCTGCAATTTCAAGCGACTACCCTTTACGTAGATGGGTGCTATTTCTGTAGAACATTTCAGATTGATCGTTTTATCATCCGCTACGACTTGCAAACGCTCGCACACTTGGCGCAGCAATAACGCTACATCAACCCGCTCCATCCGCTCCATTCGCTCCACACTACCCGCCTGAGGTTCATTCGGTGATGCACGCGCAATGGTCAACAGGTCTTCTACCAGCAAGCTCATCTCATCAACTGAGCCTTCAAGTTGTCCCAAAATATCGCGATATTCATCCGCGCTACGCTCACGGCTGAGTGCCACAGACAGCTCGCCCTTCAAGGCAGTCAATGGTGAACGCAGTTCATGCGAGGCGTCCATCGAAAACTGACGCTCACGTGACATAGTTTCCTGCACCCGTTCCAATAAGCTATCAAACGTGCGGGCCAGCCGCCCTATCTCGTCGGCATCCACATTCTGCCCAACCTTTTGGTCAAGGTTGCGTGCATCGATCTGGCCAGTCATGAGTCGTTCCACATTCCGTCGGACTTGTTCGGCAGGATAGAGCGCACGCCCAGCCAGCAAATACCCGGCAGCAGCCGAGAATAGCAATGCGACTGGCAACAAATACAGCATCAAGCGTTGTAAATTCTGAAGCGTTTGATAGTCCCGTTCCAGTGATTGTGCGACTTGCACCGCTGCAACCCGCACCCCATTTACGCGCACTGGGCGTGTGCAAACCCGATAGGACGCCGCCGCAACATCGGCAACCGCATCCATATCGAATGTCTCACAACGCATGCGTCCGGCTTTGGCATCGGCAATCGCCGCAGCCAGGACTGGCAACTGTGGAAAAATAGAATCTTCTGCCAGCACTCGCCCATCGAGATCGGTCAAGCGCATTGGCGAGATGCCCAATTGGGTCACCCGCTGCAAAAGTTGATCACGGGAGAACTGGGTAAGCTGCGCATCGGATTGCGCCACTTCTACGCTACGCTGCGCTATATTCATGAGCGCACTATCAAGATTAACAAAAAGCAGTTGCTGCAAACCGATATAGAGGAGCACCCCAATCACCACGGTAATAATAGCCAGAATACAGGTGAACCATAGTGTCAACCGGAAGCGGATCGTACTGAAGAAATTGACCACACCGTCTCCTCGTGCTAATCGCGTGGTGGGGCAATTCGATAGCCCACGTTACGTGTGGTTTGCAATAACACTGCTTCACCGGTCGCGTCGATCTTTCGCCGGAGATATCCTATGTACACATCCACCACGTTGGACGCGCCCTCATAGTCGAAGCCCCACACCGCCTGCAACAAAGTAGTTCGGCTGACTGTGCGCCCAGCGTTGCGCATCAAATACTCCAGCAAGTGAAACTCGCGATTGCTTAGGTCAATCGTTCGCGAATTACGCCGGGCACAGCGTTCCACCAGATCCAGCGTCAAGTCGGCAACTTGCAGTGAATTGACTATTACGGCCGTGGGCAATCGACGCAACAGCGCACGCAATCGAGCCAATAACTCAGGAAAGTCAAACGGTTTCACCAGATAATCATCCGCACCACTGTCCAACCCACGCACACGATCATCCAGCGTGTCCATTGCGGTTAGCATCAAGACCGGAGTGCGCACACCTTGCGTACGCAGTTGACGACACACCGAGATGCCATCGCGTCCAGGCATCATCACATCAAGAATGATGAGATCAAACAGTCCAGTGCCTCCGGTGGTCACCGTCTCCTGATCCGCTAACGCATAACTCAGCGCAAGCTCGCCATCAGTCACATGTTCAACGGTATACCCTTCCTCGCGAAGACCTTTGACTATGAATCCAGCAATACGACGATCATCTTCTGCAAGTAGTATCTTCATGTAATGCTAATTTAGCCTATTTTGGCAGTCTGCTCAAATGCCGAGCAGTAAGCCCATCACCCGAGCTACTCTCGGATAACTCAATAACTGGTTAGCCGGCCGGACGAGGGGTGTCTTTCGGTAGCTGGGTCGGTTCTGGCGTCTGGCCATGGCCTTCATGCGAGAGTTCAGTTGGATAGACCCCAGGTGGACTGTTGGTTGGCGGCAATTCCGTCGCCTGTGGAGGTTCAACGGTCTCGTGCGGCTCAGATTCGTGTGTAGGTTCAAACGTCAGTGCTGGCACTGCCGTTTCTGGGACACGTGTTGCCGGAGGGATGTCTGTCGGCTCAGGCGTGTCGACTTTGGGTGGTTCGATAGGCCTGGGCGTAGTGGGTGGAGGCGACGTTGGTTCAGGTGTTTCAACCCTCGGTGGCCGCGTAGGCTTGGGGGAGTCATGCGAAGGTTCGGTAGGTCGAGGCGTCTCGACTTTGGGCGGCTGCGGGGGTTTGGGCGTATTGTGGGCAGGCTCAGTAGGTTCAGGGGTCTCGACGTTGGGCGATTGGGTAGGCCGAATCGTTTCGATTGGCACTGCAGTTGGCTGTGGTGACGGAGGGATGCGTGTTGGCACCCGCGTAGCCACAATCGGTGGATGGATGGGATTGCCTGTCGGTCTCTGTCTGGGTTCCGGCGTGATTGTCGCGACGGATTCAGGACGCTCGGCAGTGGGTGGCACAATCGTATTTGCGATGGGTGCCCGCCGGGTAGCCGAAGCACGCGGCAAAATAGTTGCGGTGGCTGCAAGCACTTCATCCACCTCTTCCGGGGCAACATTCGTCGCAACAAACAGCGTGGTCGGCAATCCAGTCGGCCCAACAATCGCATGTGGTGTCGAGGCCGAAGTCGATGTTGCGGTTCGCACGAGGCCCGAGTTCAACATGGGCAGCACGGTTGCGTGTGCGTCACTCACTGTCGGGACTATATCCTCATTTAGACCCTCATATAGCTGCCGTAGCGCATTGCGGATACCACCATCTCGTTTTTCCAATGTGCGCAAGGTGGGTGATAACCCCAGCTCGGCGTCCTCAGGTGATTCAACTACGCTGGGTGTGACACGTAACACCGCCGGAGTGCTGGTTGAGAAGGCAGCTGCCTGGGTCTGTGCATCTGCAAACACTATAGCAACTGGCGGTTGGCGCTCTTGCAACACCACATCAATATCCCCATCAACCATAAGCCGCAGCTGGGTATCCGCCAGCGCGAGGCGGACCGCAAAAACTCCCCCCAATACCAAGGCGAGCATGACAAGCATGCCTAAACCAAACCAAAGTACTGGACGATTCATGAGGTTCCTTGATGGTTCTTATTGGCTCATTCAAACCCTAAAGGTCTCCATGGCCTTTAGGGTTTATGCGCCATCTGTAAACGAATGAGTCTGCTAAATAAAACCAACAAGTCAAAACGGCTTTCATTCAGCGCAAAAGCCGCTGAAATACTCTGTTTCGCCGTAGGTGTCAAAACCTTAAGACTTAGTTGGTTTTATTTAGTAAAACTACCGACCTGCTATCGGCATATAAATGCTGACCGCACCCAACGCTGTGACCTGTGTGGCCACCCGTTGACCGGTTGTTGTATCAGTATAAGCATTTACTGACACCTTTGCGCCATTGCTGATCACGCCAAGTTGATCATTGATCAACGTCGCACCAATCACAGTGTAGGTCTTGCCGTTGATCACCAATGTGCTGCGGCTGACCAGTGGGCTACGTGCAGCTTCGGTGCTACCACTCACAACACCGCTATCGTCAATCTCACCGGCGGCGGGCGGCACATGCGTCTCCAACTTGATGATCACATTAACGCCTTCCACAACCATGTAGTGCACTTCGACAAATGCACCTTCGGCCAACACACCGCGCTCTTGCTCGAAGCGGCTGTTCAAGCCTGCTTCATAAGTCACGCCACCGATCACCCAGGTGCCTACAAAGCCACTCATAGGCATGGTGCTGACAAAGCCATAAGTCTTGCTGACCACTTCACCCAGCGTGCCTTTGCACTCGGTGGATGATTCACCCTTGATCTTGCGCGCAACACGCTGGCCTACCAGATTGGTGAAGTAATGCACCTCGACGCAATTGCCCACTTCGAGCGAGCCAGTCAAACGAGTGGTGGTGCTCACTTCATAGGTCACGCTGGCCACGGTCCAGGTGCCTGTAATCTCCGGTGAAATCGGGCGTGTCTGCAAAATGCCGTAGGCCTTACCTTCAGCACGGCGATCGTGCACCGGACGTTTGGCTTCGACTGACTTGGCCACCAGGCTACCATCAGTTGCCACCACAAATTCGATCTTCACAATCATCCCAACGGTAAACGGTGCGCCAGTCTGCACAGTCGTCGTAGTGACATCCACCGCACGCTCACCGATGGCCCAAGTCCCAATCTGGTTGGGTGTGCCAGGCAACGATGAGATCTCGCCAAATAATGTATGGCGCTCGTCAGAACGACCGCAACCATGCTCTTCTTCGCTACTGATACGCACGGCGATGTTCATCGCGCCGTCAACGTAATACTTCACTTCGGCGCAATCACCCACACGGATGCGGCCATGCTCTTGATCAAAGCGGGTGGTGCCAGTGATGGCCTCATATGCCACGCCGCTGATGACATAAGTGCCGAACAGCGTGCCCGTGGGTGGGGTGGTCGACACAATGCCATGCGCTTCCAAGGTCGGAGTTAGCACATGATTCTCTGGGCGTGCACTGCAATCATCCAGACCCTCGGTGGCCACTTTTAGGGCCGTACGATTGGTGTCTGATAACACGTAATACACCTCAACACAGGCGCCCATAAAGAAGTCACCATGGCTGCGATCT
>JANMVQ010000398.1:0-11960 GCA_031392845.1 Chloroflexota bacterium
ACCAGCATCAGCATCGCAAGCGATCCGAAGAAGTACCAGAAATTGAAATTCTTTGGCGCGTAGTATTCTGACAGGTGCGACTTCCAGTTCGCCGTCAGCGGAAAGCGTTCGTCAATCCAGCCCAGCAATGCTTTCAATCTACCCATCGCGTCACGCTCCCTTGGTATCCGAGCCGACGATCAGCCGGGTGTCGCTCAAATAGGCGTAAGGAGGGACCTCCAGATTGATCGGCGCGGGAACGCCCTTGAACACGCGGCCGGCCAGGTCGAACTTGGAACCATGACAGGGACAGAAGAATCCGCCCGGCCAATCATTGCCCATTCCGCTGTCGGCACCGGCACACCGAGGCCGATGAAACTCAGCCCCGCTGCCTCAAGAATGGCCCAACCGCATTGCAAAGTGGACACGACCAATACCGGACCAAGCGCATTGGGCAGCAGATGGCGAAACAACACGCGCGCGGCTGGGTTGCCTATCGAGACTGCCGCGCGGGCAAATTGGCTGCGTTTGAGCGATTGAATCTGTCCGCGCATCAGCCGCGCATAGCCTGGAATATTCAAAGTTGCAGTGGCAATGATCACCGTCAACAAGCCTGGGCCTAACGCAAATGCCACACCCATTGCAAAGATAAAACGTGGGAAGGCTTGCAATATGTCCATCAAGCGCATCAGCAACTCATCCGGCCAGCCTTCAATAAAGCCCGACACCGCACCCAATCCGCAACCCAACACCATTGAGATCAGCACACCACCGAGTGCGATCAATAGATCTAAGCGAGCGCCATGGATTACACGTGAAAGAATATCCTGACCAAACTGATCGGTGCCGAGCAAAAAACGAGCACTGGGAGGCGATGCACCGAGTTCAATGTGTTGTTTCAACGGCGGATAAGGAGCAATCACCGGTGCCAGTAAGCCAATTAAAAAGATAAACAATACCAACCCTGCACCAATCATCGTCACTGGGTTGCGCCGAAAGACGTACCACAAATCTGCCATACGCTCGGCGCGGGCGTTGTTAGTTTTAGAAGCGTTCGCAATTGTCATTTAGAGTTGCACGCGTGGGTCAATTACAGCGTTTAGCAGATCAACCACGAGATAAATCAACACATACGCCGTAGTAACCAACAAGATGAACCCTTGGATCGCAGGGAAATCTCCAGCCAAAATAGCGTTATAAGCGTATAGACCTAGTCCCGGCCACGCAAAAATATACTCGACCAACACTTCGCCACCGACCGCAAAGCCAAACACCGCTGCCATAATGGTCAATATCGGCGGTAGGGCGTTTTTGAAGGCATGCTGCAACACCACTCGCCAGCCCGGCAGACCTAGCGTGCGGGCGGTGCGAACATAGTCCGATTCCAACGCATTGATCATGCTGGAGCGGGCCATGCGGGTGATGGGTGCCATTGCGGTCAAACCAGTGGCGACCGCTGGTAGCACCATGGCTGCCAACGCCGCTCGTAGTACCTCTAAGTCTCCGGCCAGTAATGCGTCAATAGAATACATGCCAGTCACAATCTTGTCATCGGGGAACGACATTGCAATCGGCAACCGACCCGTTGCAGCAGGTGCGATATTCCATTGGTAGTAAAACAAATAGAGCAGCATGAGTGCCAGCCAAAAGATCGGCACAGAGACACCAATAACACTAATCACACGACCCACTTGATCAGGCCAAGAATCACGCGTGAGCGCGCCGATAATGCCAATGGGCAACCCCAAGCCCACTGCAATCAACATTCCAAACACCACCAATTCGAAGGTTGCAGGTAGTTTCTCCCTTAAATCTTGCGTAACAGCTTGAGCCGTGGTGTATGACGTGCCCATGTCCCCGCGCAGCAAATCACCCAAATACAGCGCAAACTGCACATAGAAAGGGCGATCCAATCGCGCGGCACGCTTCATCTCATCGCGACGCTCTTGGCTGATATACGGCCCAGCCACCCGATCAATCGGATTGCCGGGCACAATGCGCGTCAGTAAAAATGTGATGAACATTGCTGCCAGCAGCACTGGCAACAACAGCAATACCCGGCGGATACTGTAACGGATCAAGCGCATGGTCGAAAGCTGTTAAGTGAGAAGCGTGAGGCGTAGGGCGAAACTCCACCTCACGCTCCGCATTTAACGCCTAATTCTTATCCATGTAATAGTATCGATTCAACTCGTCGTTGTAGTAAGCGTAGCCGCTGATATTGGAACGCATGGCGACGTTAAAGTTCAACGCAGCCAAGTAGATATTGGGCACATCATCGACAACAAGCTGTTGAATCTTCTTGCTGGCTTCATCGCGCTCTTTGGGATCGCCTGCCCACAAGGTGTACTTGGCGATGAGCTTGTCCACCTCATCATTTTTGTAGTTGCCGTAGATCGTTGGGCTGCCCGAGCTATAGATCCACGACAGGTGATAGTAGGGGTCGTTCACCCAAGAAATCCACTGGTCAATGAAGAGTTGTAACTCACGTTTCTGCTCTTTCTCATTGAAAGCGGCAAAGGCCAGCTTCTCAATGTCTGCGCTAACACCAATCTGCTTGAGCGCATCCTGGATGATGACCGCCGCGCGCTCATCTTCTTCGCTGCCCACGCGGATCGAAAGCTTAATGACGGGCAGACCCTTCCCATCGGCAAAGCCTGCTTCGGCCAGGAGCGCCTTGGCTTTGGCCGGATCGGTCTCATACTTCCAGAAGGAATAGTCTGAGGTCGGTGTGCCTTCTGCGATTGGGCTCTTCAAGCGCGTGGCACGACCATAGTAAACCTGCTTGATCAAGGTGTCATATGGGATGGCATAGGCAAACGCTTGGCGCACCTTCTTGTTATCGAATGGTGCGATCTTGTTGTTCATCTCCAGCATCCAGTTGTTGGTGGAGGGGATGGACAACACTTTAATATTTGGATCTTTCTCCAACTCATCTAGGTCTTTGACCGGTGGCACCATGATCATGTCCACATCGCCGCGCTTGAGCAACAAAATGCGTTGCTGCGGATCTGGCACAATCTTTTGGATGACTTTGTCGATCTTGGCACGTCCGCCGTAATAATCATCGCGAGCCTTGAGCGTAATTTGATCGCCGGACTTATAGGTCTCCAACACAAATGGCCCGCTGCCCGCTGCCAACGATTTCTTGAAATATTCTGCCGCCCACTTGTCCTTATCTGTGGCGCGCGCTTTGATGTCTTTAGGTGATATTGCGCTGGTGTTATGCATGACGTTATTCATGCTTACCAAGGTGTTAGCCTGCTTGGGCACAAAAATTACTTTGTCACCATCGGCTGTAATCTGTTCGGGCTTATCGATGCCGCCCATGATCAGTAGGAACGACGAGATGCCACCCACCTCATAAATACGGCGATAGCCATCGGCGATTGCCTGCGCAGTGATCGGTTCGCCATCGGCGAATTTCAACCCCTTGCGGATGGTGAAGGTAATCTTGCCATCGGGGGCCATTTCCCACTTCTCGGCCAGCATGCCATCAATCTTGCTGGTATCTACGGCAATGTAACTCTGGCCATTGGCCAATTTCTTTTCAGTCTGGGCGTATTGCGTGAGCTGATCAAACGTATTTTGAATCGTGGTCTGCGAGGGCTTGGTGCCTACAGTACAACAAGGATCGAAAGTGTCGACGTCGCCATCGACAGCGACAACCAAGATCTTCTCTTTAGCTTTTGATGCTGCCGGGGCATTCGTGGCCCCTGAATTTGGCGCAGCAGCCGGAGCCGCGCATGCGCCAATCAGTATTGATGTAACCCCAATAAACGAACTAATCCGAATAAACTGTCTACGTGCTAACGACGTGCTATTCATTCTTGAACGCGCCTCCTAAGGCAAGCAATAGCTGGTAATCCCAGCGAGCAAATATAGATCGATTGTAGTGGCTTGCCTTAACTTGTCAATTGAAATTGATCACTTTTAGATGATTTTCGGATACTTTTCGATTCGCTATTGCCTGAATCGGCATTATCAATAGAATAATTTGCTGAATATGGAATCACTGGACCCCGATGTCTATTCTCCGGACGCCACAGACCTAGCAATCATCAATTTGCTCATGGAGGACGGCCGCTTGTCTGCGGCAGAGATCGCAGTACGCATCAGTGGCATCTCGGAACGCACGGTACGCAATCGGTTGAATGCCTTGATCGAGCGCAGTCTCATTCGAGTGGGTGCCTTGCCCGATCCCACTGCATTGGGGCGTATGGTGTATGCCGATGTCATGATTCAAGTCGAGCCTGGCAAGATCATCGATGTAGCGCGGCGGTTGGTGGACTATGACTGTGTGAACTATGTCGCGTGCATTACGGGCGATAACGACATTGCCATCCAAGTGACCTCCCCCACGATTGCGGAGTTGTATGAGTTTGTTTCCAGCCATGTGGGCAATCTGCCGCATGTGCGCAAAACCAACACCACTGTGATACCGATCATCTTGAAAACCTTCGGCTACAAAACGCGGGACTTTGAACGTCTCACGCAGGCGCGCCCGGCCGCTCGCGCATCTACTCGTAAGCGCAAATGACAAACCTGATTCGTATTGGTATCGATGTGGGCGGCACCAACACCGACGCAGTCGCCATGTCTGGTCGCAGCGTGTTGCAATCGGTAAAGCGGCCAACCAGCGCGGATGTCACCACCGGCATCTGCGCTGCATTAAGCGCACTGATAGAAGATACGCACTTGCCAGTCGACGATATTGGCGCGGTGATGATTGGCACCACCCATTTCGTGAATGCCGTGGTACAACGCAAAGACCTGACCCGCGTGGCAGTCATCCGGCTGTGCGGCCCGGCCACCCGCTCGCTGCCGCCGATGGTGGATTGGCCCGCTGATCTGTGCGAAATTACGCGCGCTTCGGTTGCCTATCTTTCCGGTGGTGCGGAGTTTGATGGGCGCGAACTGACACCCTTTGACGAAGTCGCCTTTCGCCAAACCTGTGCCAACATTCGCGAGCAAGGCTGGCGTTCAATCGCTATCACCAGCGTGTTCGCGCCAGTTTCGGCCGCCCACGAGCAACGCGCTGCAGCAATCGTGGCCGAAGAATTGCCCCACACCTTTGTTAGTCTCTCACACGAGATCGGGCGCATTGGCTTTCACGAGCGTGAGAACGCCACGATTTTGAATGCCTGTCTGCGCGAGTTGGGGCAACGCACGATTGGGGCATTTCGAAGTGCGCTTGCGACACTGGGCCTGCGTTGCCCGCTCTATCTCACCCAAAATGACGGCACGTTGATGAGCGCCGATTACGCCGAGCGCTTCCCTGTGTTTACCTTTGCCTCCGGACCGACCAATTCGATGCGCGGCGCGGCCTTTTTATCCGGATTGCAAGATGCCATTGTCATCGACATTGGCGGCACCACCACCGATGTGGGCGCACTCATGCATGGCTTTCCGCGCGAGGCCTCGGTCGAAGTAGAAGTCGGCGGCGTGCGCACTAACTTTCGCATGCCAGATGTGTTCTCATTTGGGCTGGGTGGCGGTAGCTACGTTTTACCTGATTTAGAGGGAGAGCCAAAAAGGGTGGGGGTGGTTGTTGGCCCGCGCTCAGTCGGCTATGAACTGACCCACAAAGCGCAGATCTTTGGTGGAGATGTATTGACCGCGACCGACATTGCAGTGGCATCGGGTGCATTGCACTTGGGAGATCGTAGCCGTGTGGCCCACTTGCCACAAGCATTTGTCCATGCCGCGCTGCAAGTAATGCACAACAAAGTTGAGGAAGCAATTGACCGGGTCAAACTCAGCCGTGAGCCATTGCCAGTGATCTTAGTAGGCGGCGGCAGTGTGCTGATTCAAAAACCTTTGGCGGGTAGTAGTCAAGTCGTGCTACCGCCCCATTTTCAGGCTGCCAATGCAGTCGGCGCGGCCATCGCCCAAATTTCAGGCGAAGTGGATCGGGTGTTTTCGCTGGAGGGGCGTAGCCGCGATGCCGTCGTGAGCGAGGCCAAACAAAGCGCTATTGACCGTGCAGTTGAGGCAGGTGCAGACCCAAGCAGCATGCGCATTGTCGACGTCGAAGATGTGCCATTGGCTTATTTGCCCGGTAGTGCCACTCGGATTCGGGTGAAGGCGGTGGGTGAGGTGAAGCTATGAACGTGCAGGCTTATTGGGATTTAACTGAAGCCGATTTAGATTGCATCGCACTTGGCGCAGCCATTCTAGGCACGGGTGGTGGCGGCAGTGCTTACTTGGGCAAGTTGCGGGCTCGTGAGCAATTACGCGCTGGGCGACGCATTCGCATTATCGCGCCCGCTGCCTTGGCCGACGACGATATGGTGATTGCGGTGGGCGGGATGGGCGCACCCACGGTCGGCATCGAGAAAACAGCCCGTGGTGATGAATGCTATCGCGCCGCCCGTGCCGTAGAAGCGACCGTCGGGCAAGCAGCAGTGGCGTTGATCTCAGACGAGATTGGGGGTGCCAACGCTATCGAAGTGATGGTCGCTGCCGCTTTGGCCGATTTGCCCGTGATCGACTGTGACCCCATGGGGCGGGCTTTCCCCGAGTTGCAGATGAACACATTTTCGATCTACGGCTTGGCCGCTTCGCCGGCTGCACTCTGTGACGAAAAGGGCAACACGGTTGTCTTTCGTGAGGCCATCACTACCCAGTGGTTGGAAAAGTTGGCCCGCGCCACCACCATTGCGATGGGTTGCACGGCAGGGTTGGCATTTCCACCGTTGCGCGGCTGGCAAGTTAAACAGTGGGGTGTGCAGCACAGCGTAAGCCAAGCATGGCGGTTGGGTCAAGTGGTGTTTGCAGCTCGGGCGGATAAACGTCATCCGGTGCAGGCGATATTGGCGCACGAGAACGGGCGCTTGCTCTTTTGTGGCAAGATCGTCGACGTGGCGCGCTGGACGACGGGTGGCTTTGCCCGCGGCCGTATCGAGATCGATGGCTTTGACACCTATAGTGCGCAACGCATGCACATCGAGTTTCAAAATGAAAATCTGGTGGCGCGGGTAGATGACAGCACGGTGGCGATGGTGCCGGACTTGATCTGCATCGTCGATGCTGAAACCGGTCGCCCGATTTCGACCGAAGAGCTGCGCTATGGCCTGCGCGTCGCAGTGCTAGGCTTGCCGTGCACGCCGCTGTTCCGTACGTCCGAAGCGCTGTGCGTCATCGGGCCGCGTGCATTCGGCTACGACCTCGATTATGCGCCGATGGGTGACTATGTCGCGCCGCGTTTGTCGGAACGCTACCAGGACCTGTGATAGTGGTCGATTGTGCTCTCGACCGTTGCAAGCGATTGTCTAAAAATATTATGCTTCGGCGCCCACTAGGGTGAAGGCGGCCCAAAAGGATGGATCCTGATACTTAGGATTTTGGCGCAACTCTCGCATGGCAGACTGCAGGGCAATCGCCTTGTTGTCGCTATCGAGATAGTGCCGATAGAAATTCAACATGAGTGCGCTAGTGGCCTCGTCGCTCACACTCCATTGACTGACAAGCACCGCCCGAGCACCCGATACTAGAAAAGCCCGGCTCAAACCGATCATGCCATCTCCGGAAACCTGCCCTAACCCGGTCTGACACGCGCTGAGCGTGACTAGATCGGCTGGCAAGAACAGCGACATGACATCGCGGGCGGTCAACATTCCGTCGGCCACCTTGTTCTCGGCAAGAACGACAAATGAGTTTAAGGGTTGATGGGCAAATGCAATTCCGTGGGTGGCCAGGTGCACGATGCCATAGCGTTCGGCTGCTTTTTGCACAACCGTGCGCACAGCCTTAGTGCCAACCAGTAGCTTGCGTCTGCGCGTTGGGAATAGAGCCGCAATGTCGCGTGCTTCGCGCTCGGCACCCGGCAATGGATCAAACCGCAAGATGTCAAATGCATCTAGCCCTCTTGTTGGCATGTGTGGATTGCCAACGATCAACGCACGTAACGTTTTCGGCTCACCGTAATCCGGTTGTTGGCGGATGTCGGCCAGTACCTGAGCGCTCGGTGTGTAGATCAGAGGAAATTGATCAGATAGGTAGGTGCCATCAGCGGCTTGAAGGGCAGCGAAAGGCAACATCCACAACCCACAATGTGGCTCGATGACTAGCGCTGTCGCGGCATTGGGCAATAGGGCCGCTACCGGTTCAATCAGTGTGTCATATAGCGCCCGCAACGCCGCATGTACATCAACGTCATCGGCCAGCGCAGGACCCTCAACGACAAGGACAGCAGTGCGCATTTGCACCCCGCGCAATTGATCCCCACGACATAATGCCCTTCGAACCAACATAATCTGTCGATCGAGCTCATCGCGGCCCTGATGGATGACATGCCCGTGTACAGCCCCGTCTGGGAGGATTGCAAAAACCACCGTGCGATCGACCAAGACATGAAACACAAGTCGGGCCAGAGTTGGCATCGGCTGCGTAATCGACTGTTTATGTGGGCGCTTAGGAGCGCTTTCTTTTGAAGCTGGTGCAGCCCTTGCTGTAGATGGTGTGGGCACGACTATTGCCGGTGCCATCTGAACCGCTGAGTTCTGTATCACTTGATCAAGAACTTGCAGATCAGCAGACGCCTCCACGGGCGCTGAGTTCCGCGATGAACGTCCCATGAGTGCGAGCAACGCTTGGCCGCGAGCCTCTTCTGCCACCTCGAGCGCTTGGACAAATCGCTTTGGATCAGCTTCGGCTTGTTCAAGTAGCACGGACAGCAACCGATCGTAAATATCCTGCACCGTTTCTAGAAAGGTGACCTTACCTTCGTCTGTCCGTAAGTCGTTCATCCGGTTCTGGATCAGCGCCAGACTTTGGCGGAACGATTGTTCCGCTGCCAACCACTCGCCTGCCTGCTCCTGACAATTCCCAATTCCCCAGTAGGCATGCCACAGCGTATCGGTATCGTCCGTTTGGTTTGCAAATTTAATGGCTTGTGTGTAGGTTGTATGCGCTTCAGTGTAGCGCTGTTGAATCAAATACAACCGGCCCAGGCCTGCTAATACGCGCGCCTTTCCAGGGTTGTCGTGCATTTTGTCGTAGAGCACCAGCGCCTCCTGATACAAGGCCAGTGCTTCAGCAAACTGTTTGCGATCACGCGCGATCCCGGCCAGCAAGGCCAACGCACGCCGCGCGTCTGCTGGGTGTTTGCTGCGCTTAAAGACATCGATGGCTTCTTTCAGTCTGGTCTCGGCCAAATCCGGTTGACCTTGTCGGCGCAGCACTTCGCCAATATTCGCGAGCGCTTGGGCGCGTAGCTCGGGATCATGGTTGATCTCCGGTAAGTCCAACGCTTGCTGATAGGCATTCAGGGCCGGTTGCTCTTGCGGTTGGCGCAAATAAGCATTGCCAATCTCGATCAGCAACTTGGTGGCCAATTGCGGGTCCGCTTCAGCCTGGTGAATTTCTGAGAACGTCTCGGGGCGGTACACATCAGGCATCGTGAAATCACGCACATCACCATACCCTTTGCTGATCAGCCCCAGACTCTGCAAGGTGTTTGTCAGGTCGAAGTTGTCCGACCCCTGCAGGGCGTGCAGGCCCGCTTCATAGGCTCTGACCGTATCCTGCACTCGATTGGCAGCGCGCAGGGTTCGGCCCAGGTTACTAAAGAGCACCGCTTTCAAGCGCGGGCGATCCATCTCGCCGGCAATCAACAGCGCTCGACAATGTGCATCAATGGCTTCTTCAAACTTTTGCTCATGCGCGTAGCGCGCTGCCTGAGTTTCGAATGCTGCGATGTCTTGATCCTGTTTTTCTTCGACTGGCTGAGTCTGACTCATAGGGTTTGCCTCAATTGGGGTTGGCCAGAACACGGATTTCCACCTGTACAGCAGCCCATGGGTTGCTTGGGATATCGTCCATGCGGGCCTGGCGCGACTTTGGTTTGTCGACCGACAGCGCCGCGAACAAAGAGTCGAGTGGGCTGCGAACGCTGCGTTGACCGCGTTCACGCGCAGGCTGATCCAATTCGGGCAAGGTTAACCAATCGTAGTCGGTGGTTGCTGTGCTCAAAGTCGCAAATACCTTTAGCACATCAACCCCTTGTTGGTAACCGTCCGGTAATTCTAGGGTCAATGTCAGCAGGCGCTCCTCACCCGGGTTAAGTACTTCAAAAGCTGTGCGGGATGGATACAGCTTGCTAATTCCCCAAGTTGGGGTGAGGTCCAGCACACACACGTTGATCGTATTTGGCAGGGGTTCCCCAGGTGGAGTCGGCAGCTTCGGTAGCAAGTTCTTGATGCGGAGAAAGAGGTGCTCACCCGTCTTCACCGTGGGGATATCGCCCGCCTGAAATGGCGTGGGATTCGGCTTATCACCCGGTTTGAAGCTGGCCTGCGTGCCAGTCAGCTCAACCAGCAGATTGCCCGCCAGCGACGAGGTGTTGTCAGTGTTGACGATGGCTTGCACGTTGCGATACTTGGTCAGATGGATCAGCCGCTGCGCCAGTTGGGTGGGGGCATTTTTATCGCTTGTCTTTAAGGGGGGCCGTAGCAGTAGCGCTGTTCCGGCCGGATCCCAGATTTCATATTCGCCGACTTCATTGATCGCCACCTGAAAGTCCACTGGGTCACTATTTTCTGCGAGCGTGACCCAACCCGCCGCAATGTTCTTGATGGCCTTCTGGGCCCGCGCCAAGGCTTTGTCTTGGGCCATCGCCGTCGGTAACTTTGGCTGTGTCACTACCCGAACGCTGCGGCTGAGCTGGATGTCGCCGGCGTTGAGCAGAACGGCTTGGTCACCCGGTTGGATGCCTCTGCGTTTATCAAGCACCTTGGTGATGTTGGCAATGGAGTCGGCCACACTCACTGTGCTCAGTTCAGCCAAGGTCAAGCGTTGTTCATGCTTGGCAAGATCCAACGTGTCTATGGGATAGACTGCAAATTTGGCACCTTGCTTTAACCCCTGCGCTTGCCCGGCGTTCAGTGTGAATTGATTGCCCTGCACTGCCAAAATATTGATGCGCGCTTCTGGCAATGCAAATGTATCTACCCCGAAGACCACTCGATCCACCTCTCCCTGCACCTGTGGCGTTTGCTCGACAAATTGGCCGTGGATTCTAGACAGCACGCTCTGATGCAACATCCGGTAGGTCAAGTGGGTTCCCAATTGTTTGAGCGAATCCAGCATCCAATAGGTCAATGCGCCGTTGACGGTTTTGCCATCTGGCTTGTATTCATTGGCCAGCTCAGCCGAACGGCAGGCTGCGATCAAAACATAGCCGGTGGTCTCTTGGAGCCAACTGCTATTGGCGGTCGCGCTGCGGCTTCCTGTTGCGCCCTGTGTTTTGCGCCAAGTTTGTTCCAGCACAGATGCAGAAGCCACATCACTCTGAGTGGGGCGCTGGGTAGCGTCGACCACGCCGATACCACGCACTGCCACATCACCAGCACCACGGGATGCCCCGCCCGAGTGACAGCTGTCAAAGGCAACCGTCACGAACAGTTTCTTGTCAACCAGGGCCTGCAGTAGATGTGCAATCTCGATGTCGCGGACATAGCGCGCCTCGCTGTTGCCGATGTCGGAAGGCACCAGCGTTTCATCGAGACCGTCTTTGCCTTTTAATTTCGGGTAAGCCGTTGTGGCTTGGCCGCCGTGGCCGGCATAGTGCACATAGACCTGGTCGCCGGGTTTGGCTCGTTCGCCCAACTGTTTGAAGCCGGCAATGATGTTCTCGTAAGTTGGCCACTGCACTTTTGGTTCCACCGGTTGGCCCTCTGTTTGCGATCTGGACGATGTGAGTAGCGTAATATTGCCCTGCGGCACGCCCAGCTGGCTACGAAGAAACTGGCTGACATTCTTGGCGTCGTTAACGCAGCCATTCAGGCTGGGGTAAAAACCACCCCCTGGCAATTGATTTTTGAGATAACAGTCGATGCCGATGATTAACGCGTGTAGGCTGGGGGTGTTTTTCTTCTTAGTCATAGGCTTCGCTCCATTCCATTGCCTTCCGGTTGGGCCGGACACGTCGACTGGCGCTACGGCATTTTTCGCGTGGAACAGGATCGGCTGATCGTGTG
>JANMVQ010000473.1:0-18476 GCA_031392845.1 Chloroflexota bacterium
CTTGCTGGCCTGATCAAACAACGCTTGTGCTTGAGAGTCATCGCGGTTGAAGTGCGCTTGTTCGGCCAATCGTGCGAATGCACGCGGGCTGGTGGTCGGTGTCGGCTGCGGTGTAAGGGTCGGCGTGGGTTGTGGCACCAGCAGCGTGGCCGCAATCGTAACGGATTGGTTTGCCGTAGCTGTGCCGACTGGTGTGGGGGTTGGCCCATCCGAGCAGGCGCCCAAGACCATCCCCAGCATTAGCAGGACAGACACACATCGATATTGCACATCCCCAAGCTTACCTTGCTGTGCTTTAGTGCGCGCTAATTTTTCACATGCAGGGCCTACGTCCTGCGCAGCAACATTGGAAGATACAAATTCTGCCGCGCGCCTGGCTGCATCACATGCACTGCCACCGGTCCGTAATCGAGCTGATGACCATCCAATTCGGTTTCCACCAACCAATATGCATAGGTCTGACCAACCTGCACTGCACTGTCCATAAAGTCATATGTTGCGCCGCCAGCGCGCCCAACCGCTGGGATCAACGCCGGCGTGATTTTTACCGCGCTATCGCGCGTACCGTCGAGACTGCGGAAGATATCAAACCCGAATGAATTCAGCTCCAGACTGGTGGCCCATTCCAACCACACTGTGCCGTTGGCCTGCAGCGTGCCTACGAATCGCGAGAGCGTGACTGCCAGTGGCGCATATACATTAACCACTTCGTTGCTGGTTTGCAGCGGTGTGTTATTTGAACTGACCGTGAATTGATTCAAGATTGCGGACTCATATTCGCTGGCTCGTGTCACGCTCACCACAAACGTCATTTGGATAGATTGATACGGCACCAGCTTCGCATATCGCCAAGCCAGCGTGTTGGCCTCCAATTGCGCAGCCGGGGCGGCCACCCCAATCCAAGTTACCCCATCTGGCAACGCATCACGCACCACCACATTAGTAGCCGTGAAGCCACTCGTGTTGCTGACCAGCAAGGTGTAGGTGATTCGCTCACCGGGTCTAACCATTTTTTGGTTCGCAGGTTGTCCTTGTTTCAGCAAACTCAACGTTACATCGCGGTTGACTGGTGCAGTAATCGTGCCGCTACTGGCGGATTCACCAGGATGATCCAAGTCATCCACCGAGACGTCAATGGGTAACAAGAATACAGGCGGCAGCAAAGGTGATACCGTTACCGGAATAATAATCGTTACCGAGCCGCCCGGCGGGATTACACCTATTGGCACTCCGTACACACCTGGGCTGATCTCCCTCCAACCCGGCGGCAGCTCTGTTAGGGTCAAGCCATTGGGCAGTGTGATGGTCACTACGGCATTGGTCATCGTTGTTGTACCGTTGTTGGTGATCGTGACTGGAATCGAGAGCGTGGCCCCAGGTGTATATGAGATAGGCGGCGTAGCCGTGATACTGGCGCGTGGCGACAACACCTGCACGACAGCTGTGCTGCTGTTGTTCGCCAAAGTGCTTTCGAGAAACTCGCTACTAATCGTCGCCGTATTATTCAATAGAACGGGCGTTGTAAGCATCACCCGCGCGACAACTGTGTAGACCCTTTCGCTGTTCGCCGGCAAATTCGCATGCCATGTCACTGGGTTGGCATTTTCATAGCCAGTGGTGGCGCTTACCAGCTGTAATCCAGTGGGCAATAGATCACTCACTAAGGCGCCACTGCTTGTAGAAAAGGACTGTATTCCCTGAGTCGTTTCCAGTGTCAGCGCCCAGCCCTGAATGAGCATACCCGAATCATTCTTTTGATCATCTGCTACAAACAGTTGCCAATCACCATTGGCAACTGTATTGTTGAATGCGCTCAGTTGGGTCTTGTAAGTCGGCTTAGGGGCTGGCACAGGGAGTGTCTCAATGCCATCGTTGGCAATGTAGTTCGTCGGGCGATACACCCCCGCCGTCAGTGGATCGATATCGGGTAGTGCCGGGGCATTGTCATGGAACCAGAGCGTCAGTCCATCGATCTCGTAAATGCCGCCCACATCCGACATCAACATCACGGCTTGCCCTTGCGGGCTGACCAGCAGTACATCCAGATCGCTGGCATAGGTGTGGCTTATTCCGATAAGTGTCACTGTAACGTTAGTCACTTGCCCCAGACTGCTCACATGCAACACCGAGGGATAGGGGCTGGCTGGCCCAATCGTGCCCCCCGTGGTCCCCGGCGCTTGGATGCTATAGGTCTGGCCAATATCTTTTGTGCCGTCGTTGCGCACAGTCAGCGTGTAGGTTACTAAATCACCAAATCGAACCTGGCTCGGCTGTACGCGTTTTTGGATACTCAAATCCAGACGTGTATCTTGGATTCGAATAGGCGTGCTCGTTTCAGCGCTATGCCCACGCTCGTCCGCTATGCGCGCGGTGTTGGTTAGCGTTGTCTCAGCAAGTGTATTCTCCTGCACACGTGCAGTTAGGGTCAATATGCCTGTTGCCGGTGGAGTGAGATTGCCTAGCGCCCAGCGCAATGTGTGCGCGTCCATCACCGTGCAACCTGCGCATGCCAAGCTTTCGAGCTGCGTTGGCAGCACATCTGTCAGCACCACATTCGTGGCCAACTCATCCCCACTAGCCGTATAAATTAGGCTATAGGTCACAACATCACCCGGAGACACAACCGACGGCATGACAAGTTTCTCGAGCGCCAATCCATGCTCGCTGGTGATGCGATCCGTCACTGTGGCCGTGCTTGTGACGATGCTGCCATTTAGCAAATCGCGCCCAGTGGCGGTTAAATAGGCGGTGTTGATCAAGTCGGTTTGGTTGGGTAACACACCCTCAACTATCACCCCATAGGTCAACGTCACGCTGGATGCAGAAAGCACGCTGAGGTCACTCACCCGCAACGTCGCTTCGTCTAGGTTGCCAGCACTGGCTGGATCCAGGTGTAGGCTGCCTGCAACCAACTGCATGTGTGCTGGCAACACATCGGTAATGATCAACCCCAGCCCATCAGTGTCGCCCTCGTTCCGTAGCACGATGGTGTAGTTCAGTCGGTCGCCAGGGCGCAAGGGTGTGCCGTTGTCATCACGGCTTTGCTTTTGGATGGAGAGGCGCGGCTGAGTGATGCGCACTGCCGCCTGCGCCGACATTTCAGGCAGCACTGTCCCACCGTATTCGCCATGTGCGTGCGCCACGTTAAGAGTGGTATCACCCCGCGTGCTGGCCCGTGCGGTAAACGTCACCACTACTTGCGCCCGCGCGCCAATGTCAATTGGCCCAACACTGCCCCAGCGTAACTGACCTGGCGCAATATCGCTCGGTGCAGGCGCACTTGCCACAAAGTCCAGATGCGTTGCATCAAATGTGTCTGTCAGTGGCACCGTCGTTAACATAGCTCCGCCCGTGTTTGTGATTTCAATCGTATAGCTCACCACCTCACCCACTACGATTGGGTTGCGCCAAACTGTCTTGCTCATGCTGCTATCAATCTTGGGCGTGATGGCAGTAGCGCGCTCGTTCGAAGTGTTGGTTTGGGGTGTGCTGGTCGTTATCTCAACCGTATTGCGTATAAACACATTTTCCGAAGTCGCCACCTGGGCTGTGGTTGTAAATACAATCTCACCCATTGTGCCTGCCGCTAACGTCGGGGTGACCCAGGTCAAGGTTGGCGCTGTGCCTGTGGCCAGCAACGCTGAATCACTGCTGACGATGCCGCCATAGTCTGCGCCGACGGGCAGCATATCGGTAATGACCACATCGCGGGCTAGCGCGTCCCCAGCGTTGCCATACACGATCGTCCATGTCAGCACTTCGCCTGGGATGACTGGACGGGTTGGTGTGACGTGCTTGCTGACATACACATCGGAATACTGCACCGCTAGCATGACCAAATCAGCGTTATTTTCAAGATAAAGATCGCTGCCATTACCAATCGTTACAGCATTGGTGATTTGGATTGGTGCATCGCGGTCGACCGTAGCCGTAAACACACGCTGTTCCGAGCCATTGCGCGCTAAGAGACCCACATCCCAGATCAATGTCTGGCCGATTTGCTGGTCAGGGGCTGACCCTTCGATCATCCCGCCAAATTGCAATCCGCTTGGCAGCACATCGGTCACCAGGACACTTCTAGCGTCGCTGGGGCCGCTGTTGCCAAAGCGCAATGTATACGTCACGCTATCCCCCGCTGTCCGTACTGCTGGGTCAACCTGCTTGCGAATACTCAGATCGCTCATCGCGATCAGGAGTGTGGTCACCGTCGCAGTGTTCGTCAATCCGCCGTTCTCATCGGTGATGCTGACCGTATTGATCAACTTCGTGCCCGATAGCACCAGTGTGTCCACTTCAACCTGCACTTGCATGCTGCCGGTTGCCAAGGGCAGGATGTTACCCAGATGCCAAACCACGTTCTGTCCCTCATTCTCACAACTGTTATCGCAATTGATCAGGGTGGTCCCGGCGGGCAACGTATCGTGCAGTGTCACCGCCTGTGCGGGTTCGTTCCCGCTAATCGTGTAAACAATCATGTAGCGTAGCGTGGTGCCAGCGGTCGCCGTGATCGGATCGGCTACCTTGCTTACCTCCAACACATGCCGGCTATCAATGCGCAGTGTCGCAGTGGCATCAGCCCGCTTTTTCTGCGCATCGGTCAACACAGCCGTGTTGATGAAGCTTGTCCCACTGAGCAGAGTGCCTACATCGATTCTTGCACTCAGCGTAATCACACCCTGTTGCGGCGCATTTGCTGTAGGCTGCAAGTCTCCCAATGTCCACTGCTGGCTACTTCCGTCTTGCACACTGGGGGCTGGCTCTGCCGCGATAAAGCTCAACCCACTTGGCAAAGTGTCGCTCAGTGTTACGTTGCGCGCAGCTTCATTGCCGCTCACTGTATAAGACAATGTATAGGTAATAATCTCACCCGGCACCGCGACCTTTGGTTGCACATGCTTTTCTAGCGCCAATGCGTGTGCGCTCACAATCACATCCGTCACCGTGTCAGTTGCGGTGATGACTCCGCCGTTGCTGTTGCTGATCATCACCTTGTTCACGATCAATGTCCCGTTGTCGAGCGGCGTATCCACGACAACTTGATATGTCAGTGTCACCTGCGCATCCGCCTGCACTTGCAAAGCATCGGCCAGTGTGGAAGGTGCACCGAGTATGACAGGAGTGCTGGTTGGCTCAATCTGCGTGCTGCCAGCCACAAAGCTAACCCAGCTGGGCAAGACGTCCTGCACTCGCACCCCCGATGCGAGCGCATCCCCAGCGTTGGAAATCACAATCATATAGGTGATGATCTCTCCCGGTCGCAGTGGCAAACCACCCGCGCTGTCGCTGAACTTGCGCACGCTCAGACTGGGCAGCGTAATGCGTAGATCCGCCGTGCTGCTTATCTCTGGCAAGACCGTGCCGTTGTGCTCGCTCTGCACCGTCGCCAGATTGGGCGTGCTGCCGCCCTGCGTCGAAGTCAGCGCCGTAAAGGTCACCACCACGCTGGTCTGCGCACCTTCGGCCAACGGCCCTAAATTATTCCAGTGCAATTGGCCTGCTGTAGCGGTGTCTGGCTCAAGGCTGGCTGATTCAAACCTCAGATAGGTCGCATCGAATGTATCGGTCAGCGGCACACCAGTCAGAGTCGCACCACCCGTGTTGGTCATCTCAATCGTGTAGCTCACCCATTCACCCACAACCACTGGATTGCGAGCCACCGTCTTTTGAATGGCGCTATCGAGCTTCGGTGTGGTCGCTTCGGCATGTTCATTGGTCGTCATTGTTTGAGGGGTGCTAGTAGTGATATCCACTGTGTTTACGATCCGCACCAGCTCCGATGTTTCGATGCGAGCCGTGCCAGTGAACACGATCTCATCACGTGTGCCTGCCGCCAGAGTCGGAGTAAACCAGCTGAGTTGGGCTACTGAAAGCGTGCCTGTGGTGTTGCCATTGCTTACCACTCCACCAAAAAGTGCACCTGCTGGCAATACGTCGGTGATGAATATGTTGTGCGCATCGGCGTTGCCGGCGTTTCCAAAACGGATCGTCCAGGTCAGCACCTCACCCGGGATCACCGGTCGGGTGGGCGAGACGCTCTTGAGGATATATACATCGGCATAGCGCACTGTTGTATCAGCTCTGGCGCCGTTATTACTTAAGTTCTCTTCGTGCGTGCTGCTCGCAATCGTCGCGCTATTGCTAAGCTGTTCAGGACTATCTGACGCAATCGTTACGGTGATTAGGATGTCATTGCTCATGCCTGTTGCGACTGTCCCCAAGGTCCATGTCAAAACACGGCCTACCTGCGTTGGCGCTGGACCTTGGACCACACCGCCCCAGATCACACCCACCGGTAAAACATCTGTGATGATGACCCCTTGCGCGTCGCTTGGCCCGGTGTTGCTATAGCTCAAGGTATACGTCAGCACCCCTTCCACATCGACTGGGTCAGGCGCATCCTGTTTCACAATCGCCAGGTCAGCCAGCGCTACAACCGGCGTCGTCAGCATTGCAGTGTCGGTCACACCGTTATTTGTGTCGCTGATTTGCACGGCGTTCACCAGCAATGTGCCCGTTAACACATGGGCGGGAACCTTCACCGTATACGTCAATTGCCCATTTGCAACTGGCGTCTTATTGCCCAATGCCCAACGCAGCACGCCCAACGATTCGACACACCCGCCGCATTCCACAAACGTCGCATCGGCTGGCAACGCATCGTGCAGTAATACCTCGTGGGCTGGCTCGTTGCCGCTTACGGTATAAAACACGGTGTAGGTCAACGCTGTCCCAGCCGTAACAGTCTCTGTTGAGGCGATCTTGCTGACCGCCAGCGCATGTCCGCTGTTCACAGTTACAGTGGCGCCAGCGCGGGCGCTCAGGCTTGCGGCATCGGTCAATTGCGCATTGTTGGTGAACTGCGTGCCGCTCACGGTGGCCGCGTTGCTGAGTGTTGTCGTCAGCACAATCATGCCCACCTGCGGAACAGCATGGGTGGGCGAGAAATCGCCGAGCACCCAACTCGGGCTTTGCCCGATCTGTGCGCTGGCCGGCGGTTCTGCATCGAGCAAATTCAACGCGGCGGGCAGTACATCGGTCAGTATTACGCCAGTCACGGGCTCATCGCCGCTCAGGGTGTAGTACAACGTATAAGTCAGGGTGTCGCCCGGCGCGACAATGGCCGATTGGGTCTGTTTGCTCAACGCTAGGGTATGTGCGCTTACGATCACATCGGTCACAATGTCGGTTGCGGTCAGGACTGGGCTGCTACTGGCAATCTCAGCGCTGTTCACAATCAGCGTGCCATTTGGCAGCGGCGTACTCACCACGACCTGATAAGTGATCGTGACCGAATCATCTGCATTCACTCGGATGCCATTGGCCAACGCGGATAGCAAACCTGGGTTGACTTCATTCAGATTGGGCGAGATGTCAATGCTGTCTTCGACAAACTGCGTGTGATCTGGCAGTGCGTCACGTACGTTCACAGCCATCGCATCGGTGTCGCCCGCGTTAGAAATAATAATCGTGTAAGTCAACGTGTCGCCAGGGCGCACCGGTAAGCCATTGTCGCTCGCGCTAAACTTGCGCACCGATAAGCTGGCCCGCGTGATGCGCAGGTTGGCCGCAGCAAACACTGGTTCCAGCACAGTACCACTGTATTCGCCGGTGGTGGTGACTTGATTCGTCGTCCACTCGCCATGTGTGCTAGCGTTGGCCGTAAACGTGACGACCACGCTTGCATTCTGGCGTGGAGCCAGTGGCCCCAAATTGGCCCAGCGCAGTTCGCTTGGATTAACGGTGTTCGGCGCGACCGACGCATCGAGATATATCAGGTGCGCCGCATCAAACGTATCGGTCAACGGGACTGTGCTTAACGTAAAGCCACCAGTGTTGGTGACTGCAATCGTAAAGCTGATCGTCTCGCCTTCCACCACTGGGCTGCGCGCCACGGTTTTGCTGGCAATCAGGTCTATTTTGGGTGACACGCTAATATCAGCGTCATTCGTTGTATTTGTCTGAGGCGTGCTGCTAGTGATAGCCACAGTGTTGGTCAGCAACACATCCAGCGAAGTTGCCACGCCAGATGTGACCGTGAACACCACTTGCCCCTGCATCCCGGGCATAAGTTGGGTCGCTGCCCAATGCAATTCGGGGAATGTGCCGGTTGGCCCACTTAGCACAGCGTCTTGCACAAGGATGCCGCCAAACACACTGCCCGCCCTCGCAGTGTCGCTAAAGATGATTTTTGTCGCGGTCAAATTGCCTTGATTGCCAAACGTAATCGTCCAAGTCAGCACCTCGCCCGGAACCACCACCCGTTTCGGCTGCACATCCTTGGTGATGAAGACATCCGCAAAGGCAATTTGCGTTTCCTCGCTGTCGGTGTTGTTATTGAGGTTGCTCTCCGGTGTGTTGGTTGCGATACTTACTGTGTTCAAGATCGCTTCGTCCGCGCCCACAATGACCGTCGTCGTAAATATGATCATGCCACTCGCATTTGATGCCAAGCTTCCGACATTCCACGTGATGATTGCTCCATCACGCACGGGGGTCGGCCCATGCATAGTGCCGCCATAGCGCAGGCCAGCTGGAAGTGCATCTGTAATGACGATATTTTGCGCGTCGCTGGGGCCACTATTGGTGTAGTGCAGCGTATAGGTCAGCACACTCTCTTCACCCAGCGACCCTTGTACTGCGACCGGATCAGACGAATCGCTTTTGCCAATGAATAGATCGGCCAGTGCAATGACCGACACGCTTACTGCGCTGGTTCCAGTCACGCCCTGATTGGTGTCGCTGATATCCGCCGTATTAACGATCAACGTCCCGCTCAGCACGTTGTTGTTGACCCACAGACCGAGCTCTACGCTGCCGCTATCGCCGGGCGACAGGTTGCCCAGTGCCCATCGTGCTCTGCCGCCTGCATACACGCATCCCGCGCTGCACGTGTCGAAAGTCATGCCGAGTGGCAGCCTATCGCTGATTTCGACAAGTTGCGCCGGTTCATTGCCGGTCAGCGTGTAGTTCAGGGTGTAAGTGATGGGCGAACCCGCTGTCGCAGGTGCTGGCATCACCGACTTACCGATCAGCAACACATGCGTGCTGTTGACGGTCAGGGTGGTTCGCGCAGTGCTGCTGAGGTTGGCCGCGTCGGATAGGCGTGCCGTGTTGATGCGTTGAGTGCCACTCAAGGTAGGCGCATTGCTCAGCCGGGCGGTAAAAGTGATGATCCCATCTATCGGTCTGGCGCGCGTGGGTGAGAGTGTGCCCAACGTCCACTGGGCAGTTTGGCCAACCACACTTGGGTTTAATGCACCCATGTCAACGTAGCTCAGCCCGCTCGGCAACTCATCAGTTACGGTCACACCAAACGCCGGTTCATTGCCACTGATGGTGTAGTGCAATGTATAAGTCACGCTGTCGCCTGGCTGTGCGATTACTGGTTCAACCTGCTTGCTCAGTATCAACATATGTGCGCTGCTCACTGGCACAGTTACACTGCTGGTGCGGGTTATCGCGCCACCATTTGTGTTATTGAGATAAGCCGTGTTGAATATTTTCTCTGCGTTGACCAATGGTTCATCCACGCGTACCGTAACAGTGACCACAGCATTGCCCGTATAAGCTGCCAAGCTGCCGACTGTCCAGCTGACCGTGCCGTTGCTGTAGATTGCACTCGGCCCAGCTTCGACAAATGTCGTGCTGACTGGCACACGATCCGTCACCACAATGCCCGTGCCCGCCACCGGGCCAGTGCTGCTGATGCGAATTGTATAGGTCAACAGCTCGCCAGCGATCACTGGCCCAGAGGGTAAGGGTGCGGTCTTTAGCACATCCAACACCGGCGCGGCGGTGCTGACGATGGCAGTGGCCAGCGCGCTGGTGTAAGACCGTGAACTGGTGATAGGCGCACTGGCATACGTGTTGCGTGTCGTATTGATGAGGGTTTGGTTGGCCGCAATTGCAGCATTCCCCTGAGTGGTAAACGTGATCTGCGCCGTCGCATTGGGATTGAGTTGCGAGAGTTGCCAAGCCAATTGCGTCGTGCCGCTAGCGTTGCTGTCCGTGCTAATCACATTATGGCTAACTTGAATCTGTTGGGTGGCAACAAAGGCCAATCCAGCGGGCAGCGCATCCGTAATGTTCACGCTATAGGCGGGTGCGCTGCCGGTGTTGCTGATGGCAATCACATACGTCAGCACATCAGCTGCACCCACTGGTACTCGGGAGGCCAACACGCTCTTGCTGATTTGCAGCGCAGGCTCAACGATCTGTGCACTGTCGCTGCTGTTGAGTGCAATCTGGGCCACGTTGGCGGCGTTGTTGTAAGTCAGCGTTGCGGTGTTGGTCTTGTTCGCCCCATTTAGATTGCTAGCGTCATCCAGAACGATGACATCAAGTGCAATCGTAATCGTGTTGCTGGGTGTAATCACGGCATTGCCAAAATCCCACACGATGCTTTGACCGATCACGCTGGGCGCAGGCTGCGGGGCGATGCCTGCGCTAAGGCTGGCGCTGTTGGCGACATAGCCCAGACCGACCGGCAAGGTGTCGGTGACACGCAGGTTTCGCAGTGTGCCAAGTGGGCTGCTCAGGGTCAAGCTATAGCGAATCGTGCTGCCCACCGTGGTGGTCGTAACCCCGCCATCACTCTTGCTAAAGGTGGGCGCGCCGACGCTGAAATTAGCGCTGGCGGTGTCTTGCGCATCATCTACGGTGTAGCTGGTGCTGTCGTCGTAGGTGCGCTCGTTGGCGTCGCTGCCATCACGGCTGCTCCAATCGGCGTCCACCGTATTCGCGTAACTGCCGTTGATATAAATCGAATCACTGACGGTTGCGGTGTAGGTCAGCACCAACATACCATTCACTGGGATGTCGAAATCGCCCATATTGACTGGCGCAATCGTGACCGGCGATCCATCCGCCAGCACACACACAATGGGGACGCCGTTGATCGTGCACGTCACGCTGTTGGATGGCCGCAACGAAGCGGGTAAGGCATCGGTCAATGTCACATCATAGGCTGGGGCGCTACCGGTGTTGGTCACCCGCACGGTATAGGTCAACCTATCGCCAGCTTGAGCACCGCTTTGGCTCACTTGCTTGCTCGTTTGTAACCGCGGTTCAACGACGCTCACGTTGACGGTGCCGCCATTCAATTGCACTACACCACTGATTGGATTGGTATAAGTCAGTAGGGCGCGATTACTCAGCCCACTGCCAACTTGGTTGAGTGGCACGCTGCTATTCAATACGCGTGCGATTACTTGCAGGGTGAAACTATTGTTACTGGCGTCGTTGTCGGCGGTGCTGGTGATATTGCCAAACGCAAACAATGCATCGCCGGATGGTTGGGTGACTGCGGGCGCAAGCACTGTGCCATTGAAGTTGCTGGTGAGCAATTGATAGCCTACGTAGTTCAGCCCAATGGGCAGATCGTCCAGCACAGACACATTCAGCGCCACGCCTTCCGGCACGGTGATGAGCACGCTGTAGGTGATCACATCGCCGATGCTGTACTGCGTAAGTGCAGGGGTGAGCTTTTCAATCCTCGGAGTGTTCAGGGTCACGCTCACGCCCACGCTGGCGACATAATCATTCACCCCACCACTGCTGGTGCGCTCGCCGGTAATCGTGCCGCTCGCGCCAGGGGTGGGGACGCCGATGGCGTTGCTAAGGGTTCCCGTCGTGGTGGGCAAGCTGGAATAGGCCACGAAGGCATCGTTGGGCAGGCGCGTGCCGTTGCTGGCGGGCAATAGCACTCGCGCTTGCAATGTCACGGTGACATTGCTGCCGGGGTCGAGTTGGCCTACGGTTAAGGTGATGCGTTGTGTGTCGCTCAGCAATGCATTGACCGCGCTGGTGTAAGACGTGATGGGCGCGCTGGCAGAAAAACTGGCGTTGAGTAATTCAAGATTGGCTGGCAACACATCTGTAATTACGACATCAAATGCGCTCGATATGTTAGGCCCGATACCATTGCGAACGATGATTGTGTAGGTCAGCGTGTCGGCTGCATCGATGTTTGTAACTGGCACAACGGCTTTGCTCACACTAATCGCTGGCTCGGCCACGGTAACGCTGATTGGCGCAGAGCTGTCCTCAAACTTGCCGTTGATCAGCACGTCGAGTGTGTTGGTCAACAGCACTCCGGCCTGGTTGCCGATAACGTTCTTCACCACCGCACTCATTTGCAGAATGACATATTCACCGTCGCTGTCGGTGTCGCGATTCACCACGCTGCCGAAGGCAAACGTTGGCAAGCCATTCGCGTCGTAGGTAATCTGGCTAGCGGGCATCGGGCAAGTCACACTGATGGCTGGAACAGCAGCGGGGTTGCTACCCGCAATATTTAACCCGCCGCAACCTGCCAGCGCCGTGTTGAGAACGGATGAAGTGATGCCGATGCCATTTGACACAAAGGCCACTCGCGCCGAACCGGGCACATATAGCATGTCTTGTGGCAAATTGTCTTTGAAATCCAGAGTCAGGGTTGGGGCGGTGGCCTCGGCGAGTTGGATTAACAAGCGGTAGGCGACGACCTCGCCAACAGCAACGCGTGGGTTGCCATCGCTACCCATGCCGGTGCTATCTTCAGAGGTGCCGATCAATTGCTTTTGGGCATCCAACGGAATGATCCTGTGCACAGCGGAGGCCGTAGCCGTATAGTTTCTCTCAGTCGAAGTAGCGTTGTAACTGGATCGGGTGATCGGTTTGGCGAAGTCGTCTAGCGAGGTGTAGGTGATTTGCACACTGTTGGTCAGTTGGGCTGATGGGATGACGATGGTGGCGAGCGTGCCTGTCACGACTACGGTAATACGACGCGCGGCATTCATCGCCAGATCGATGGGCGCAGCGGTAGTCAGGGTGTAGCCGGTGCTATTGCTACCACTCAGGTTGAAGTTGCTTACACTTAGAGAGGGCGCACTATTGGTGCTGACGCTGGCAATCGCTGGATCCAAGATATAGGAATCGCCATTGTTGTTGGGCAGGTTGTCGCGCAGGGTTAGGTCGAATTCATCCGTACCGCTTGGCCCGGTCAACACAACTGTGTAGGTGATCAAGTCGCCGGCATCACCAATGGCAGGTGACACGCTTTTGCTTGCACCCATTAATGGCTCAATAATCGTGACGTTGCTGGCTTTGGCCACAGCGGTCGCATTCCCTGTCCACCCAAATTGGGCTGAGTTCTGGCGCGTGCCACCCGCCACATTGCTTGCCACATCTAACAGGATCATGCTGTAGGTGATTTGAATCGTTTCAGAGATGGCGTTATTGCTATTGGTATTTGTGATCGTGCCGACGGTCCACAATGCGCGATTGCCCGCCGTTGCCCCCGATGCTGGAGTAACGACTGGCGTAAGCAATGTAGTGATCGGCACACTGAAACTCAATGCGGATGAGGCGCTGTAGGTTATAAATTGTGCAAAGGCCAATCCGGTCGCCAGATTGTCGGTCATCACCGCGTTGGGTGTGACGCCTTCAGGGATAGTGATGATCAGAGTGTATGTAACTAATTCACCGATCACTGCCCGGTTGGATGCGTTATTGGTGCTGTTGATTTCGCTGCCAACCAAAACCTTGCCCAGCATGGCAGGCGGCACTGTTACCGCAGCGGCAGCGGCCTGAGAGGGCACGTTGTTCTCAACAGCGCTGGCGCTATAGGTAGAGCGCTGTGTAGTGGTCAGACCAGGCAGACTAGTGATGTTGGCTTGGACAGTGTTGGTGATAATCAAATTGGGCGCGACGTTATTGTTAATCGTTGCATCGAACGACAGCACACTGCTTTGGCCAGGGGTCAGGGCCGACCAGGTTGCAATAAGGGTGGGCGCAGCTGATGGATTTAGCATACCCGCTGTACCAGTGACATTCGCCCAACTGCTGCTGACATAGGTTAATCCGGACGGAACCACATCGGTCAGTACGACATCGTAGGCCATGGTGCTGTTGGCGCTGGGGTTGCTCACGGTAATCACGTAGGTCAACGTGTCGCCAGAATCACCAAAGCGCGGGGTCACTTCTTTGGCCACGTTGAGGTTGGGTCGAATAATTGTGACCGCCACGCTGTTACTGCTGATGGCTTGATTGGCCTGCCAATTAAATGTCGCACTGTTCATCAGATTGGTGCCGGTTACATTGGCGGAGAGATTTAGCACGACTGCTCGGAACGTAATGGCCAGGGTTTCGGTGATCGCGTCGCTGTTATTCGAGTTGACCAATGTGCCGAGTTGAAATACTGGCGCACTGCCGGAGATAACGCTATCGCAAATGTTCGTCGCGTTGATTGCGCCCTCGGTTGCGGTCACGTTGCTGGAGGCGCTGACAGAATCACAGGCCTGAAATATCAGCCCAGCTGGCAGGTTGTCGGTGACCACGGCCCCAGGCAACGTGCCTTCGGGGATGGATAGCACCAGCGTGTAGGTAATCAATTCGCCAATCGTGACCTGACTCGGACTGTTATACGCATCGCTGAGTTCGCTGTCGATAAAGCGCTTACTAAATTGGGGCGCGCTAAAGCTGACTCTGGCGGTGTCCGAAATCGGATTGCGTGGGGGATTAATCGGCAACAGATTTTCGCCATTAAGCGTGTTGGCATAGTTCCGAATTTGGGCGGTGTTGGTCAGAATATCAATCGGCGTGATTGGAGTGCTGATAACAGCATCGAAGCTAATAATGGCGAGATCACTGCCGTTACTGGTGGCAATCCCCAAGTAATCCACCCCGCGTGAGATTGGCACACTCAGCGTGACTCCCGAAGTAAATGAAGTGGATGAAGTAAATGAGGTAAATAATGAAGTGGACGGCGTGCTGCTGCCGAGCAAGGCCCCGCTCCCGCTCTGAATGCACAAGCTGCCAGGGACAAATCCCATATTGGCAGGCAGCACATCGCTGACCGCTGTATCAAATGCGCCCTGAAGGGCTGAGCCGATGTTCTGCACCACGATGGCAAAACGCACCGTATCGTTGGCATCGGCGTTGCGCAGGTTGCTGTCGATGGGGGTGGTAATCAAGTCGCTGGAGCGCAGCATGCCGGTGAAACGGTTGGCGCACGAGCCAGTACCAGCCGCCGAAAACGTGACCGGTGCCAGTGCGGTCTGCGTAAATATGGCGTTGGGATTGCTACTGCTAACAATGCCCTTGCTTAGCCGTAGTAAGGGCGCAGCCAGCCGGAATGTGGTGACGGCGTTGAGGCTGTTGGTTTGACCCGCGCTATTCTCTTGTTGCGTATTGACGTGATTGGTCATATACAGGTCATCGACAAAGGGACGGGTGCTGGCCTTGACCGTAAACAACAGCGCGATCTGAGTCGGCGTATTGCTGGGATCGCTGCGTGAGCCAAACCCGAACCGCACTGCGTTATCCAGCGCAGTGGTCGTCAGGGTTGGTACACCCATGCGGCCCAATTGTCCGCCAACCGCCATACTGGGTGCCCATTGCGCCACACCGGCTGCGGGTAACCCGCTGGTGATGCTGATGAAGCTGGCGATGCTAGTCGCATCGAACAATGGCTGCGGTAGAAAGTCAGTGATGATCAGGTTGCGAAAATCACCCGTCTCCAGAGTGTAGGTCAAGATATAGGTCACATCATCCTTGGGCGAGACCTTAATCGGTGAGGGCAGGATCGTGCTGCCATTGATGGCATAAAAGTTCTTGGCGACACTAGGCTTGGCCACAGTGCTTTCGACGATAGTGTTGTCACTGGTGCTGCCGAGTGCCGACGATAGCGGACTGGTATTGCTCAGCACACTGCTAGCGATTTGGGCCACGTTGTTGATCGTATCTAGTGGTAGCACTGGCAAGCCAGTAGCACGATATGTGTCCGTGATATACGCTTGAAAAGTAAGCGTTCCCTGCGCGGCCCCTGCTGTGGGGGGGATGGCTAGGCCACCCTGCAATATGCCGTCGGTTGCGCCGAGCGCGGTGAAGGCGCGGGTCATATCAACTACGAGATTGTTTGCGCCTGTAATCAATGGCGTCATATTGATAGCGCTAGCAGGAACTGCACCGCTCACATTCCCATTGCGATCACCTGCGTTTAAGCGCATGGTGCCGCTGACAAACTCTAGGCCATCCGGCAGCGTATCGGTGATGAAGATGCCGCCTACGGTGAAGAAGTCCGACACCTGAAAGTTCAGCGTATAGGTGACCAAGTCGCCGGGGCTATTGGGCGTAGTTGGGTTATAGATATATTTTTGGAGTGCTAGCGGGATATCGCGATGCGTCACATCGGACACGCTGGCGGTGATTACGCCGCTGACATCACGCGGGTCTATGCTGCTCCAATTGGCTGAGGCAGTTGCGCTGTTACTGGTCTGGCTAGGCGTTCCGGTCACACCCAGCACGACGCTGCCATTCGCTGCTGTGCGAGTCACATAATAGTTGACTGTGATCGGTTGACTTGCGCCAATCAGACTGCTGGGCATGCTGAGCACCAGCAAGTTGCTGTTGGGCGGCGTATTGAATGGGCCAGAGCCAATCGCAGGTTGTTGCACCACTGTAAAACCAGTGCCGGTGACACCCTGATACACAATGTTATTGGGCAATACATCCGTAATGAGCACATTGGTAGCAGTCAACCCAGCGGGCATGCTCGGCTGTAGGGCAAACGCGCGTGGGTAGTTTGGACCAGTGGTGGTTTCACTCTCCGGTCCAACGTAGGATTTGCTCAAGGTGAATAAGCTGGGAGCCACCGTGGTGGAAACAATGCTGCCGCTCGAAGGCTCATTGCCGGTGGCGCTGGTGCCATAGATAAAGCCACCCTGCGCATAGATCGGCAAGGCCACCCCTATATCGGCCTTATTGCTTGTCTTTATATTGACTTGGATTTGGGCTGGGGTTTGATTGGGTGCAAAGCTGCCAAATGGCAATTGCAAAATCACCCATTGATTATTGCCAACGGGTAATGTTGGACACACCACCGGTAGATTAGTTACAGGGGAGCTGACGCTGTTGCCGGATGGGCAGGGCAAGGCAATTGCAGTCACCGGCGCACCCAGATAAGTCGCGTTCACGAAGCTGTAGCCATCATCGCCATCCGCCCCTGCGCTGGGTAAAAACAGATTGATGTACGGGCCATAGCCCGAATCGGTGGTGCTGGTGTTATCGAAGTTCAGGTTAAGACTAAAGGGCTGACCCAACTGGACTGCTGACGGGGTATCGGTAATGCTTACACTAACCGGAACCGTTGCCGCAAACGCCGCCTGGGTTGGCCAAAGCGCCCAAAGAACAGAGCATATAAACAGTACGGATCGGTTTATCCGCGTTGCGGGTGAACGCCATGCAAATGCAGTAAAAGACAAATTTTGGCCCATAAATGACATACCTTTGATGCATGCAATTGGGCTGAGGTCGTCTCAATATTGCGATGTAGATAGTGCGATGAATTTGCAATTGCATGTCAACGATTCATTCAGACATAGGCCAACCGTTTACTCATCCACCTAAAGCTGTAAAAACCTGTAATTTAGGCATGAGTTTTATCCAAGCATGTTTTTGGACGTTTTCTCGAATGAACTTCATAGTAAGTTCTTGTTGATATGCAATAAAAAAGACCCAAGAAGCTTTTTGTAGCCTCTTGGGTCTGATACTTTCGTCGCACGCTTGTAAAGCGAGGTGCACTTATTTCTTTTCTTCGGTCAAAGACTTTGGCAAAGCCTTAATGATCAAGAACATGACCAACATGATGGCCGCAAAATCAATTGCGCTGCTTAGCAAGGCACCGATCTTCAGCAAGTTTGGAACGGCCTTACCGTCGACAGTTGCCGTTCCTAACGTAATGGCGAGCGCGTCGTTAAGATTCACTCCACCCAAGATCACACCCAAAAGCGGGTTCAAAATGTTTTCGACAATAGAAGTAACCAACTTGGTGGCTGCGCCACCCAAGATCACACCGATCGCCAATGCAATCGCATTAGTCTTCGTAATAAACGTGGAAAACTCACCGATCAAGCCCTTTGGCTCCGGAACAACTACTTTCATGATTCCTCCTAAATTTTCAAAAACATCCCAATATGAGCGTCGTAGGACGTGATTAGAATTATTCTAATAATTCGCCCAAAGTCAAATGTATTTGGAACGATTGGTTCGCTCATTCAAAAATTGGGCCACCCTATTGCCTTTGCATAATTATTTTGCTACTTGATTTCGTGCCGTTCATGGGTGAGTGTTGCATTTATATCGATAACAGCGCTATGGCGATGGCAAGTAGCAACGCGACCAGTGCCACCCAGCGCAGCAGACTGACGGCTTGAACTTGGCGGTTATGGGCTTGATGGCGCTCTGCACCATGCGCCAGTTCGCGGGTGTTGTTGGAAGGTACACCCAGCACGCTACTTAGCCACCACGCGTGGGCACAATACTTGTATTGCCCAATCTCGCTAGCTCGGATGATGCGCTGGGTGGGGGTGGGTTTCTTTAGAGTGCTCATAGGACGGGCGACGGGCGACGGGCGACGGGCGACGGGCGACGGGCGACGGGCGACGGGCGACTGGCGACGGAAAAAAGTCATCCGTTCTCCGTCCACCGTTCAAATT
>JANMVQ010000476.1:0-3608 GCA_031392845.1 Chloroflexota bacterium
AAATCTCAAATAGTGAGCCAAAATTGACATAACACGATTCGTTGCCTAGAGCTTTGCGTGTGCATCATCCTCAGAATGCTGTTTTCCAGCATAGACAGGCGATTCTCGACTCGTAGCTTCATCCGAGGTGTTCGTTGAAAATCCGACAGAGAGTCACCGTGAATAAATTACATCGATTTCGTCATTTTCTGTTTCCGATACAGCTTATTTCCCGATGTTTTTGCACTTTCTGCTCACTATTTGAGATCTGCACCCATGTGTAATGTTGGCTAATGCAGCCGAGCCAAATCCAACAGGCCCTCGGCAATCCCATCAAAATCGTAATCGGGGTTGGCGTCGCGCAGGGTTTGGCGCATGTCGGGGGGGATGGCATCGATCCCTTTGAATGCGCCACAGATGGCACAAGCCATCGCCCCAATCGTGTCGGCATCGCCCGACAGCTCGGCAGACAAATGGGCAGCCGTAATCGGATCTCCTTCGGCCAATGAGACGATGGCTATTGCAGCGGGCACGGCCTCGCTGGCGGCCAAGCCAGTGCCGATCAGATCGTAAATTGCCTGCAAACGGTCGGTGTCTGTGCCGAAGTTGTCGCGGGCCAAACTCACGGCTAGGTCAATACGGCGCTGCACCGACGCGCCCAGCCAATTCAGCCCAAGCAGTTGGCCAATCGAAGCCGCGTGCATGCTGGCAAAAATTACATCGCGCAGTTCGGCATCGGGTTTGAGAGCCATCGCGACTGCCCCAGCAATGGCTGCTGCGCTGGCACAAGCTACACTGGTGTTGTGGGTTGGGATCGCGCTGAGGGCGGCGTCGTGGGCAGCAGCATCCACATCACCGGGGTGAATGAGACCGACGATAGAGACACGCATCGCTGCGCCATTGGTATCGCCGCCAAAACCCGTTAATTGCAGATCTACGCCCGCTTTGATCTTGTTGACCGCCCGGCGCGTGCTGGGTCCGACATAGGGCACATTCTCGCCATCGATGGCATCGAACCAGCCAACGATAGCCTTGGCACTGCCTTCGACGGAGACCTTACCATCCGCGATAAACTGGCGCGCCAGCCACAGGGCTTGCTCGGTGTCATCGGTGATCTGCCCAGCCCGCAATTGGTGATGGACAAAATGATCTGCCCCGCCCGGCAAGAACTGGGTAATGCGCCCATAGCGTTTACGCGTTTCGGCCATGGTGATGAGGGCCGGCATGCAAAAGGCATCGCCCAATGCTTGACCATACACACCGCCGAGGATTTTTTGATGAAGGGTATCGCTCATGAAATTAGAGGGAAGTTGAAAGTTCAAAGAACATTCTTGCTTTTTACTTTCTGCTTTCAACTTTGCACTTTTAACTGCCGAAATTTACGTTGGCGAGCGATGGCGCGTTGGCGTTGCACGAGGGCATAAACAATCAGGGCGATGAGTGTTGCAACGTACGGGATCATTTGTACCAACTGGGTGGGAATTTTTAGATTGCCCAATTGAATCGAGAGCGCATCAGCCGCACCGAAAGCCAGCGCAGCCACAAAGGTGCCCCATGGGTTTTTAGCTCCTAAATAGACAGCAGCAATAGCGATGAAACCGCGCCCAGCGGTCATGTCTCGTGCGAAAAATTTGACGTAGCCCATGCTGAGATACACACCGCCCAGTCCGGCAAAAAATCCGCTGATCAACAAGGCCAAGTAGCGCATCTGACGCACGTTAATACCGACCGAACGTGCCGCGTCTGGATTCTCCCCCACCGCTCGCAGGTGAATCCCGGTGCGGGTGCGATACAAAAATGTGGCGACCACTGCGGTTAGCACAATCGCGGCATAGGTCAGAATATTCTGATTGAGCAGCGGGCCAATCACGGCGATATCGTTAATACCTGGAATAATATCGTTGAGAAAAGGCATCTGCCCGCTCACCAGCGAACTGGTGCCGCTTTTGTCTTTGGTCAACAAATACACCACAAAGATCGTGGCCCCCGATGACAAGATATTCATCGCGACCGCACCTAGCACCAGATCTGCTTTAAGATCGAGGTGAAAGAAGGCCAGCAACGCAGCCAGCAACATCGACACAAGCAGCCCGGCGATTAAGCCCAACCATATATTCTTGGAATACGCGCTGACCAGCGCGCCAGCACAAGCCGCCGCCAACATCAACCCTTCCATAGCGATATTGCCCACCCCACCCAGCTCTGAGACGAGGCCGCCCAGCGCCGGCAAAATGAGCGGGGTAGCCACACGCAACACGGCCACCAAAAAGGTCATGCTGAAAATAACATCCAATGCTTCCTGCATATTTAAAGTTCCTGTGTCTTCTCAGTAGTTCGGCGACGTTTGATAAAGTCCACCAATACCTGCGAGGTAACCAGCAGAATGATCACCGCTTGAATAATCAAAACAAGCTCAGAACCAACCGACGATTGGGTTTCCATACTGGAGCCACCCACGCGTAGATACGCATAGAACAAGCCGGTGATGGGAATCAGCAACGGGTTATTGCGCGCCAGTAACGCGACCACAATGCCTTCAAACCCTAACCCAGCCGACAACCCGGAGATGAGCTTGCCTTGGATACCCATTGCCAGATGCACTCCGGCCAATGCTGCCACCGCGCCACCCAGCGCAAACGACAGCATAATGGTGCGCTTGGTATTAATGCCACCATAGCGCGCGAATTTTTCGTTGGAGCCAACCATGCGGATTTCATAGCCTAGGGTCGTGCGCTGAATCAAAAGCCATACCAGCACCACCATAATAATGACTAGGATAAATGCAAGATTGAAGCGACTCAGACTCACCCCCAGCATATCGCCAAGGCGCGGAAACATGCTGTTATCGGGGATGTCCTCGGAGCGAATGTAGCCCTGCCCTTTCTGCGCCAGTACATTGGTCAATAAGAAATCATAGAAGCGAATCACAATCGCGTTGATCATCAGTGTCGACACGATTTCGTTGGCATTCAAATAAGCCTTCATCCAACCCGGCAACAACCCCAGCGCAAACGCGACTAACATGGCGCCGAGAACGGGCACAATTATGCCTATCACCGGCGGCATCGGTATATAGATGGCCAATAAAGCCGCCACCAGCGCACCCACATAAATTTGCCCTTCCGCCCCCAAGCTGAATTGGCGCGCCCGAAACGGAATAGAAATTGCCAGCCCCAGCAGAATCAAGGTGGTGGCTTCTTCTAGGAAGTTGCCAAAGCGGTTCATACGGGTCACAGGCGCGGTCAGTAATGCGTTATATGCCGCAAAGGGGTCTTTGCCGGTAATCAGCAGTACCAAGAAGGCCAGCCCCAACGCAAACAAAATCGTCGCTAATGTGACAAATAAATCGATCAGGGCGGATCGCCGTCTTTCCGCAGCCACGCGGGCCTTGGATTCGGTGCGGTCAAATGCAATTTGAGCTACGGACATAGTTTGGTTTTTAGCAGCTGATTATTGGTGGTTAGTGGTTGGTTGTTGGTGGCCGCTAATTAATGACCAGCGACCCATCACCCATCACCAGTTCGCTTCAATCTCACTTTGGGTTTGCTGTTTGATGCCTAACATATACAAGCCGATCTCTTCTTCGGTCAACTTGCTGGCATTCGGAAAGATCGCGCTGATATGGCCGT
>JANMVQ010000139.1:0-6965 GCA_031392845.1 Chloroflexota bacterium
GTGTTGCAAAGCCACCGCCAACCGTGTGGTAATCCACGATAACCACGCCGGGCTGATCGCAGCGCACACCCAGGCGCATTTTGCGCGAGAGATCGCGAATGCGCTCATCATCGGCCCAGCCCAGTGCGCAAGCCAACAAGCCCACTACCCCGCTCTTGGTGGGTTCGGGCGCAGTATCACGTACGCTCCAGCGCGCGCGCTCGCCCCAGCTTTGCATTGGCCCTTCTAATCGTAAGAAAAGTGTATTTGCCATGTGGGCACCTCAGGGTAAGTACTGGCTCAACCAGGTTTGCAATCCATCAAGCGATGGCTTGGCCTCGGCACCATCCAGAGACCAATCCACCATGCTGGCAAATGCGCGTTGCGCCTTAAGGCCAAACATTGCGCTGGCACGGGTGATGTAGTCACTCAATTGCGCCGCCGAAGATTCCATCAGGGTGCGCTCGGAGGTGGGTCGTGCTGGGCGCAGAAAGGCGTTGGCATAGCTCACCGGTAGGTTCTTATTGGACACCTCAACCAGCACCAAATCGGGCAAGTTGTGCGCAGCAAACGAGTTTTGCTTGCCGCTCGGTTGGGCCAGCGCGGCTGCCACCAGCAACGCCGACACGGCTTCTTTTGCCACGCCGGTATCGCCGCCCAGATTCTTCACCAAATTCTCCCAATGCACATTGAGGTATTTGTAATAGGTTGAGCTGTTGAACTCGACATCGCCAATCATGCCCGCGCCGGTTTGGTTGCTGATGTCGTCCATCGCAGTGTAGTAATCAAACTCCTGCGTCAGCGCGTTGGTGCTGAGGGCGTGCGCAACTTGCGCAGCGGCGTGGACGTCTTCAAACGCCTCGGAGGTAGTCATGCGGCCAAACAGCGCCACATCTACCGAGCGTGGCAGACTGCCACCCAGTTGTTTCTCAAGCTCAACCTTCTTCCAGTCTTTGCTGGTCTTGTAAAGTGTCAACAAATTCTCGGCCAACGGGCGCATCTCATTTGCGCCAATGAAGATGAGTTGGCGCGTCTCTGCCTTCGAAACGACGTCTGCTGTATCACCAGCAGATGCATCATCATCGCCCTCATCGTTTTTCTTGTCAGCTTTCTTGCCAATCTCCGGCACGCGATCCACGATGGCTTTCACAATCTTGTCGTCTGCGCCCAACGCCTTTAGTTCGGTTTCGATGAGTCCTGGCAACCGCTTGGTGCGCGTCCCCAGTAATCCGCGTTCGCTAAACGCCTCTACAAATACATCAGACTTTCGCATACTGCGCTTAAGGCATTGAGAAGAGATGCGCCCACGTGGCACACCCCCGAAAATGGCATCTTTGGGCGATCCGGTGTCGTCGCGGTTCAAGTTGGCCGGTGCATAGTTTTGTAGCAAATGAATTTGAATCAACATGTTTTTGCTCCTTTTAATCAGGCGGGTACAGTTTCGGGATTAGGTTTGATTTGGGTTTCAGGGTTAGCTTTGTGTTCAGCAAAGTAGGCGCGTGCCCAGCGTTGCTGCACCATGCGCTTAGGATGTGTCCATAGCAGCAAATCGCTCAGCAAGCCGAGCCAATTCACGCGCACCTCATTGGCTTTGAGGTAGCGAATCGTCTGGCGCAGGCGGTGCGGCAATTGGGCCATATCAGCATCCAGCAGAATCTCCACGCGGCGATCCATGCCCTTTGCCCCGCTTCTCTCTTTAGCTTGGCGCAAGGCTGCCCCAAAATCGCCGCGTTGGGCTGCATCGGCCAGCGGAAATAGCGTGGCGACCAGAAAATAGGTTTCCTCATCGCGCTGCGCCACCCCGGCAGGCAACACCCGGTAGAGCAAGCCGAGCGCATCACCGGCCTCGCTTAAAGTCTTGCCTGCACTTCGTTTGAAGCGCGCTCGGTCGCCTGAGCTGAGGTTTTCAAGCCGTCGGATGAATGGGACAGTCAGTTCAAAATCACTCATTCGGAATACTCCTTTTGTTTTTTGATTAGCATGGCATTGCATTTGTTTTCGCCTCGCACTCGCTTGCGCAGGCTGGCGGCGTCATCACCGATGGATTCGCTGGCGAATTGAAAGGCTTGACGTGCAGCTTGGATGACATTGGTTAGCCACGCTTTGCGCGCGGCCTCCTTGTCATCGGCTTTGGCCAAGTCCAACACCCAAGCGCGGAAGGGTGCAGTGAGGGATGACCAATACATGTCGGTCATCCGCGTGCGAAGCCCATCAAACTTTCGAGCATCTTTGCCAGAGCCCCCAAAGAACTCTTTGAAGACCGAGCGAATGATGCCGACACATTCGCTGGAAAAGTTCAGACCTTCATAAATTGTGCTGGCAGCGCCTTCACTACTTAGCACCGATGCTGGCACATCAAACTGCGCGTCTATCCACTCAAATATCTTGGCCTTCATATCGGTTCGCAGTCCAATGCAGCGAAACGACTGAAGTTGTAGATCATCTACGAGTCGGACATCTGCCATTTGTGCAATCAAGCTGGGCCGACGAAACCGCTGCGTATCCTTGCTTTGCTGCAAAAACAATGCCCCAAATTCACGCCAGGTTGCCCGTCCTTCGTTTGGCCGAATGGGTGTCGGTGTGTCTTTCTTTTTGGCTTTGCCCTTTTCTTCTGGTAATCGGTAGGCGGCAAAAGGATCAAACCAAAAGGGCGCATCCTTGGGGCGGCTCTCACCCATCTCAAATACCATCGTTCGCACAGCCCACTCACTGCGTTGCCCGCAACGAGAACACAAGCCATTCAGCTGTTCTGGATGTAACCTGATGCGCCGGGCAAGAAAAGTAAGGCTGTGCAGATAGCCAACTTCAGTCACTTCGGTGGTGGCCTCTTCGCCCTTCCTTACGGCTTTCTTCATCACGGGCGAGCGTAGCCAGGTCACATCGTCACGTTTACGCGAGCGGACTTCGGGTTGATAGTCCGGTATCACCAACGAAAGCAACAGGCTCTCGAACAACGTTTTACCCACTGGTAGCACATAAATAGGTGGCACGCCATTGATGGACGGCTTAATACCTGCTCCACCCGAAGATGCAAACGCTGGCACTCCGGTCAAACATGCAGCCACACAAGTTGGGCAAAAAGCACACTCGTCATCACTGCCGTGCCGATAGTGTGTCACCGCCGTCCCCGCAGGCAATTCCATCGCTAGATAGGCAATTGTTTTGGTCTTGTCGCCTTTGGCTGGTTTTAAGGGCAAATCCGCACTCTGCATAAACGGCGCATCCATCGAAAACAGATCGAAGCGATGTGCATACTGTTTACCAAAATCCGCTATGCCCTTCTCTGCAAAGTGACCTGCCTGCCACGCCGAAATCAAATCTGGTTCGCGCTGCGGATTGACGATGGCCTGCGCCACAGCCGTGAGCAAGCGATGGATGCCTGCTACGACTAACGGCGATGGCTCATAGATATCCACAAACTCGTGCGCCCGTGCCAGCGCCTCAGCGATGCCACAAGTTGTCATAGAGCCGTCCGCCCGTTCCAGCGTGATCCACGGCTCTGTCCACAGGTTAAAGGTCGGTTGCAAATCGTTCATTCACTCTCCGTTTGGCGTACTGTTGGCTTTGGTCGTCACAGTGCGCAATCCCAGACGCGTATCCAAGGTAAAAGACACGCGCTTGTCTTCAAAACTCAATACCGTTTGGCCCGCTGTCAGCAGCAATGGCACACTGTCTTTCAGCAACGCCGACTGGCTAAACAGTTTGGGCAACTTGTCAGCGTTGGCTTTCAGTGCCTGCACTGCGACATACTGGCTCACGCGGATGCTACGGCGCAGCAAGGCCAGCTGCGTCTCACGTGCAGCCTCGCGGTTTAAGGAGATGGGTTCTGCACCCGGCATATGCGCCATATCCCCTTCGACCTCCAGCGGTATTACGGTCACGCTCTCTTCGCCCAACCGCGTTTGCGCCACGATCCATGAATCGCCGTTCTCGCGCTCTTCAAACGTTTTTGATGCAGCCTTGCTGGCAAAAGACCACTGCGCATCAGGTTCCGGCAGGAGACGTAAGTAGGCTTCACCTTCTTCTTTAGACTGTTTGACCTGCAACTTATCCCAGACGCGTTTAAGTGGGTCGCCGTCCGCTGGCTCAGTCTCGTTGTAAACCGCTTCGATCAATGGCCGATAGTCACGTGGCAATTGAATAGCCCCATGCATTTGCAACAACTGCCAGGTGCGTCGCAAGATATATTCGGCGTAGATGCGCGCATCCGCACCCAGACCGGCAGTCTCATCTGTGGTCAGCGGCGACCACACCCACAACCGCGCTATGCCATGCGCATCGGGCCGCAACCGCGCATGGCGATGCAAGCGCCCAGCGCGCTGCAACAGTAGGTCTATCGGCGCAAGATCGCTCGCCATCACATCAAAGTCGAGGTCAAGGCTCTGCTCCAACACCTGCGTGCCGATCACGATGCCGCGCGCCGGACGTAGACCCTCGCGCCCATATTTCTTCACCAACGCTTGTTCACGCGCTTGGCGTTCATCCAGCGGCATCTGCGCGTGCAGAATCATGACGTCTACCTCGTCGTTGTTCAATGCACACAGTGTGTCAATGGCTTCGCACAATTCTTGCGCACGCCGCACCGTGTTGGTCATCCAACACGCACAGCCACCCGCTTTAACATGATCCAGTAACCAGAGCGCTTTGGCTTGCGGATCCTCATCTGATAAATAGAACTGCTGTATTTCAAGTGCGCGCTCAGGTTGCCAGGCCGACGGTGAGACCTCGTAATGAGCAGTTTGACCACTTGCGCCTCGGCTCATCACCAATAAGTTAGGGTATGCCGGAATTGTGTCGGGCGGTAGCTCTGGCAATGCAACGCCATATGCTTGTGCCAATCTGCTGCGGCGAGTCAACGGCAAAGTGGCTGAAAGCAAGATGACGGATGTGCCCAATGCCGAGAGCCAGCGCAACAAATGCTCAATGATGGTGGTCATGTAGGTGTCGTAGGCATGAACCTCATCCAGAATAATGACCTTGCCAGCCAAACCGGATAGACGCAACATGGTATGTCGCACATTCAGAGCAGCCAACTCGGCTTGGTCAATGGTGCCCACCCCAAACGGAGCCAACAGCGCGCGCTTCTTGGGGCCGAACCATTCCAGCGTGGCTTGCGCTTGCGAGTCGCTGCCGTTGTTCATTGGCTCAATGCGCAAATCATCTTCAATCAAAAATGCTTGACCGTGAATCAATTTGACGCGTGTGGTCAACTTCAAGTTATCCCGCAAATGCGTCTGCAAACGGCCAAACATCTGGTTGCTCGTCGCCATCGTGGGTAATGCGTAATACAACTCATCGCTGCCACTATGCCGGGCAATGCGATGTGCCAGAGCCAACGCAGCTTCGGTCTTGCCTTCGCCCGTCGGTGCTTCGATGATGGCGAGGCAAGGCTGCTGCAACACCGCATCTGGAATCTCATCTATTGCCAGTTGTAAGGGGCGCGCTGGGTTAAGTCGCGGGAACAACACCGCCATTTGTGTGGCGGTCAAACTGGTGCTGGCTTCAAAAAATCCGGCTGCTTCAACGGCTTTTACCGCCCGCTCATGGCTAAGTTCGATGTAATCTTCGGCGTCTACGTCAGGTTCAGGTTTGAAGAAACGACTATCAGACCCCAACCAGTCGCACAACACGGCAAAGCCTGTGAGCGCCGCAGTTGCAGCAGAGAGATGATGTGGCGTTGCTACGTTGTCGTCATCGACATGCCACAGCGCGTTCTTCAACCATTTCGTCGCCACCAAGCGTAGGTCTGTCCATTCAGTCGGTTCGTTTTGTTTGAGCTTGATTTGTGTTTGCTTCACCTCATCACGCCGAACAAACTCGCCATGATGCCCACCCAACATCTCAGCCCATGCATTCCAAGCGGAGTCCGTTAAAGGCCAGTTCAACTGTTGCAATAACTGCGGCAAGCTCGCTTGGCTGATCACGGCATGCGGCACGGTTAAATTGTCGCGCCAGCCTTTGAACGAATAACCTTCAGATTCAAGCCGTGCTTTTTGCGGTGCGTTTTGGGATTGAAAGCTGGCAGAAAGTTTGCCGATATCGTGCATGGCAATGACCCACGGGAGCCAGTCTGCAAGCGTGTGCGGGTTAGCATTGAGCGCGTTTGACAAAACCTTTCGCCAACGTGGCGATGCAGATTCGCCAAGCAAAACCTTTGCTACATGACCTACGTCGAGCATATGAAACAGCGCTGGGTGAAATACATTCACATCACCTGTTGTTTTGCCCCAACATCGCAGCACACGCATCAGATGTGGGTTTCGATCTTGGGTCCCTATCCCATATACCCGCCCCATCCGCCGCACCTCCAGCATCACTTCCCGCCGCAACTCCTCCGGCTCCAGCACCTCCACCGAACTGCCCCATCCGCGCACCCACGGCAGCATCTCGCGCCACTCTGCCACTGGCGCAGCCCAGATACAACTCCCATCCGACTGATCTTGTGGCTCGGTCTGCAGCGGATGCCAGCGCGTTTCTTTCAGCCGTTGAATGGCCACCCCACCGGTAAAGCGCAATCGCACCCACTGTGCCTCGCCGCTAGCTGTCCACACACCCCAGGCGTGCTTGAGCAGCTCGTGCTCATCAAAATCCTTGGGCTCCTCAAAATGATCCCCACGCACAAACGCGTGGTTAATGCGATCCAGCTTAAATGGCATGATGCGTTTGTCTGGCTCGCTCCAGCCGATGACATAGATGGCGTCACTCCACACGGAGGGTTCAATCAGATAGGGATTGATTGTGTGACGGACTTCATGCGTGCCGCCTAGACGTACATAGTCAATATCAATACGGCGACTGTCGATCCAACCCTCGGTGATTTGCTCGAACACCTTGACCTGTTGCTCCGCGCGTGGGTTTAACGCCAAACGTTTTGCCGCTTGTGCTAGCTTATCCGTCATGGGCTTTTGGATGCACAGCGCCAGTTTCTCCATCGCCTCAATCACATGTGCCTGAGCGATGCCGATTTGCCGCGCCGATTTTCGGGC
>JANMVQ010000001.1:0-12801 GCA_031392845.1 Chloroflexota bacterium
TGACAAGCGTGGTTTTGCCCACTTGGCGTGCGCCATACACCAGGACGACCTTGCCGCCCGTTTGAAGACGCTCCGCAAGCCGGGATTTGATTTGCCGTTCTATCACACCCAAATTCTAGCCTAATTGCCGAATTACGCCGAATTCAGCTATCGTGCCAGCCGAATTCAGCGTAATCCGGCAATTTTTATTAAACCGTTCATCCTCTTCACCCCTGCATCCCCTTCACCTCTTCATCCTCCCGATAGTGGCACCCCACACTCTGTTTGTTCTCCCAAGCCGCCATCGCCACGATCACGGCCGTGCGCACAGCGTTGCGCAGACCCAGCAATTCATCAGTGACTTTACTGTTGCGGTAAAAGTCTTCGATCTCGGTTTCCAGATGGCGTAGCTCATGCAGTGCCCGTTGCAGGCGGTTGGCGCTACGCACCAAACCGACATAGTTCCACATCATGTATTGGATCGAGGTCATATCCTGCGCGATCAAGGCCGGATCCGGTGAGGCGGTGCCCGATTCGCGCCACTGCGGGATGAGTTCGGGATTTGGCGGTTTGTCGTTTGAAAGTTTGGATGCAATATCCTGCGCGGCGCGCACGCCCCAGACTAATCCTTCCAACAACGAGGTACTGGCCAAGCGATTGGCGCCGTGTAGGCCGGTGCAACTCACTTCGCCAATCGCATACAGCTTATCCAGCGTGGTACGACCCCATTCGTCCACCCACACGCCACCGCAGAAGTAATGCGCGGCGGGTGCAACCGGAACCAAATCTTTGGTCACATCCACGCCATATTCTGCGCAGGTCTTCAGAATATTCGGGAAATGATGCTCGATGCGCTCTTTGCTGATATACGAGCGTAGATCGAGAAAAACGTTCGGCACACTGTGCACCAGCATCTCTTTGTGAATACAGCGCGAGACCACATCACGCGGGGCGAGATCTTTCCAGTGTGGCTCATACTTGTGCATGAATGGCTCGCCATCCGCATGACAGAGCCGCGCTCCGTCACCCCGTACTGCCTCGGTGATCAGAAAACGTGGCGCACCTTGCTTCACAAATGCCGTCGGGTGAAACTGAACAAATTCCGAGTTGATCACGCGTGCGCCAGCTCGATAAGCCATCGCCACGCCATCGCCGCGCGCACCGGGAGGATTCGTCGTATACAGGAAAATTTGCCCCAGACCACCGGTCGCCAGGATAGTGCGCTTGGCCAGAATGCGCACCACTTCACCGGTCTCACGGTGCAGCGCATATACGCCGACGCAGCTTTGCGGCTCATAAATTTGCAAACGATCCAGCGAGTGGTGCGCCGGGGTCAACAGATCGATCGCACTGTACGACGTAAGCAAATTGATCTTGGGATGCGAGCGCAGCGCTTGCACCAAATTACGTTCGATGGCCGCGCCGGTTGTGTCGGCCACATGCACAATACGCGGCAGGCCATGTCCGCCTTCCAGCGCCAGCGCCACGTGTCCATCCTGCTCGCGGTCAAACGGCACTTTCAACTGGTCAATCAATATCTGGCGCACCAGTTCCGGCCCCTCTTCGGCCAAAATCTGCACCGCGCGGGGGTTGCAATAGCCTGCCCCAGCATGCACGATATCTTCGGCCAACAGCGCGGGCGCATCCTCATCGCCTCGATAAATAATGCCGCCCTGCGCCCAATTCGTATTGCTGGTGTGCGGGTCGCGCGCCCGTGTCAGCACCGTCACGCTGTAGCCCGCCTCCGCCAGTTGCAACGCCGCCGTGCCCCCAGCGATGCCGCTGCCGAGGATGAGGATGTCGGTTTGAATGAGATCGTTCATGAATGTTCTTAAGGTTCCGAAGGTTCATAAGGCTCTGGGGGTTCAAATCTTATGAATCTTCAGAACTTTCGGAACCTTACAAACCATGTTCATCAGTCCTTTTTACCCATCCCACCGATCTTAATCATCCGATCCACCGCGTTGAACGCTTTCACCCGAATATCTTCGGGCACGTCGATGACGTATTGCATTTTTTGCAGGCAGGCCAGCGTATCCTCGAGGGTAATCTCGGCCATATGTGGACAACGTTGATTGCACATACGCAGCATCTCCTTGTCCGGGTTTGCGCCAATGATATTGTCGGCCATGCTGCATTCGGTCAGTAACAAGAAGCGTGGGGCTTTAGTGTCGGCCACGTATTTCATCATCTGGGTGGTGCTGCCGGCATAATCCGAAGCAGCCACCACTTCGGGGCTGCATTCGGGGTGCGCCAAAATCGCCACATCCGGATACTGGCGGCGCGCTTCTTCGATGTCGGCCACGGTGAACTTCTCGTGCACCTCACAGCGGCCATGCCAGCCGATAAAGTCATATTCGAGATTTTCGTCGCGGGCGGCGGCCGGTTTGGGCTGCTTGCTTGGAAAGATAATGTGCTTGCCGGTCTCGCGGGCAATGTTGCTGGCCAGATATTCATCGGGCAAGAAAATAATCTTCTGCGAACCGAGCGAGTTCACCACCTCGACTGCGTTACCGCTGGTGCAGCAGATATCTGTCTCGGCCTTCACATCCGCATACGTATTCACGTAAGTGACGACCGGCACGCCGGGATATTTCTTCTTCAACTGGCGCACATCCTCGGCGGTGATGCTGGCCGCCAGCGAACAACCGGCCTTTTTGGCTGGCAGCAGCACCGTCTTGCTCGGGTTCAGGATCTTGGCGGTCTCGGCCATAAAGCGCACCCCGCAGAAGACGATCACGTCTTTGTCGGTCTTGGCCGCCTTGCGACTCAACTCTAGGGAGTCACCGACAAAGTCGGGGATGCTGTGGAACAGCGACGGCTCCATGTAGTTGTGGCCCAGGATCACTGCGTTGCGTTCCTTCTTGAGCACGTTAATCTGCGCGGCCAACTTAGCCTTGTATTCGATTTCGGCATCGATAAGAATGCTGCCCAGCTTATGCTTCAGGGCGGTAACCATCTCCGCAGGGGAGGTAATTTCACTGGTAGGTGTTGTCATGTTGTTTTATCTTCTGGTGTCTTTCGTGGCCTGGAACTGAATCTCAGTGCTCATTTATGAACGATTGCCTGTTTCTTTGCCACCAATGGAATTAAGCATCGCAACGCTTCATTCACAGATTCTGAATCTGGAAAATATTTGCGCACATCGGGTTCTAGCATGACAGCACCGTCTTCCAAGGTGAAATACTGTTCACTGACAGAACCATCTTCTAGGTGGATCCGAATCGTATGGCCTTGACGATAAGATTTGTAGTATTTGCCACGCACACCACCTTTCATATTTTTGAAGTCGTACTCAGCGCGCATTTCATTCACCAATTTCATGTAGCCATTTTATCCTTGGCACGGCTACATCAACTCACGATCCCAGCCAAATCAACATACGGTCGCATCTCCGGTGGCTGCCAGCCCAACACAATCATGTCCGGCGGAACGCCAGCTTTGATTAATTCGGTAGCAATGCCTTCATGTGTCCAGTCTTCCTCGATCCATATCTTGTCGTCTTTGATTCGAATATGAAAGAACGCCCGATGCACATGCTTTGGATAGCGCCAACCCACTTCCATCAAAATGAAGTTATCACCTTTTTCATCGATAATGCCGATTGTGTCGACATCCTTCTCAGTAGGTATATATTCAAGATACTCGCCAATAATGCGGCGAATGATCTGGCGATAGTCATTCAGTCTATCCATACCAAAATCTCCTCACGCTGAACAGATACAACAAGAAGACGAATCCCTAGCCGCTGCGACAGCCAGCGACTAGCCCTGGTGTCAAACACATTCTCAAAGGTCGGTTCGGTAACAGCCAGAAATATTTCGCGGTCAGGCTCAATCTTTTCTAGCATTGCTGCATATAACTGATACTGCCCAATAGCACTCTCCAAAGATTGCATTTTGGACGGCCCATTAAAACTTTTGATTTCAACAGCGATTTTACGATTGCCTTTCACTGCTGCAATAGCTTTCTCTGCTCCTAAATCAACAAAGCCTTTGAGTTCATCTATAACAAGCATCAATGGATCATCGGTGATGACCCACCCATCCTTAATCAGCGCAGACTTTACCAAATCATGAATCAGATCATACGCAGGCATGCTGTAATTCTAGACCTTCCTTTCATCAATTCTGCCGTCACAATTCTTAATTGCCCCTGCGCGCCTCACTCAACCACAAGCTCACATCTAGCGCCTTCACCGAATGGGTGACTGAGCCCGTAGAAATGTAGTCCACCCCGGTCGCCGCCACCGCCGCGACAGTCTCCAAAGTGATATTTCCGCTGGCCTCCAGCGCCACGCGCCCATCCACAAGTGCAACCGCTTTACGCATGTCCTCCGGACTCATATTGTCCAGCATGACCCGATCCACGTTCAGTGCCAGCGCTTCGTTCAACTCGTCGAAGTTGCGCACTTCAACTTCGATCGGTCGCTTGCGTGCATCTCGCTCACGCACACGCTGCACAGCCGTCGTAATGCTGCCACCGCAGGCGTCAATATGATTGTTCTTGATCATCACCATATCGAACAGCCCGATCCGGTGATTCGTCCCGCCACCAATCGCAAACGCCATTTTGTCCAGTAAACGCAGCCCTGGTGCGGTTTTACGAGTGTCTAGGATCTTGGCTGATGCGCCAACCGAGGCAATCGCATCTACAAAATACCGCGCCGCAGTAGCGATGCCACTCATGCGTTGCAGCAAGTTCAAGGCAGTGCGCTCACCCGTCAGCAGTGCCCGAGCCGGGCCAGACAACGTCGCCAGCGTCTGCTTGGGCTGCACCAAGTCACCGTCCTGCACCAACTGCGTCATCATCACCTGCGCATCAAGCAGCTTAAACACCCGTTCAGCCACATCCAGCCCGGCGATCACGCCGTTAGCCTTAGCCACAAAGCGCCCATCCAGCCACAAGTCGTTTGAAACCGTGCATTCAGTCGTCACATCCCCATCGCCAATGTCCTCTTCCAGTGCCCGGCAGATGATCTCAGTAATCTCAATCGTATTCATTGGTGTCATTTATACACTAATTAAATTTGTAGCCCTTGTCAAGCTGCCCGATCGGGTAGATTGGAGTAACCTCTGTGTAATACTTTTCTGATTGACTTAGGCGCATGCGTTTTACTTCCGGCTTATTCGGTCTATCCGTCGTGCGGCTTGTGGCAATATTCTCACTGCTGATGGTCTACAGCGTCCCACTGCCCACCCGGGCAGCCCCGCCTTACCCACGCGCAGGCTGGTCAACGTCCCTAAGCACATTCGCGCACGGAGTCAGTGGCACGGCCACCATCATCGACGCACAAACCATCGTGCTGTCTAACTTCAATTATGACGGGGGCGGTCCGCGCGTCTATGCCTATCTAGGAATCACCAACACCAATTCAGCATTTGAAAATGGCTTACCGATTGGCCCATTCCTGACTCGCCCAGGCCAGCCCTATATCAGCGACACCATAACGCTCACACTGACAACAAGCCAAACATTAGACGATTTTTCTGCCCTATCAATTTGGTGTGCAGACTTCAAAGTCAACTTCGGCTCAGGCACTTTCACGGCAACTACACCCATCACACCAACCCTAACCTACACAACGTTCTTACCACTTACCCTGAGCTAACCCAGCCTTCGAACATTCAGATCGTTTCAAACTCTTAACTCTTGAGTCCGGCAAACTCATCCACACCCAGCATCAAATTCAACGACTGGATTGCCGCGCCCGCTGCACCCTTGCCGAGATTATCTAAGCGGGCAACCAACAACGCCTGTGTGTCATTGCCAAACACAAACAGATCGACTCGATTGCTACCATTGCAGGCCGTGGGGTCGAGAAAGCCCTCATCCAAATACGTCGTGTTGTCGAGCGGCATCAAGCGGATGCAGCGCTCGCCGGCATAGTGCTGTGCGAGCGCGTCATGCAGGTGTTGGCGGGTGACCTGGCCGCTAAGTTGACTTAGATGAAGCGGGACCGTCACCAACATGCCCTGCAACATCCGCGCCGCAACCGGCATAAAAATCGGCGCAGTGGCCAAACCAGTGTGCGCCTTCATCTCCGGCAGATGTTTATGCTTTAGCTCCAAAGCATACGGGTCAGCGGCCAGCGTTTCGGGGTTACTAGCCGTGTCATATTTGGCGATCAGTTTCTTGCCACCCCCGCTGTAGCCAGTGAGCGAGGTGCAGCTCAATGCGGCATCAGGTGTCAGGATGCCACGTTCGATGAGGGGCCGCACCAGCAAAATAAACCCAGTGGCGTGGCAGCCCGGGCCGGCCACCCGTTTGGCATTTTTGATCTTCTCACGCTGCCCCTTCGTCATCTCCGGCAATCCATACGCCCAATCTGGCGCAATCCGAAAAGCGGTGCTGGCGTCCAACACACGGGTACGAATATTATTCGCACCCTCAATCATGGCCACGCTCTCCATTGAGGCGGCATCGGGCAGGCAAAGAATCACGATATCCGCCACATTCAGGCAACGCGCCCGTTCCTGCTGGTCCTTGCGCAGGGCTGGGTCAATGTGAATAATCTCGATGTCTGTCCGCGCACTCAGATAATCGTGAATCCGCAGACCGGTGGTGCCTTCCGCACCATCCACAAATAGCTTGGTCATGATAGGGGTCGATGATACCGGTAGTGTCCGGCAGCATCAGTGCTAAATAAAACCAACTAAGTTCTACGGTTTTGACATACAAAATGCCGTATTTCAGCGGCTTCTGAGTTGATTGTAAGCCGTTTTAACTTGTTGGTTTTATTTAGCCATCACAGACGTCCGCGCCACTGCGCGATTGTGCCGCCATCAGCCCACGGCACGGGAATAAGCATCTGCAAAGTAAAGGTCAGTAAATTGTGCCAACTGCCCAGCAACGCCACCCACCACATTACGCTATGCCGGGACAAAACGAACGTCAATAGTCCTAATATCAATGCCACGACAAAACTCATCACCGGCCCGCCCAACGCTCGGCGGATATGAATCGGCCCCGCCAACGACGGCTCATTGGGTGGATACAACGTTGTCGCCAGCAAACCAAAGCGGCCAAACTCAATCCCACTCATTGGGTAACCGGTGCTGCGTGCGGCGATCCCATGCCCAAAGTCATGTAGAAAGACCGATAGCATATGCAGCAGACCAAAGGCCAATCCACCTACGATTGCCTGCATGACAGGAAGACGCAGCAAAACCATGCCCAGCACAGCTATCACTGCGCTCAAGCCGAGGCAGGCCAATATGAATGGGGGTTGCACCATGAGATCAAGGCCATAAATACGTCCCACATGAATCTTATGCATGACACTGTATTAAACCCCTAAATAAAAAATCCCCGACCACTTTCGAAAGTAGGTCGGGGATTTGAGTTAATCTGCTTTGGTCGGAGGAGGTGGTGCTTTCGGTGGGTCACCTGCGCCGGGAGGCGGTGCTGCTTTCGGCGGTCCACCTGCACTGGGAGGCGGTGCTGCCCTCGGCGGGCCACCTGCGCCGGGAGGAGGTGCTGCTTTCGGCGGTCCACCCACGCCAGGAGGCGGTGATGCTTTCGGCGGTCCACCCGCGCTTGGCGGAGGCGCAGCTTTGGGCGGTCCACCTGCGCCGGGAGGTAATGCTGCCTTGGGTGGGCCACCAGAGGGTGGCGGTGCCGCAGCGGGTTTTGGCGCAGCCGCTGCCGTCGGTGCAGCAACCTTTAGTGCAGCGGCTTTGGCTTTGGCGTCGGCTGAAGCCTTCGCCTCATCTAGCTCACGCTGCCAATCGGTTGGGTGAATGCTGGCGTGATAAGTATCGTCCTTGAGCAACATGGCTTTGTCTTCCACCATGCGCATATCCGGGTAGCTCTCCGGGTAGTAGCTCAACTCATAGTTAATGTCCATCTTGATCGCGTCGAACGGACAGAACTCGGCGCAATAACCGCAGTTCATACAGATCGTCGCATCGATGAAGAAGTTCTTGGGTTGGGGCACCGGGCGCTTGGTCACCGGGTCTTCGGTGCGCTCAATCCAAATACACTGCGGCGGACACACTTTGGCGCAAATGCCGCAACTGGTGCACTTAATCTCGTCCTCGGTCGTATCTTGCACCAAAAACGGGATATTTCGGAAGTTCTCCGGCATCGGTAGACGCTCTTTTGGATACTCGACCGTGACCATGCCATGATTCTTAGGGTTTTGCCGCCGGAGTGGACGCGCTTCTTTCAGCCCGGTCTTGTTCAATGCATAGAGCATGTCTTGGGCATACGTGTTCACAAAGTGCTTCAACGTCACGCCCATGCCCTTTAGAATTCCGCTTCCAAATAAACTCATGTTTGTTCCTAATGTTATGAAGGTTCAGAAAGTTGATAAGGTTAATAAATTCTTAAGTCCATCTTTGAACCTGAAGAACTTTATTAACCTTACGAACCTGAATCACCGGTCTACCTCGCCCAACACAATATCCAATGATCCCAGAATCACCACCGCGTCCGCGACTTTCTGGCCGACGGTCATTTCCTTGAGTGAGTTCAAGTTGATGAATGATCCAGAGCGGATGTGATAGCGGTACGGGTTTTGATTGCCTTCGCTGACTAGGTAATACCCCAACTCACCCTTGGGTGTCTCCACCCGCGAATAACACTGTCCGGCAGGCACACGATGGTTGTACGCCTTCTTGCCGCCTTGGATATCGCCGACCTTGGTCTCGGTGTCGAGCTGGTTCAGCGCCTGTTGCATAATCTTCAGCGACTCGCGCATTTCCATCACTCGCACACGATAACGGTCATACACATCGCCGCCGAATAGCACCGGCACGTTGAAGTCAAACCGATCGTAGTAGCCGTACGGATCGGCCCGCCGCAGATCATATGGCACACCTGCTGCACGCAGACATGGGCCAGTCAGCGAATAGGCAATGCTGCGCTCGGCACTCATGTAACCGCAGCCAATTGTGCGAGCCTTAATAATTTCGTTGTCGTTCAATAACTCTTCCAGTTCATCAATCGCGCGCGGATAGCGTTCGAACACCAGCTCGCGCACCCGTGCCAACTGCGTTTCGTTCAAATCGCGGCTGACTCCGCCAAAGCGCATGTAGTTGCACATCATGCGGCTGCCAGTCACCGACTCAAACAGATCGATCGCGAAGTCGCGCTCGGTCAGGAAGTACAGGGCTGGGGTGAAGAATGCACCCAAATCGTTCAACAAGAACCCGATGCCCCAAAAATGGCTTTGTATGCGGGTGAGTTCACCCATGATGACACGCAGGTATTCCACGCGCGGCGTGGTGACCAGGTTCATCATCTTCTCAACGCCCAACACATAGCCCCACTCGTTATAGATGCCGGTGATGTAATCTAGGCGATCGGTAAAGGGAATGTTGTGCAGCCAAGTGTTGCGCTCGCCGATCTTCTCGTGATTGCGATGCAAGTAGCCCAGCACCAGCTTGGCGTCGGTTATCGTCTCGCCATCCAACTTCAACACCAGGCGCAGCACACCGTGGGTAGATGGGTGTTGCGGCCCCATGTTGACGATGATCTCGTCGGTCTTAATCTGATCGATATCAGCCAAACCATCCTGATTGACATCGATCTCAGCCACGGGCGCATTACCCATCGCCGCAACTGGAATACCGGCAACGACGTTGGCCCCATGCACCGCATAGTTAGCCGAAGGAATCGCGACCGATGTGGCTTGCATGGTTTCATACAAACCGGCATCCTGATCATTTAGCGCACTTGGATCAAAGCCTTCCGGGTAAATGAGATTGTCTTCCCACGGCACGCGCTCTTCAATCAGTTGGTGATGTCCGCCCGGCCAGCGATTATCGAAGGGCTTGGTGTCCTCTTCAAAATAAGCCTCTTTCCAGTCTTTACGCATTGGCCAGCCGCCAAAGCCTTCCCACAATAGAATCCGACGCAAATCCGGATGATCTTGAAACACCACGCCATACAAATCGTAGACTTCGCGCTCCTGAAAGTCCGCGCCAGGAAACACGCCCGTAATGGAAGAAATCGGCTCGGTCTTATCGTTGCCGCTCGGTCGTGGCACCCGTGCTTTCAAAGTAATGGGTACACCGCCACTGATTTTTGTGAAGTGATACACCATCTCGATGTGACCATCTTTTATATAGTCGACGGCTGTCAAGCTGGTCAGCGTATCAAAATTCAACTCATCGCGGATGAACTCCACCATGGCGCGCAACTGGGTGTTGTCTTTGATCAGCATGCCAATATATGGCGCAGGCACAATCGTTGTTGCGCCAAACTTGGCTTGCAACTGTTCCAATTGAGCGGACGTCGGCGCGAGTGGTGCGGGCCCCTTAGCTCCAGCGCCCGGTTTAGCCGCAGCGGGTGCAGCCGGAGTAGCAGATGCAGCAGGCTTTGGTGCTCCAGGTGGTAGTGACGCTTTTGGCGGTCCCCCGGCTGTCGGTGGAGCTGCTGACTTTGGTGGACCACCCGCTCCAGGTGGAGGCGCTGACTTCGGAGGCCCGCCTGACCCAGGCGGAGGCGCGGCTTTTGGTGGGCCACCTGCGGGTGGCGGCGGTGCAGCTTTTGGTGGGCCATCGGCCCCAAGTGGAAGCGCCGCTCGTGGCGGGCCGGCTTTGGGGGTTGCGGTCTCGCCGTTGTCCGCCGGCGTGGGAGTCATGTTTGTCTCTTCCATAGTCTGATTCATCCGTCAAACGTCATGCGCCATTTCCGTATAAGTTTGACGCATGACGTTTGATGGATGAAGGTCTACGCGGCCTTCGCCGCCAGTTTCTCCTTAATCTCATTCACGCGACGCATATCGACGACATCTGCTGCCAGGGTCGGCACAGGAATACCATCATCCACGCCTGGGCGATACCAGCGCACCGTGTTGAGTGTCTGGGTGTCGATCTTTTCTTGCAACTTCAAAATGCTATGCAGCAGGGCCTCGGGGCGCGGTGGGCAGCCAGTGATATACACATCGACCGGGATAAACTTGTCGATACCGGAGACCACGTTGTAACCTTCTTTGAACGGTCCGCCGGAGGTTGCGCAGGCACCCATTGAGATGACATAGCGCGGTTCGGGCATCTGGTTATACAGACGCACAATCTGCGGGATCATCTTTTTGGTGACCGTGCCGGCCACAATCATCAAATCGGCTTGGCGTGGGCTGGCGCGGAACAACTCCCACCCAAAACGAGCTAGGTCGTGACGGCTGGCTGCCGTGGTGATCATTTCGATGGCGCAACACGCCAGACCGAACTGCATCGGCCAAGTGCTGCGCTTGCGGCCCCAGTTATAGAGCTTATTCAACGCAGTAATAAACACGTTGTTTTGTAGCTCAGCGGGCACACGCGGGTCATTTTGTAATTGTTCAGACATCTGTATTTAGAGTTCGTAAGGTTCTTAAAGTTCAGAAAGTTTTGAAAGTTCAGCAAGTTCTGAAAGTTCATGACGTTTGATCGGGTAACCTTATGAACTTTATACACCTTCAGAACTTTCTCAACCTTATATACCCTTCAGACCTTTCTCAACCTTACAAACTCAATTCCACCCATTCAACTTGTATATCTTCCAATCGCTCGATCAGAATCACGCTCGGGTCATCGGCAAAGCCATCCAGTTGAGTGACCCAGTGTTGCAATGTGTGTGGATCAATGTCGGTGGGGTCAACCTTAGGGTAAATCTGCCGCAACACCAGCGCAATCGGATAGGCATCATCCCAGTACAGCGGGTCAAAACCGGTTGATCGAGCCATCACAATTTCGCAAGATGATTATACCCGGCGCGTGCATAAATGAAAGATTTCACAAATGGGTACTCAGCTTTCGGCTTTCAGCTCACGGTCATCCCCAGTTGTTGCGCAATGGGACGCAGTTTGTCGGGGTTGATGAGCGAATAGACATTTTGCACATGATCATCGACGATGCTGACGATCATGATATTGAATAGCTCAGTTTGCTGGTTGACCGTGCCAATTAAGGCTGGCTCGCCATTGACCCAGCCGATTTGCACGGCATAGTCATTAGGGGCACGCTTGAGCAAGCCCGCCAACAGCCGTGCGACATTGGGTGCGCCCATGATGGGATGCAGGCCTGCCCCACGCCGCCCACCCCCATCGGCATAGGCTACGATGTCGGCAGCCAGCACCTGCTCGACTTGCTGCACATCTCCCTGTGCGCATGCTTGCATCAGTTGGCTAAGCACTCGTTGGCGAGCCTCGTCGCTGGACTTAAAACGGGCTTTGGTCTGCGCCAAGTGATCTTTGCCCCGTTTGACCCATTGGCGGCAAGTCGCCTCATTACTGTCCAAAAAGGCGGCAACTTCCTCGTAGCTGTAGTCAAAGACTTGATGCAGAAGATACGCCGCCCGCTCGGTGGGCAAAAGCCGCTCCATTAATTGCAAGAACGCCATGGACAGCGATTCGGCCAGCTCAACATGTTCGGACGGAATTTCGGTTGGATTGGTCAGCATCGGTTCGGGCAGCCATTCGCCTATATATTGTTCGCGTTTGACTCGCGCGCTGCGCAACTCGTCGATGCACAGCCGCGTCACCACGCTGCACAAATACGCTTTGGGCGATTGCACCGAGACAGGATCGACCTGCGCCCAACGCAAATACGCCTCCTGCACCATATCTTCCGCATCGCTCACCGTGCCCAGCATGCGATAGGCCAACGAGAACAGCAAAGGTCGCAGTTGGGTGAAGGGTTCAGGGTCCATACGGTTCATTTTAGAGTCAGACGCCACACGTAGAGACGCGCAGTAAGCCACACGTAGAGACGCGCGGTAAGCCACACGTAGAGACGCGCGGTAAGCCACATGTAGAGACGCGCGGTAAGCCACATGTAGAGACGCGCGGTAAGCCACATGTAGAGACGCGCGGTAAGCCACATGTAGAGACGC
>JANMVQ010000003.1:0-20259 GCA_031392845.1 Chloroflexota bacterium
CTTCGCTCAGGATTCGACTTCGCTCAGGATTCGACTTCGCTCAGGATTCGACTTCGCTCAGGATTCGACTTCGCTCAGGATGCTTACGTAATGACTTTGAAGACACTCTCCAATAGCTCATGTCAGAAATACTGCCTCGACATTTGCGTCTCTTGCGTTGGTATCGGCGCAATCACGATGCCGTCATCGCTTGGACTTTCCTGACGCCGATGGTCATTTACTTCTGCGTTATGACCTTTGTGCCGCTTGCCTTTCTCATCAGTATCAGCTTCACCGAGTGGAATATCATTTCACCGCCCATGTGGGTAGGTTTCCGCAATATCGCAAAGGTGTTCTCCAGCTTTGACGATTGGTTCTACCTCAAAGTCATTGGCCGGACCCTTCTGTATGCGGTGTCCATTCTGACCCTGAATATCGGCGGTGGTTTTTTTATCGCGCTCATCATGAACCAGAATCTTAAAGCGAAGGGCATCTTCCGCACCATGTGGTACCTGCCGTCGGTATTCTCCGGTGCAGTCGTAGCGTTGCTGCTCAAAATTTATCTGGCCGGCTCCTCGGTCGGTATCCTGAACATGATTTTGCACAAGCTGTTTGGCAGCGAGCCGGTGGATTGGATTCAAAACACCTTCTGGATGCCGATCATCGGGGTGCTGTTTGTAGTGTGGCAGGGGATTGGCTTTACGGTCATCTTTTTTCTGGCCGGGCTGCAGGGGATTGATGAAAACCTGTACGACGCAGCCAAAATTGATGGTGCCAAAGATTCCCAGCTGCTGCGCTATATCACCATCCCGCAGATGGTCCCGGTGTTGCTCTTTATCTCGGTCACCGGCATGATTGGCTCGATGCAAATGTGGGAGGTGCCTAAAATTATCACGGCGGGTGGACCCAGCAACATGACCTACACCCTGGTCTATAGCATCCAAAATGATTCGTTTGCCGCACTGGATATGGGTTTGGGCACCGCCCAATCGTTGGTGCTGTTCGTCATGCTTCTATTCTTTATCGGATGGCAGCTCAATCAATATCGCCGCCAATACGGGGTGTGAAGCAAAAATTTAGACGGAAATAAGATGAAAAGACAACGAACAGCTGTGCGGGCTTTGAGCTATATCTTTCTCGGCATCTCCAGCTTTATCATGATCTACCCGGTGCTATTCATGGCGCTCGGATCATTCACAACTAAGGATCGCTTTTTGGAGGCTGATGTCCTGCCCATCCCGGATACGTTGAACATCGTTTTGTTTCGGCGGGCACTCGGCGCAGGCGTGTGGGATGCCTACGTCTTCACGTTAGAACGCTGCATCTTTTATATCACGATCACGCTCTTGGTTGGCCTGATTGGCGGATATATCTTTTCCAAGCTGCAATTTCCCGGCAAGAACAAAGTATTCTTGCTGTTTCTGTCTGGCATGGTCATGCCAGGAATCCTGATGCTGGTTCCCTCTTACCTGATGATGGCATGGTTTCCATTGGTCGGTGGCAACAATATTCTCGGACAAGGCGGGCATGGATTTATTGGCGAATGGACGGTGCTGTTTGTGGCGGGCTGGGTGCCGCCCTTCGCCATCTTTCTGTTCAAACAAGCGTTTGATATGCTGCCAATCGAATATCAGGACGCCGCCAAGATGGATGGGGCTGGCTTTTTCACGATCATCTTCCGGGTCTATGGGCCGCTGCTCAGACCGCCGATTGTGGCCTTAGTCATTGTGACATTTCTCGGTATCTGGAATGACTACTTGTGGCCGTTACTCACTATTGCGGGTCACCCGGATTTTTATCCGATTGCAGTTCGCATCCAAAGCATTATTCTGTCGGACTATTCGCCGGTGGGCACAACTGATTATCCAGCCGTCATGGTGCGCACCTTTTTGGCAACCTGGCCGCCTGCCTTGGTCTACTTCCTGTTGCAGCGCTACTTCATTCAGGGGTTGGTCGCCAGTGGCTTAAAAGGTTAATCTTTGAAAGAGACTACATCAGGATTACGCCAAGGTGCAAATCAGCGCCATCTGCCGCACGTGCGACAGCCAGCTATTGTGTTGCAGCCGCACACCTATCAAGCTCTGCAAGCCGGTGTCGATGTGATTGCTAATGCCATCCGCCCGACGCTGGGACCGCGCCCGCGCATGGTGGTGTTTGAGCGAGCCAAACGCAACGAAGCGGCTGAGTTTCTGGACGATGGGGCCACGATTGCTCGGCGCATCATCGAGATTGAACCGCGCAGCCACGATGTTGGGGCGATGCTGATCCGGCAGGCGCTGTGGCGGTTGCGCCACGAGGTGGGTGATGGCACTGCTACGGCAGCGGTCATCTATCAGGCGCTGCTGCGCGAGGGCATTCGCGCGGTCACCCAATTCGATTGCAACGCGGCCCTATTGCGCGCCGGACTTGAAAAGGGTTGCCGCGTCGTGACTGAAGCGCTTCGTCATCAGGTGATGCCGCTGACCGGCAAGGCAGCGATTGCTCGTGCTGCACGCGGCGTATGCCAGAGTGACGATGCATTGGCCGAGCTGTTTGGCGAAATCTTTGATATTGTCGGGCCGGATGGCATGATCGTAGTCGAGGGCTGGAACAAAGCCGGTGTCGAACGCGAATATATTGAGGGCACCTACTGGAAACTGAGCGGATGGTTTTCGCGCCACTTTGTCACGGACAGCGCTGCCCAGCGCACGATCTTCGAAGATGCTGCACTTCTGATCAGTGACCTAGAGTTGAAAGAACCCGCACAAGTCATCCCAGCGCTAGAACGTTGTATCAAAGCTGAGGTTAAACAACTCGTCATCGTCGCGAATGACATATCAGACCGCGTCATTGGCCTGCTGGTCAACAACAATCAAGCCAAGACCCTCCAAACCCTGGTTGTGCGCGCGCCCAAGGTATTGGAAATGGATCGGGTGGCTTCGATTGGCGACATCGCCATTTTGACTGGCGGTAAGCCGTTTTATCACGCGGCCTACACCTCGTTCGAAGAATTTAGGGTGGATGATTTAGGCCATGTGCGCCGAGCATGGGCGACGGACAGTCTATTTGGAATCTACGGGGGCAGAAATGACCCACGCCAAGTGCGCAAACACATTGCGGAACTGCGCGCTCAATTGCGCAACGCCGAAGAAGATCATGACCGACGTGATCTGCAAACGCGTTTGGGGCGACTGAATGGGGGCACAGTGATTTTGCGGGTGGGAGGCCTACATGACGTTGAGCGTGAAGCGCGCAAGACCATGGCTGAACGGGCCATCACCAGTTTGCGCCACGCCTTGAGTGGCGGCGTGGTTCCCGGTGGTGGCAGTGCGCTCATCGCAGCTCAGACCGCGCTGTGTGGTTTGCCTACTCAATGCAACGAGGAGAAATTTGCTTATAAGATGCTCGCCCGCGCAATCGAAGAACCCACCCGTGCCATCGCTGCCAATGCCGGAGCCGTGCCCGATGTGATCATCGAGAAAATAAAAGCGGCCCCATGCGGATATGGCTTCGATGCGCGCAATGGGCAGCTAGCCAATATGCAAGAGGCCGGCATTCTTGATCCAGCGATAGTCTTGCAGCGGGCGCTAGAAATCGCTGTGAGTGGTGCAGCCATGGCGCTGACCACCGACGTCATTGTCCATCACAAAAAACCAGTGGAGTGTGTGGAACCATGAAGCCTGCTCCTGCTCAACTCAAGCGCATCGGTGGCCCACCTGCCGGTACGGTTTCTGCGATTGCCGTCAGCGACGAAGGCCCCGTTTGTGAGATTTTCATTGGCACAAAAGTGGGTATTTATTTCTCGACGGCTGGGACTGTTGCCAAGGCACAACAGTGGCAGCGGCTCGCGCAGGCCCCGCTCAGCATTATGGCGCTGGCCTTATCCCCCAACTTTGGGGCGGATCATCGGCTTGTCGCTGGGACCGACACCGGTATCTATGTGTCCACCGACGCCGGAGCGCATTGGCAAGCGGCGCAGGTGCCGATTGCCGATGCGATGGTGTTGGCTCTGTGCTTTTCTCCAGCGTTCGTGGACGATCATGTCATGCTGGCCGGGACACTGGAAGATGGCATCTGGTATTCGGAAGATTGTGGCGAGCACTGGGTGGCGCGCAGCTTTGGTGTGTTGGATGCCACGGTCTTTGCATTGGCATTTTCGCCCAACTTTGCAAATGATCAGACCGTGTTTGCAGGGACTGACACCGCAATCTACTATAGCTACAACGGTGCGCGCGCTTGGAAGCAACTCGACTTTCCCGAAGCATGTGCGCCGGTGCTGAGTTTGGCGCTGGTCGATCATAGGTTGCTGGCTGGAACCGAGCAGCAGGGTTTGTATCGCGCCGATGCGGATGGCACAGCCTGGCAGGGGTTGGGTTTGCCCGCAAAAAATATCAATGCCTTGCTGACCCACGCCAAGCACGGCGTCGTTGCCGCGACTGAAACTGGCGTCTGGCAATCGCAGGATGGGGGTGAGTCCTGGAGTTGGCGTTACGAGATACCGGATGTGATCAGCCTGGCTGCGGCTCAGGACAGGTTGATCGCAGGCTGTGTGGATCAAGGGGCATGGCAAATGCAGCGTCAAGGCCGGTGGCGCACTTTGGGGATACCGCCAAGTCGCTCACTCTCTGGGTTAGTGCTGTCCCCAAATTTTGCGCATGATCAGTGTGCATTCATGTACGGCTTGCAGGAAGGCCTTTGGCGTAGCAACAACCGTGGCAAGACCTGGGTGAACTTGAATGAAAATCTGCCTAGCGCCGATGTGCATGCCTTGGTATTGTCGCCTGCGTTTGCCAAAGATCACCTGTTGCTCGCGGCGTTGACCGAAGGGCTTTGGATCAGCCATGATTCAGGTGAGCATTGGCAGATCGTGACACCAGAGGCGGCCGACCTGTTGGTCTTTTCGCAGGATGGCGTGTGGCTAGCGGCTGCATTTGTGGAAGCTGGGCTGCGCATCTCCCGCGATCTTGGGCAAACTTGGACAAGTATTCTTGGGCCATGGGACAGCAGCGGCAAAGTCATTGGGTTGGCCATCGACTCAAGTCAGCAGCTACACATCGCGCTGTTGGAGGGCACAGATAATATGCTGAGCCTTTGGCATGGATCTGTGGATGGCTCTGACTTTCAGAATGTCCTGCGTGAGGCAGCACCGGACAACCCGGTGGTCGATTTTTGGCTGCCCGATGCGGCAACAGATCATCCGTTTTGGTATGTCAGCTGTGGCGAGTCGGTCTGGGCCATCAGCAAACAATCGCAGGTGCACCCCGTTCGATCAGTCGTCATTTCGCAAGAGCAACCTGTCGAACACATCATTGCGCTGACTGGGTTAAGAAACCTTGATGGAGAACTAACGTTATATGCCTGCAGCAACAAGCGACTCTTCGTAGCGCAGCTCGCGTGTGGGTTCGACCCTCAATGGATCCACTGGCAATCTGTTTGCGACTACGGCGACGAGGCGGCGCTTGCTTTCGGTGTGTCACATAGTAAAGCGACCTATGTCATGCTGTTGGGTGGCACCTTGTGCGAGATGTCATTGACTCTTCGTCCTGATGTTGTTGCGTGACGGCGCGTGAGCGTTTAATAACAAAACATGAACATTGCACTGACCGGCGGCAGCGGCAACTTCGCCCGCGTGCTCATTCGGCACCTCCATGCAGAAGGACATCTCGTGCGCAGCATCGACCGACCGGGGCGGGAGGCGCCGCTAGGTGTAAGTGCCCACTGCGCACTCGACCTGCGCGACGTAAGCGCGGTCAAAGAGGCCTTGCGCGGTTGCGACGGGGTGGCTCACTTGGCGGCCATTCCAGGCACCGGGCTGGGTGTGCCGGACGAAGAGGTTTACGCGAACAATACGGCGATCAGCTACAACGTACTATCCGCCGCAGGTGAGCTGGGGATCAAGCACGTCTGTCTGGCCTCGAGTGTCAATGCGATCGGCGGCGCGTTTGGCCGCAAGGTGGCCTATCGGAAATTTCCGGTTGACGAAACCCACCCTTGCTTTGCCGAGGATGCCTACAGCTTGTCGAAGTGGGTGTTGGAGCAGCAGGCCGATGCCACCGCCCGACGTTTTGCGGGGATGACGATTGCCAGCCTGCGCTTTCACGCCTTGCCGGATGCGGATCCGCCCCTGCAAGAGGTCGACGATGGGTTGGGTGCGCCAGTCACCAAGACATTGTGGGGCTACACCCGCGCCGACGCCGCTGCGCGCGCGGTTGAATTGGGGTTACGTGCGACGTTCGTGGGCCACGAAGTTTTTTTCATCACTGCGCCACGCACAAGTTATCGCCGGTCTTCGCTCGAGCTGGCGCAGATGCACTATCCGAATGTGCCAATCATTGGGGACTTGTCTGGCAACACCAGTTTCTATGATTGCAGCAAGGCCGAACGCTTGTTGGGATGGCGGCATGAGCTGCCGTGTCTTGGAGTAGCGTCAAAATAGTCCAATTGAACGAACAAGAATGTTTAGGATGGTATCGACATGTCACTAAAAATTACCGCAATCAAAGTTGTGCAGTTGAAAGGCCACGGGATTCAATCCCTGGTCAAGGTCGAGACAAGCGAACCGGGCTTATATGGCATCGGGGAGGTGGGTGGGCCTGCGGTCATGGCACGCGCCTACTTGCATCACCTTGCGCCGAAGCTGATCGGACAAGACCCGCTTGAAATCGACCGGCTATTGCAGGTGATGACCCGCATGCAGACGCAGTTCTTTGCGCACTGGGTGCACAACCCGACGGTGGCTGGCATCGACATTGCGCTGTGGGACATTGCCGGCAAAGTAACCGGACGCTCGGTATCGACGCTGCTGACTGGGCGATTTCGCGACACGGTGCAGCTTTACGTCAACACCGGCGGGCCAGAAGATTGGATGGATAAAGCCTCCTGCCGCGCCTGGGCTGATGAGGTCAAAGCCGACCCGCATGGCTGGAAGGTAGTCAAATTTGGCTTCGAGCGCATGCTGGGGCATGGTTTGCCCGCCGATCGCTACCAGGGCGGCTATCTATCGAAGATGCTCACCCCAACCGAGTTGCGCCTTATCGGCAAAGGCTACGAGAATTGCCGCGAGGCGCTGGGTTGGGACATCGACTTCATCGTGCATTGCCACAATGAGTGGGATGTGGCCACGGCGATTGCGTTGTCGGAGGTTGTCGCCCCGGTCAAGCCGCTCTGGATCGAGGATGCCCTGCCGGTGCCGTATAACGAAAGCTGGCGCGCCTATCGTGAGCAATCGAAAGTGCGGGTATTAACAGGCGAGAAGCTGGAATTCGCCTACGAGTTCTTGCAGTTTATGCACAATAAGGCGGTCGATGCGATTCACCCCGACATCGCCTTTACGCACGGCATCAGCGGCATCCGCAAGATCGCCGACCTGGCCGAAATTTACTACACCCCGGTAATTACGCACAACATAGGCAGCATCGTGCAACTGCTGGCCACCGCTCACTTTGGCGCAAGTTGTCGCAACTTCGTCATGACCGAAAACAGAATCCCGTCGGGATTGCTGTATGAGGAATTGTGTACTGAGCCGATGGTGGTAAAAGACGGGCAACTGACCGTGCCGAACACGCCGGGACTTGGCATCACGATCAACGATGATTATCTGCGCCATCACCTGGATGAGGGCGAGGTGTATTGGGATTGAGGCCGATATGAAAGCCGAAGTCAAACCCCACAACGGCACGCCCACGTTGTTTCTGGACGGCCAGCCTGCCTACGCCAATTTCAATTTGCTGTCGCCTTTAGATGGCGAACACCGCGCGCCCTCGCAAACCATCGCGCGCAAGTTCGGCCAACTCGGCATCCATCTGTATTCGATCGATGCCTGTGGCCCAGAGTGGCCTGGCCCGCAACCCGGCCACCCCAGCCAGTTCGACTTCAGCACCGTCGGCCCGCGCTTGCAGGCGGTGCTGGATGTCAACCCCGACGCGCACTTTCTGCTGCGCATGGGCTTCGAGACGCGCTGGCTGCCCGGCCATTGGTGGAACAATGCTCACCCGCACGAAATGGAGATTGTGGCCGAGGAGACCGATGGCTGGGGCGAGATTGAGCGCTATCGGCAAAACTGTGCCGAAGATGCCAATCACGTCACGCAGTCGTATGCCTCCAATATTTGGGCACAAGATGTGAAAGATCTGTTGCGTGGCTATATTCAACATTTGCGCGACATTGGCTTATATGACCGAGTGATCGCCTATCAAATTGCAGCCGGTGCGTCGGGGGAATGGGTCAAAGGCGATTCCGATCAGATGAATCGGTTTGGTGACTACAGCGTGCCAATGCGTCAGCACTTTCGGACTTGGCTGCGCCGCAAATATCAAAACTATGTCTTTCTCTTGCGCAAGGCCTGGGACAACGAGGACTTGACCTTTGACACCGCTGATGTGCCATTGCCGCGTGAGCAAGCCCGAACTCGCCATGGCCACTTTCGCGATCCGGCTCGCGAGCAGAACGTGATTGACTATTACCAGTGCTTGGCCGAATTGTGCGCGGATCGGCTGGGCGAGTTTTGTAGCGTGGTGAAGGCCGAGACCAACGGCGAGAAGCTGACCGGCGCGTTCTTTGGCTATCTGATGGATTTGGCCTGGAATGTCAATTTCTTTGGCTCGCCTACCGACGGCTACGACTATTCGACGATTCAACGCTGCGGCCATCTCGGCCTGGCGCGTGTGTTGCGTTCGCCGCAAATTGATTTTTTGGTCAGCCCCTACGCGTATGCCTTTCGCGGCGTCGGTGGCGATGGGCAGGCCATGCAGCCGAGCGAGACGATGCGGCTGCACAACAAGCTGTATCTGTTGGAAGAAGACACGTTGATGCACAACCGCTTCGAGCCGGACGGGCGCATGCACGCGGTTGAGCACACGCTCGCCATCTACAAGCGCAACTTCGCCTACTGCCTGACGCACGGGCAAGGCATCACCTGGTTGCAGAGCAGCGCCTTTCTGGAATATCCGCAGATCGAAGTGGAAGCCGATGCGCTGCATGTGCATATGCATAAGCTCGGCAATTGGGCGCTGGGGCTGAACCGCGCGCCGCAAGCCGAGATCGCAGTCTTTTTAGATGATGAGAGCTATTTCTATTCGTCGATCCGTAACGACGTGAGCCTGCCCGGTGTGTTTTATCAGAAGGTCATCGATTTGCCACGCATGGGTGCGCCGTATGGCACCTACCTGTTGCGCGACCTTATCGAAGGCCGCGTTCCGCCGTTTAAGCTGGGCATCTTTCTGAATGCCTTTCGGCTGGACCGGACTCGGCGTGAGGCGCTGGCCAAGCACTTGCGACGCGATGGACGGACTGCGCTTTGGCTGTATGCGCCGGGTTATCTGTATGACGATGCAGGCTCAGGTGCGATTCCGCCGCCCAAAGTTGGCCCGGTTGCACCGCTGCATGTGCAGAACATGACCGACCTAACCGGCTTCCAGTTTGGGCGCACCGAAGGACCTTGGCCCGCGCATATGAACATCATTCATTTTCAGCATGAAATCACCCGGCAAGTGCCGCAAGACTTATTCTGGGGCACCCAACGTGCACTCGCGCCGATCTTCCATGTCGATGATCCCGAGGCCATACCGCTTGGCCAAGTCATCACCCAAATGAGCCGCGCCCAGACTGGGTTGGCGCTAAAAGAGTTTGCCGAATGGCGCTCGATCTATTGCGCCACCCCCAATATCCCGGCGGTGGTGTTGCGTGGGATGGCGCGTTATGCCGGTGTGCATTTGTATAACGATAAAGGTGATGTGCTGCATGCCACCCCTGAGTTGCTAAGCATCCACACCACCGGTGGCGGCGCGCGTACCTTCGCCTTGCCCGAATCGGTTGAGGTAGTCTATGATTTGTTCAAGCAGCGTGTTGTTGCGCAAAATGCCCAATCATTCGATGTCACGCTGGCACCGGCTTCGACCGAGCTGTATTACACCGGCAGCCTAAACAAGCTGCCAAAGGAAATATGATGAAAGCGATATCCACTCAAGATAAGTACTTCTACGACGAAAACGGCTACTACATCGCCCGTCAGGTATTCACACCTGAGGAAATCGCCTACTATCGCGATTACTATATGGCCCTGCGTGCAGAAGGGCCTAAGCCCGGCGACTATGGCGCAACCACGCACAAAGATAATGACCCGCTCTATAAATTCCCGCGCATGATCAATATGCACCATTGGGATGAGGTCAGCCGCAACTGGTTGCTCGATACTCGTCTGCGTGACCTATTGACCGCACTGTCCGGCGTTACCCCTGCCGCTGTGCAGACCATGCTGTACTTCAAACCACCCCAATCACGGGGTCAGGCCGTGCATCAGGACAACTGGTATCTGCGGGCGCAGCCGGGTACCTGCATCGGTGCATGGTTGGCGCTGGACGATTGCGACGAGGCCAATGGTTGTTTGCAACTGGTGCCGGGCAGCAACAAGTGGCCGCTACTGTGTGCGATAGAGGCCGACACCGAACAGAGTTTTACCTCCAACACGGTGCCGCTGCCGCCAGATACCCAATTGGCCCCGATGATCATGCAGGCGGGTGATGTGCTGTGTTTTCACGGCTCAGTTGTGCACGGCAGTTTCCCCAACACCACAACGGATCGTTTTCGACGGGCCCTCATCGGCCACTATGTCGAAGGCTCGGTCACGCAACTCTGGCATGGTTATCGCCCGGTCTGGCGCTGGGATGGCAGCGAGGTGCAATTGGAGGACACCCCTGAGGGTGGGTTGTGTGGCAATTGGGTGACCAAAGACGGGCAACCTGTGATTGAAGCCACCGGTGTTTTTGGCAAGGTTTATACGACGTTGGAATAGGCGAGAAAATACATGACGACTGCACATGTAAAGCAACACAACGGCACGCCGACGTTGTTTCTGGAAGGGGTGCCGGTATTTGCTGGCATGCAATGGCTGTCCGGGGTATTGGCTGCTGATGGCACCCATCAAAACGACTACGCCATCCGCGAATTTGCGAAAGTGGGTGTGCACCTCAATGCATTGACGGTGGTCCCGAGTTGGTGTGGCCCCAAACCCGATCGGCTCGACTTCGACGAATTTGCCGACTTGGGTGCGCAATTACAGGCGATCCGCAACGCCGACCCGGAGGCGCTATTTCATCTGCGCATCTATCTCGAAACGGCCGCGTGGTGGAATGAGCAGTATCCAGATGAATGCGAGGTCGGCTCCGATGGCACGCGGCTAAACGCATCGTATGCTTCGCTGGTGTGGCAGACGCAGGTCAAGGATTACTTACGTGATTTAGTGGCGTATCTGCGCCGAGCCGGTTTTTACGACAGCACGGTGGCCTATCAAGTCTGCCCTGGTGTGTGTGGCGAATGGGTGAAGAACACCACCTCCATGTCGACGCTGACCGGCGATTACAGCGCGCCGATGCGCCGGCAGTTTCGTCGCTGGCTGGGCGCCAAGTATGATGACGACGCTGCCCTGCAACAGGCTTGGGGGGAGGCGTCGATCACGCTCGCTAGCGCCGAAGTGCCGACCAACGCAGAACTATTGCAAACCAAGCATTTGAGTTTTCGTGACCCAGCTGCTGAACGAAAAGCCATCGACTATCAGCAGAATCTGGCTGATCTGGTGGCCAGCCGTTTAATCGATCAGTGCCGACACATCAAGATGTTGACCCATGGCGACAAACTGGCTGGGGCTTTCTACGGCTACATCATGGATCAGGCCTGGAATGACAACTACTTTGGCGCACCCAGCGATGGCAACTACTCGACCATCCAGCGTAGTGGCCATCTGGGATTACGCAGCGTGTTGCGTGCGCCGGAGGTCGATTTTTTGGTCAGTCCATATGGCTATGCCTTTCGTGGCTTGGGTGGGGATGGGCTTTCGATGACCGCCTCTGAGTCGGCCCGGCTGCACGGCAAACTTTATATCTACGAAGAGGATTCGCGCCTGCATAATTTGTTTGATTACAACGGGCGCAACTATCGGTTGGAACATTCGGTCGCCATTCACCAGCGTTGCTTGGGCTACGCACTCACGCACGGGTTTGCCATTTGGTGGTTTGCCGATTGGCCGCCGCAGACTTATTCACAGCATCCGCATACCGAACCCAGCGCGTTTAACCCGTGGCTGGCGCGGTTTGTGCAACTGGGTCAATTCAATCTACAGTTGGACAACACGCCTCAGGCGGAGGTCGCCGTCATTATTGACGATGATAGCCTGTGGCACGAGACCATCCGCAACGACATCAACCGCGATGGGGTGTTTTACCAGCGCGTGTTTGGCCTGCCGCGCTTTGGTGCACCGCATGATGTGTATCTGCTCGATGATGTGCTTGAGGGTCGCACCCCACGTTACAAGCTGTATATCTTTCTGAACGCTTGGCATCTGGATGCAACTCGGCGAACCAAGCTCAAGGCGTTGCTGGCCCAACAACATGCCACTGCGGTCTGGGTGTATGGTGCAGGTTACTTGGATGAGCGCCCATCACTCGACCATATGGCCGACCTTACGGGCATCACGTTTGAGATCAACAATAATCCTTGGGCAATGCAGATGCATGTGATGGATTTTGATCATCCGATTACGCGCGATCTGCCGCAGGACTTATTCTGGGGCACCCATACCTCGTTGGGGCCGACCTTTCATGTCAAAGATGCCCAAGCCCATACCCTCGGTCAGGTGATCACGTCGCTGGGCCGCTGCAAACCTGGGTTTGTCATTAAGGAACTGCCGGATTGGACATCGATCTGGCTGGCAGCGCCGGGCATCCCCGCGCCGGTCTTGCGGGGGATTGCGCGCCATGCGGGCGTTCACCTCTACAGCGATGCTGGCGATGTGCTACACGCCTCGAAGTCACTGTTGAGTGTGCATACCGTGTCCGGGGGCCCACGCCTATTTAAACTGCCGGACAGCGCCGAGGTGGTGTTCGATCTATATCATGATCAGGTATTAGCCCGCAATAGCGACATGTTTCAGGTCAATTTGTCACCTGCATCCTCAGCGCTGTTCTATACCGGGAGTGAGTCAATGTTGAAGAATTTAGTGATAGTCGATTGACATTTGGAATGGATAGTCAATAGAGCGAACCCTCCGTGGCATCTTGTGGCAAAATGCGACTGGATCGGATTACGCATTAGTAGTGTAGATCAGAAAACCAGTCGAGGAACCTATGAGTGATAATCTTACGCATCAGCTTTCGCAAAGCCAGATCGATTTGTATCGAACCTATGGCTATTTGGGTGTCGACAATGTTCTATCTCCAGATGAGTTGGCCGAGTTGCGCCAAGTGACTGAAGGATTTGTCGAGCAATCACGTGCGGTTTCAGCCAATACCGCGATCTACGACCTTGAGCCAAGCCACAGCGCTGAACAGCCACGGGTGCGGCGGATCAAGAACCCGGTCTCGCATCATCCGATTTACGACGGCATTATGCGGCATCCTCGGATTCTCGACATTGTCTCGCAATTAATTGGCCCGGTTCTGTGGAGCAATGGCAACAAGCTCAACATGAAGTCTGCTGAGTTTGGCAGTCCGATTGAGTGGCACCAAGATTGGGCGTTTTATCCACAAACCAACGACGATCTGCTGGCAGTCGGCGTGGCAATTGACGATATGACGCTGGAGAATGGTTGCATGCTCATGGTGCCTGGTTCACACATCGGCCCGCTCTACGACCATCATCAAGATGGCGTTTTTGTTGGCGCAGTTACAGACCCCCGCTTTAAGCCCGATCAAGAAGAAGTGGTGCCTGTGCCTGTAAAAGCGGGCGGCATCTCCATTCATCATGTCCGCACGTTGCACGCCTCTGCGCCGAACACATCAAGCCGGTCGCGCCGTTTGTTGCTGGTGCAATACTGCGCCGGCGATGCCTGGCCGATCACCGGGGTGTCATCCTGGGAAGCTCATTGCGCCTCATTTGTGCGTGGCGCGCCCACCCCGACCCCGCGCATGACCAACGTCCCTGTCATTATTCCGCTGCCCAATGTAAAACCAGGCGGCACGATATATGAACTTCAGACCCAATTGAAACAACCGGCTTTTGGCAAGAATCTATGAGTTTGGGTCAATCAATTTGCGATCTGGCTTGATCAGATGACTTCTAAATGGTCACGGTTGCCCAAGGTTGGAAACGCTGTGTGCGGTTCGCTTTGGTACCAATAGGCGACCGAAGCGATATCGTCTTGTAGTGGCAAATAGCGGCCCTCACTGCGCCAGCCGATGGCCTGCATGGTGATTCGTATATCCTGTTGGAAGCGGATCGGGTCCATGATGTGAAAGCGATAAACGCCATGGCGATTACCGACTTTGAAATCAGTCTGGCCGAATGGATAACCCAGAAACGGGGCGCCAAAACCCCAGGCGCCGCCGAAGTAATCCTCTGTCCCGGTGCCGCACAGGGTTGGATACTCGTCATCGCCATCCAAAAAGACTTTGATTTCGCCCTCGCCCCACCAACCTTGGGAGTTTTGTTGCCAGGCCATATAGGTGCCGACGAAGTGGCCGACACCTTGAACGCCATCCAGGATCACATAATCTTCCATGTAGGGTAGGGGATTGGTGCGCCGGAATTGGGCGTGAAAGTAAGCATCGTCGGCGTCGACTTCGGTCTCAGTGTAGTTGATGGTGTAAAAGAAGTGCTTGCAGTCTTCTGGTGCGCGGTTCTCGATGGTGATGCGGGCGTGCCTGCAGGCACATTAATGCACGGGCGCACCTTCCAGGGTCGCCCCAAATCGCGGGCGGCTTTTTGGCGCTCCCAAACTTGGCCGATTTTTTCGACTTCGGGTTGTGGCGTATCACTGACTTCAGCCATTCCTCCACGGCTCTTTTCGCCATATACATTTTCTGCCGTGATCGAGCGCGTCACTGCGGAAGAGAGCTTCATGATATTGCCCAAGCTCATGTGGGCACCGGTAAATGGCAGGTTGGTGTTTTGCATTTTTTCTATACAAAGAAAGGCGCTATTTCAGTTTGGCGACCGCACCCTTGACATCGACAAGAGCCTGCTCCATGGCGGATGTAGCATCTATACCGCTGGCGGGGTTGAGCGCTTTTTCAATTTGCACTCGAGTAGGATCGAACTGAGTTGTGGTGGGCTGATTGACATTGAAGCCGACCGACTTGCGAACAAGATCGATACCCTGCAACTGCCAAGCCTGCTCGGGCTTGCCCTCGATGAATTCCTTGTATTGATACTCATAACAGGGCTTGGCCGCTACTTCGGCAAACTGCCTGCCGCTGGCTTTATTGTCTGGGCCAACCCACCACAAGTAGAAGTCGGTCATGCCCTGTGGGTTTTTGGCGCCATTCAACACCACCATGGCATTCATCCAAAATGGCACACCGGCGCGGGTGCTGCCTTTTTCTCTGAAAAGTGAGGTGCCGGTAGGGCCAGTGCCTTTGCCAAAGGCCTTCTCAAAAAGCGTGCCAGCCACATCATATGAAATGATCATGGCGGTGCTACCGTTGTGCCAGTTGCTGATGGAGTCATTGTGGGTGGCCGGCATGAGCTCCTCCTTCACCATCTTCTGCATCCACTGCAGCGCTTCAATGCTGATTGGGCTGGTGATATCGACCAACCCATCGGCGTTAAAGGGGTTGTCCTGGCCACCCCAGATCATGGCATATAGGTCGCACAGAGGCGAAAAAGCTGAATCGAATGAAGTGATCGTGGGATTCTTCTCTTTGAGTTTTTTGGCAGTTTCGTAGACCTCGTCCCAAGTGGTGGGTGGCTCTTTGACTCCGACATCGTCCAGCAACTTGGCCTGCCAAGCCAGCGCAATACTGCCGACGTTGCCGGGAATGGCGTATTGTTTACCGTCGTATTTGCTGGAATCCAAAATTGTCGGGACAATGGCCGGGATCACTTTGTCGGCATTGGGGATGGCCGATGACTTGATGAGATCGTCGATGGGTTGGATTAAGCCACGCGAGACATACTGTTTGGTCAGCCACGGCGTCTCCATGACCGCAAAACCGCTCCATGGAAGATTGCCGGCAGCTTGCGCGGCCTGAATTTCGCTATCCGCCCCTTTGTTTGGCTCTTGTAGGGTGATTTTGGTGGAGAAGTTTTTGTTGAATTCCTTCACCGCTTCTTCAGCCGCATATGCCGACTTAATATCACTGCGAATGAGCAACAACGCTTCGCTCGCGCTCCCTGCCGCAGGTACTTCTGTCGGCTCGGGCGCTTTCGTTGCGGATGGTGCATCAGCGGTCGGCGCATCTGACGAACAAGCTGCCAGCAATGCCCCCGCTGTGGCATAGCTAGCAAGCCGCAAAAACTGTCGACGGGCAATTTGATTCTTAATGACCATCCTCATACAAATAACAGGCTACAGAGCGGCCGGCCTCTTGCTGAAAGAAAGGCGGTTTGTTTGTCCAACATTTGTCCATTGCCGCCGGGCAGCGTGGGGCAAAGCGACACCCCTTGCTCTTGCGTGCGGCAGTGGCCTCATCTTTGACTTCGCCGCCCCAACGCTTGCGCTTGTCCGGTAGCGGGATAGAGGCGATGAGGAGTTGGGTGTAGGGATGCTTTGGATTGCGAATGACTTGGTCAACGGTGCCCGATTCGACTACGTTACCAGCATACATCACGGCGATATTTTCCGCGATTTGGAAGGCCGTTGTCAGGTCATGAGTGATATAGACAATCGAGATGCCCAATTCGCGATTAAGCTTGCGCAGACTGGACAGAATGGTCGCGCGCAACGATGCATCCACCATAGAGACTGGCTCATCAGCCATGATCAGTTTGGGCTGGCATAGCAGTGCGCGCGCAACCATCAGGCGTTGACGTTGACCACCGCTCATTTGATGGGGATAGCGACCCAATGTCTCAGCTGGGCGGAGGCCGACCAACTCCAACGCGTTGTGGATCAGGGCATTAGCTTCGTCCTTTGAGCTGGCCAGTTTGAAGTGCTTGATCGGCATCTGTAATACATGATCGACGCGATAGAACGGGTTATAGGCCGAAAATGGGTCTTGGAAAATCGGCTGAACCTCGCGCCGCAATTGCTTCTTTTCATCGCGTGACATCTTGGTCAAATTTTTGCCTCGATAGAACACCTGGCCGCTCGTTGGCGCGATCTGACCCATCATCAGCAACGAGAGTGTGGTTTTGCCGCTGCCGCTTTCGCCCGCGACAGCCGTAATCGAAGGCGGCGAGTCCGGGATCGTCAGGCTTACATCGTCAGCGGCCATCGTGACATCCTTGTTCAGCAGGCCGCCGCCATAGACCTTGGATACATTTCTTACTTCAAGGATCGGCGTCATGTCAACTCCTTTGGCGCTGGCGCAGTAACCGCACTCGGCATTGGTTGCACCGATCCGGCCAATAAACCGTCGCTCTCTTGGAACGGCGGCAGATGGGTATGTTCAGGATAGAGATGGCAGGCCACCTGGCGATCTGCCGATGGCGATTGCAGAATGGGTCGCTCGGTGCGGCAACGCGCATGCACCAGCGGGCAGCGCGGGTGAAAGGCACACCCCGATGGCAGGTTGGTCAGCGACGGCGGCAGGCCGGGAATGCCAACCAAATCTTTCTTGGTTTCGAGATCGGGCAGGCTGTCGATGAGCATGCGAGTGTAGGGATGATATGGATTCTGAAGCACATCCTGTACCGCGCCGCGCTCCACCAGTTTGCCGGCATACAGCACACCGATCGAGTCAGAAAACTGCGCGATCAAGCCCATATCGTGACCGATCAGCAAGGCCGCCGCGTTCAGCTCGCGCTGCAATGCACCCAGGGTTTCCATCACCTGCTGTTGAACGACGACATCGAGCGCGCTGGTAGGCTCGTCGGCGATAATGACTTTGGGTGTTAGCACAATCGCGATGGCCATGGCCACGCGCTGCTTCATCCCACCGCTGAGTTGATGCGGGAAGCGATTAGCGACTTCTGGGCGCAATCCCACTTTGGTCAGTACCTGAGCGACTCTATCATCCAGTTCTTTCGGCGACAAACGGCCTAAGTGGGCGACAATCGCATCTTTGATCTGCGGTCCCACTCGCACCACTGGGTTCAGCGAATTCATGGCTGCCTGCGGCATCAGTGCGATTTCTTTCAAGCGCAGTTTGCGCAACTCGTCATCGGAGATGGACAACAAATCCCGTCCATTGAGGAAGATATTGCCACCGATGATGCGAGCCGGTGCACGTGACAGACGCATGACCGCGGTTGCCATTGTTGTTTTGCCTGAGCCGGATTCACCGATCAGCCCCATCCGCTCACCTGGCGACAGCGTAAATGACACATCATCCACTGCCTTTACTTGTCCGGTCGGCGTATCGTAAACCACCCGCAGGTTTTTTACTTGCAGCACAGCTTGCGGGTCGGTGGGAGGGACGATTGCATCCGCCGGCGTTGACTCCATCGCCAAACCGGAACGAGAGCGCCGTCGCATTTGTGGGATATTGGGATTAATAAAGCGATCCAACCCACTCGACAACAAATACAGCCCGATAAAGATCAAGGCAATCGTGACGATAGGGGGACTCCACCACCACCACATCCCGCGTAATACCGCGCTAAATCGCTGCGACCAGAAGATCATCATGCCGAGGGTGGGAATAACATTGTTGCCCAACCCAAGCACTTCCAGCGCCATGATGGTGTAAATCCCCATCGTGACCGCTCCGATAAAGCTGGCCAGCATCAACGGCAGCAAGTTGGGCATGACTTCGCGAAACAATACTTCTATTTCGGACTCGCCGTTGGCGCGTGCCACCGCAGTGTAAGAACGTTCGCGGATCGAGAGCACCATGGAGCGGATTCCGCGAGCCGTCCCGGACCAGGTCAGAAAACCGACAATAACAGCGACGGTCAGGATGTTCGGGCGATTCATGCGCGAAACAACCAAGATCATAAACGCGAGCGAAGGGATGGCCATCAACACGTCCGAAAACGTTCGGATCAGCCAATCAGCCCAGCCGCCAAAAAAGCCCGCAATCAACCCCAAGGCCAAACCCAGAATCACGCTGATGATACCGGCAGTTATGCCTACCCGCAGCGTCGGGGGGATGGCCATGATCGTGGTGGTGAATACATCCCGTCCTTGGGAATCAGTGCCGAAAACATGCTTTGCTGTGGGTGGCAAGTTGGGCTCTACTGCCCCAACGCGCGCCAATTTCTCACTCAACAACATCGGCCCAAAGGTGCCGACCAAAATCATAAAAACCAGGACTGCTATGCCGAAAATTAGGCTCGGTTTGATCCTTGGATCCTGTAACCAACCTCGTTTTACTATTGTCATACTATCCTCCGCATAATTTCCAGAGAAGAATGTTCTTTTTGATTGTTCATGGCAAGCTTCACTTGCCAAATCGGATGCGTGGGTCGATGAGAGGATAGATGATGTCCACGATTAACAGTGCTGTAGAAGCGGTGAACACCATGATCGCCACAGTGCCGTTAATCACAAAATAGTCCTTCGAGTTGATGGCGGCAAAGATCAAACTGCCAATTCCTGGATAGTTGAAGATCGACTCAATCAGCACACCGCTGCCCAGGATCAAGCCAAACGAGATGGCTAAACCGGTGACTTGTGGAAGCAGCGCATTGCGCACTCCGTAGCGGCTGAATACCTCGCGGTCGGGTAGGCCCTTGGCTTGAGCAAAGGTAATGTAATCCTCACCGAGAACCGTCACCATCGTGGCACGCATACCAAGCGCCCAAGAACCGATTCCGTATAAGACAAGCGCCAAGGCAGGCAGGATAGCGTGCTGGATTAGGTTCCAAGCGGTTTTCAGGTCCCAACGCATGATTAAGGTTGGATCGGCACCGCCACCTGTCGGCAGAATACGCCACTCAACCCCAAAGACATAAATTAGGGCCAGCCCAAAAAGGTAGAACGGAATGGCTGAGATGACCATCAACACCGGCACGGTGCTTTGAAGAAACCGGGGTGAGTTTGGCCAGCCGAGAAGTGCCCCTAAAATCGTTCCGACCACGAAAGCAATGGCAATAGCCACACTCATGAAGCCCAGCGTCCAGGGGATGGCCGCTGAGATTTTTGACATGACAGTAGCGGGATAGTCAAAAAGCGAATATCCGAAGTCAAAGCGGAGTAGATCGCGCCAAAAGTTGAAATACTGTCGCCAAAGGGGCTGGTCAAAACCAAACCTCTGGTTATAAGTTTCCACCCAAGCCTGAATATCGACATTTTGCCTGCCAGCGGCGGCGGCTTTCACTTGCAACGCCTCCCGAATAGGGTCGCCCGGAATAATGCGCGGGAGCAGAAAAGTGAGTGAATTGGCGATGAAGATAATTACAAGGTATTGAAGAATCCGCTGGCCGATGTATCGAAGCATCAAGCTCTCCTTATCCTCTTAGAGACTGTTTTTCAAATGCTGAAAACCG
>JANMVQ010000010.1:0-3626 GCA_031392845.1 Chloroflexota bacterium
GGTTGTGCTACCAAGACGAATCGACTACTCCCAAGTGGAAAATGCCTATTTTCAAGTCTCTGCGGGAGAATGGACTGCCGATAAGTTTGCCATTTCTAGAACATGCGTTCCAAAACCTTAAAGAAACCCGTGAGCAATTACAATTTTTCGCTATGCAAGAATCCTCCTACTGGCAAAGCACCGCCGAATTCCCCACGCTCGAAACCGGACAGCCACTGCCGACGCAGATCGATATCGCCATCATTGGCGGGGGCTACACTGGGTTGGCGGCAGCGCGCGAGTTGGCGATGCAGGGCGCGCGGGTGGCGGTGTTTGAGGCGCGCACGTTTGGCTGGGGCGCCAGCTCGCGCAACGGCGGGCAGGTGCTAACCGGCACCAAGCTGGCGGCGGGAGCGTTGCTGAAGAAGTACGGCAAGGAAGTCGCTCAGCAACTGTGGCGCAATTCGCTGGAGTGCATCGCGTATATCGAAGCTTTAGTCAAAGAAGAGCAGATCGATTGCGAATTTATCCGTTGCGGCCATCTGGAACTGGCCTACAAGCCCAGCCATTTTCAGGCCTATGAAGCCGACGCCGAGTTGCTCTCGCGCGAGTTCAATCACCCGGTCCGAATCGTGCAAAAGAAAGACTTGCGCCAGGAAGTCGGTTCGGATGCTTATCACGGTGGCTTGGTGGATGAGGCCAGCGCCGGGGTGCACCCGGCCAAATATGCGGCTGGCTTGATGCGGGCGGCGCTCAAACACGGGGCGCAATTGTTCGATCATGCGCCGGTCAGTCAGGTCATGCCGCAGGGCGATGGCAGTTTTGCCGTGCGCATCGGCAAGCACAAATTGCGCGCGCGCGAGGTGATTGTGGCGACCAATGGCTACACCGGGCGTGCCACACCCGATTTGCAGCGCAAGATTGTGCCGATTGGCTCGTATATCGTGGCAACCGAGCCACTGGCCCACGATATAGTCGACGCGCTTATTCCCAAGCGCCGCATGATCTACGACTCCAAGAACTTTTTGTATTACTGGCGCTTATCATCTGATAATCGCTTGATTTTTGGCGGGCGGGCCAGCTTTGTGCCGGAGACGCCCAACACCATCCGCGAGAGTGCGCAGGTATTGCGCAAGTCGATGATCGAGGTGTATCCGCAACTGGCGCATACTCAGATTGACTACGCCTGGGGTGGCACGCTGGGTTTTACGTTTGATCTGTTGCCACATGCTGGGCAGACCGCCCAAGGCGTGCATTATGCGCTGGGCTGCGGTGGGCATGGCGTGGCGATGCTGTCCTACCTGGGCGCGTGCCTGGCCCGGCGCGTTCTCGGTGACACCGACGACAACCCGCTTTTCAATTTGCCTTTTCCGTCGGCTCCGCTCAATCTTTATACCGGCAACCCATGGTTTTTACCGTTTGTGGGGCTGTATTACCGGGTGCTGGATTGGATGCGGTGATCCCTCACTGTAACTCTAACCCTCATCTCATCAATCAACCATTGATACCGGGTTGCAAATGTGGACAACTTCTGGAAAGATTACAATCGCAACTCTGGCTTGTCTACGCTCAGTGCAAGCGCAAGAACGTAATCCATGGAGACGTCTTGAGACAGAATTCTTACATAGAGGGGATCGAACAATGAATTTTCATCAAAGCTCATATGCCACACGGCGATTTTGGCGATGTGGCATTGCAACTGCTGGGCGCTATGCGTTGGCTGTATTGATCGGCATGGGCGTGATTGTGCCGCGCAATGTTGTCGCACGTAATCTGGTAACGGGTATTGTGCAAAGCAACGTGATACACGCACCGGTGCTGTTGTCACCAGCGCTGGCCAACCATCCGCAAACATTAGCATCCTACGAAATCGCATCGCAAGGCACGACCACGGTTACGATGCCGCATCCCATCACCTATTTTGTGCCAAGTGCGGTCAAACCAATTGAGTTTCCCGAAGGCACGATCAATGTGGCGTTGTTGGGAGTCGACACTCGGCCACAACTAAAGATCAAGAACACGGATGTAATCGTGATTGCCAGCATCAATCCCAGTGTGCCTTCGGTGACGATGCTCTCGATCCCACGCGATACCTTGGTATATATCCCCGGGCGATTTGTGTGGAAGGTCAATCAGGCCTATGCCAATGGCGGGTTTGACCTCTTTAAACGTACGATCGAATACAACTTTGGCATCAAGATTGATCACTATGCCATGGTCAATTTTAGCGCGGTGATACACGCGGTGGAAGCGGTTGGCGGCATTGATGTTGTCGCGACCTGCCCGATTTATCACATCTTCCCCAAAGACCCGTATTACATGGGTGGACCCTGGCTGGCTCGTGACTGGACCGACAATTTCAGCGGCGATGTATGGAAGGCTGGCACGCACGTGCCGACCCAGACGATTGACATCCCCAAGCCGGGTGTGTATCAACTGAACGGTTTGCAGGCGTTGGCGTTTGCGCGGGCGCGCTATGGCATCCCCGGTGGCGATGTGGATCGTGGCCGTCGTGAGCAGCGTGTGATTCGGGCGATTTTTGCGAAAGCCAAGCAAGTCGGCACGCTGACCAAAATCCCTGAATTGCTCGACACTTTTAACAAAGATGTGCAGACCGATTTTGCGCTGACTGATTTGTTGCAATTGGCAGGGATGGCGGATCGGATCAACGATACGGTGATTCGCAGCCGTTTTCTGGACAAGGGTGGAAGTAACGGTGCGCTGTGGGTTGACGCCAAGATTTACAACGGCGGCCTGAATAATCAGTTCTGGGTGGATCGGCGCAACTATTTGGAACAAACGCTCAAGATTGCGCTCAATCAACGGGTGAATGAGAGTATCCCGGTGCAGGTACTGAACGGTACGAATGACCCGGGGTTTGCCGCTGCCGCTGCCGATCGATTGAATGAGTTAGGGCTACGGGTAGTGGACATCAAACCGGCGGACTCGCCGTATGTTGAATCAATCGTGCTAGACCACAGCACCACCAGCAAGGGCAGTGCCATTCCATTGTTGCAAAAGACTTTCAACATTAAAAACAGCAATATTCTGACTGCGCCCGCCGAGGGCGATGCGCGCTATACGATTGTGGTGGGATCGGACTTCAACACGTGTTACTTCGCCAAGTCCTTGCTGGCGGCTGGCAGTGAGGAAATTCTGGCCAACACTGACCCGAATGACACCAACGTGCCCTTGCCCGACACCATAGACATCGTTGCGCCGCTTGCAACTGACACACCAGAGCCTTCTCTCGTGCCAATAGCGACTGAGACGGTCGCGGCACCCACCGAAATACCGGTTGTGCCGACTGAGACCCCTGTGCCTGCGACACCTACTGCAATTGTGGTGATGGCCACACCCGAAAATACAACCGAACCCACCCCGACCACAATTGCCGAGTTACCTGTGATCACTGAGACGGTGCGCAGCACAGACCGGGCCTTTGCGATTGTGCCGACAGGTGACTTCGTGAATATTCGACGTGGGGCCAGCACCCGCACTCGCGTAATTGGGCTGCTCCGTTCCGGCCAACGTGCCGAGATTATCGGCCGCAGCGAGGATGGTACTTGGTGGCAAGTGCAGCTTGGCGGCCGCCAAGGCTGGATTGCTGCCGAGTTTGTGCGTACCAATGGCGATACGGCGGCGAT
>JANMVQ010000020.1:0-12941 GCA_031392845.1 Chloroflexota bacterium
CGTTGTGCGCCAGCGGTTAAGAGCAAATCAGCCACTAGGCGGCCGGTGATTGGAATCCGTGGTGCATCTTTTTTGTCTGAGCGGGCATACGCGTAATACGGTATGACGGCAGTCAAACGGGCGGCAGCGCTGCCTTTGGCCGCATCCAGCATTTGCATCAGCTCCATTAAGTGCTCCTGCACCGGCGGACACAATGGCTGCACGAAAAACACATCGCCTTCGCGGCAACTAGCTTGTAGTTGTACTTGGATACAGTCGTTACTAAAACGGCTGATCGATACAGGGGATAAAGGAACGCCAAGGTGTCGGCAGATCTCTTCGGCCAGATCCGGGTGTGCGCTGCCGCTAAAAACGGTAATTCCTCGCATAGCTTTCTGTCTTCTTGTGTAATTGATGGGTAATGGACTCACGCGAATGAGTGTTTACCTAAGTCGTGACTTTCTTTCTGTAAGCTGTAACTGGGCGGCTAGGATTATACGGAATCGAAATTTAGGTGAGCATCAGCAGTGCGCCGAAACGCCCGGTCTTGCCCCGTTCTGCTCGATGCGAAAACCACTCGTGGGTGTTGCTAGCCGTGCACAGTCCGGCGATCTCAATTTGGTGCACTCCGGCCGCATTGAGTTGCGATGTTGCAGCGCGCCATAAATCTACCTGTGGATTATCTGTTGTGTTGCGCCGCAGAATGACGGGTGTGCGTACGGTATCTTGAATCTGTGCAGCCACATCTTCGCCCACTTCGAATGCGTCGGGTCCAATCGATGGCCCAACGCCAGCGATGATGTCGTGTGGGCGACAGCCAAAAGCCTGTTGCATGGTCTGCACTGTAGCCGACAACACACCGCATACATAGCCACGCCAGCCGGCATGCGCAATAGCAATCACCTGTTTGACCGGATCGTAAAACAAGACTGGCACGCAATCAGCAAAGCGCAGCGTCAGCGCCAGCCCAGGCGTATCAGTCACCATCGCATCGGCATGCACATCGTTTTGGCTGCGGTCGTCCCAATTCACCACGCGCACCTTCTTGCCATGGACCAACCACGAGGTAAGTGTGTCTTCGTATTTCAACCCAAACACCGCATTTATGCGATCGCGATTGGCCTGCACCGCGTCGGCCACATCGCCTGTGCTGCGGCTCAGGTTCAAGGAGGCATAGCACCCTTCGCTTACCCCGCCCAATCGGGTAAACACCCCGTGGACTAGCGCCTGCTCGCGCAACGCCTCGAATTCGTAAAAGGCCAGTGGCCCCGCAGTTTTTCGTATCATAGTTTCTGCTATCAGCTATCAGCTATCAGCTATCAACCCTGAGCACTCATTGCTTCTTCCTGGGATCACTCGCGTGAAAGTAGCGGATTCGCCCAGTAAGTGTTTCATACTTTAGCGGCAAGGTCAGGCCCAGGCGAGCTTCGGATGGGATCATCACCCAGCGGCCAATCAGACCCGTAATCAGTTGGCGCGTATCTTCGGGCACCTCAGGGTCGAGGGGAATAAGCAATTCCCGCAACACACACACCACACGATCCTGTGCTTCGTCATAATCGATGGTCTCCACCGCAAAGTGGGCCTGCGTACGTCGGTTGTCTGGCAGCCGCCAGCTAAATGCCACTGATGTCATGGCCATGTTGGCTTGCATAAGCCACGATTGTATCGATCATCGCTCATTTCTCATTTCTCATTTCTCATCGCTCATCACCCGCGAAGCGTCATCCCCGCATTCCCTTCAGTACAATCGTCCCATGCGATTTGACCGCCTCGACCGCACTGTCCTCATCACCTTGGTTTCGACAATCATATTTGTCGCGCTGCTGTTGCTGCGTGGTGATCAAGTGGGGGTGCAAATCACGCGCATCAACCCTGCCGACAACACCACTAATATCCCGCAACGTGGGCGATTCACTCTAGCATTTAACGAGAACATGCTCACCCGCACGCTGGAGGGTAAAGTGCAGCTGTCTCCACCCGTTAGTGGCACGTTACAGTGGAATGGCAATGCGGCCGCGTTTGTACCTGCTGTTGCATTGCAGCCCGATACTAGCTACACCCTGACTATCCAACCGGGTGCGTCCAGCATCCGTGGGCGTACGGTATTGAAGGAAACCATCGTGCGTTTTCGCACCAGCCATCCGCGCCTGTTGTATCTTTCTCCAGCCAGTGGCACCCCTGATCTGTTCCTGCAGGATGTGAACACCCCTGACCCCCCGCAGCGCCTGACCTCCGAGCCGTATGGGGTGTGGGATTTTGCGGTGAGCCCGGATAGCACCCGTATCGTTTATAGCGCACGGCGCGATACCAGCGACGCGCGTGATTTATGGCTGATCAACAGCGATGGTTCCGGGCGGCAGCGCCTCGTGACCTGCGATGAGCAGGTTTGTCAATCGCCCTCGTGGTCGGCGGACAGCACCCGCATTGCCTTTGAGCGCCGCAATCTCATCAAAGGGGCAATTGGTAAAACTCCAGGTCCAGCGCGCATCTGGATTGTCGATGTCACCAACAGCCAAGCCGTCCCATTGTTAGAAGATTCGCAGAAGCTCGGTTCATTGCCGCGTTGGGCGCCCGTGGGCGACAAGTTGGCCTACTTCGATCCAACCGACACGGTGGTGACCGTGCTAGACACAGTCAAGCTAGAGCGTGTACAGTTGCCCAGCGTGTTGGGCGATTCCGGCGCATGGTCGCCCGATGCCACTCAGCTAATCTATCCTGAATTGCAAGCCCTTGAGAACGGCAGCTTCTATCAATTGCTGCGGGCAGACTTGGTGCGCAATGTCATCACCACTGAATTGCCGCTCGCAGCGACCAATGATGCGTCCGCTACTTGGTCGCCCGATGGCAACAAGATCGCTTTTACGCGCCGCGCCAGCACCACTGCGGCAGGCACTGGTGCCCAAATTTGGCTCAAGTCAGCTGGGGCTGCCGACCCAGCGGCACTCACCCGTGACGCAGGTTTTACCTACGGCGCGCTGGGTTTTAGCTCGGATGGCAACTGGCTGACCGCGCTGCGATTCAATCTCACCGAACCCAACGCCCAACCTGAAGTGTGGCTCTTGCGGTTAGATGGCACTGACAAACGCCTGATCGCCTCGAACGCCACCCAACCAGCGTGGCTGCCCTAAAAAAGTATGAGGTATGAGGTATGAGGTATGAAAATGAGTCATGCATCTCATACTTCATACTTCATACTTCATACTTCATACCTCATACCTCATATTTCATCCCTCACCTAAGCGTGCAATCAAAATTTAGCTCGCTCTGTGCGGTGAGCTGTACGGTGCGCAGTGTTTCGGTAACGAGGCGGCCATCCAGAATATTGCGCACGCCGGTGCCCATAGTGTTGCGCACGCAACCCCAGCCACTGAGCAGCGGGACCGGACGCGCATGGGTCGCCACTCTTTCGAGAATTACTGTGCGCATAGGATTGTCTTCAAACAAAGGACTGGCCGATTTGCGGGCCGGTAAATCGCCGGTGTCGCGCGCCCACTCCACAGTTTGCGGGGTTTCCAATAGCCAGCGCAAAAACTTCCAGCTGGCCAACGCGCGGGTTGCATTTGTCCCATCGCTACCAGGAACCACCCACAAGTTGCTTTCATACATCGTATCGGCGGGCTGGTCTGCCCCGTTTGCGCCAGGAAGTGTCGTAACACCCCAATCAAAGTTGGCACGCTGTTTAATGTCGGTCTGATACTGGTCAATACTGTTGCTCCAATCAAAGGCAAACAGCGTCAGACTCGCCGAAAAATCCTCGCGGCTCTTGGCTCCGTTAATCACCCGATATACCTGCCGTTGCTCTAGAAACGCCACCAGTTGATCGATTGCGACCAGCGCAGTTGGCACATTGGCTTGCATCAGAGTGCCATCGCTGCTGACCGGCGCTGTGCCATGCGCCAACAGCCAATCTTCCATGGGGGTGTGATCTTCAGTTACCGCAAAACAGAGTGTGCCACGTGTAGCGTTGGCAGCGATGCCGCACATGGTGGTCATGGCTTCCCAGGTGGTGGGTGGCCCATCAAACCCTGCTGATTTCAGCCAGTCGCGGTTATAAAGCATGATGCGCGCCTTACCGCCTAGTGGTACGCCAATTAGATTGCCCTGTGCAGTGCGGCCAGCATTCAGCACAAACGGGTAAAAGTCCGAAATATCTTGCGGCGTGAGGCCGATATCAGTATTTTCGGTACTGACAAATTTGTCCAGCGTGGCTAGCAAATTGCCGCGTGCATACGCAGCCGCTTGCATCGGCGATACCAACATCAGGCCGGGTAGACGGGTACGGCTGTTGGTGCCGAGCACTTCGGCGTGTATGCTTGCCGTGGGTTGGTACTCTGGCACCACCACGATCCCATCTGGATTATTCTGATTCCATCGGTCGATCAAGTGCAGGAGTGTCCGTTCACGCACGCCTTGCAATGAGTGCCACATCGGGACGACTGTGCCGACGGTACTACTGCTGCGACCACACGCCGAGAGCGTCAGCAGTACGATAATGAGTAGCCAATGCTTAAATCGCCACGACATCCAGAAACCCCCTTTCTTTGCGGACCAATTGCCCCATGGGCATAAGTGTCTCATGTGGCGAAATCAAAATAGCTTGATTTTCTAATGCCCAGCCTTGCCAGCGACGTTTGCTCTCGATAGTCATTAATGGCAATACATCGTAGGCGGTTACCCACGCTAAACGGGCGAACTGAATCATATAGGTGGCGAGATCGCCGAGGATGAAGACAGGGTGGGGGGATGAAGAGGATGACGCTTCGCGGGTGATGAGGTGACGCTTCGCGGGTGACACTTCGCGGACGATGACGGATTGGTGGCCGGCGGTGTGGCCGGGAGTGGCGATGACTTGAACAGAAGGGGAGATTTGGGCGTCGCCGTCTAGTAAGGTGAGCACGCCGTGTTCGAGCAGCGCTACATAGTTGTCGGGGAAATAGGTGTTGCGGGTGCGTTCATTGGTGTGGGTAGCATCGGCATATTCCTGGCGCTGCACGTAATAGCGGGCGTTCGGGAAGGTCGGGACGGTGGCGCCTGCCTTGTCTAGCTGGGTAGCCCAGCCAGAATGGTCGCCATGCAGGTGGGTGAAAATGACGATGTCGATACCGGGGGGCTGCACGCCGTGTCGAGCCAAATCATCCAGTAGGTGGCCATTGGGCTGGCGCACGTCATATTGCGCCTCACGCAGCGGATTGGGTTTGTTCCCCACCCCACAATCGACCAAGATACGTTTGCCGTCCGCCTCGATCAGCACACAACGCAGCTCTTGCGGCACGCGGTTTTGCTCATCCGGCGCAATGAGCTTGCTCCACTTCGCACGTGGCACTAGTCCAAATGCCCCGCCGCCATCCCAATACGAAGTGCCGTCGCTCAACAAAGTTATCTTTGCTGGATTCTCAACAGGATCAACACTAATACTCGTCGAAGCCATATCCGACTGATTCTAATGCGGGGATTCTTCTAGGTGCAACGTCCGGAACACTTTGAGCATTCCGGACGTTTTATAAATTTACTCACTCCTATTGTCGCCGCACCACTGGCATGGCAACACAGAACGATTTGGCACAATTGATCTTTGGCGCAGGCGTGCGAGTCACCAGGTCCGGGGTGACGATGGATGTGCCTCCGGGTGTTGGCAAGGTGCCGGTTGGGGTGGGGCCGACCGTGCCACCTGGCGATGTGGGCGTTGGGCCGCCGGGGGTGGGTGTGTTGGGATTCGGAGTGCCCGTGCCACCGCCGCCACCACTGGGAGGTGTGGCAGTGGTGGTAGGTGTAGGCGTAGGTGTGAACACTTCGCCGCTGCTGTTCACCTCAACCGCATCAGAAAACGTCCCTTGCCCTAAATTGAAGTACGAACCGCTGGGGCTCGTCTCCAGCTTAACCGGACGTACCATGTAGTAATACGTTCCCACGACCAGCCCCGAATCGTCATAAGTTGTGCCAACAACAGGTAAGGTGGTCAAGCGCGTGTACTGGCCGAGTTTTGACGCAGCGCGATAGACGTGATAGCCATGCGTGGCATCGGGCGAGGCATTCCAGGTGATTCTGACCGCGCCAGGGCCGAGTACGCTGTAGCCCACGTTAATGGCGGGCTGGACCACATGCATGCGCAGGGTAGGGTCGCCCATGAGTGCGATATGCACTTTGCCGGCATCGGTCTCGACGGGTTGGTGAAAGCCATTTGCACCGATGTTGCTCTGTGTGCGCAATGTGCTATAGCCAATTGGCAAGCCCATTCCCATGTGGTGCATAAACCAATGCGGGCGGCATGTCCACATCGAAGCTAAACCGCGTGTAGTGGCGAGTGGTGCACGCAAAAAGTCGCCTCCGTATTGGCTGTTCCAGTCACCAACATATTGACCGCACAGTAGGTTAAATGCTGCTGCTGCGTTGGTGTTCAGCAAGTCTTGGGTGTTGCCGATGCCGCTAATTGTCCGCCAGCGATCCGGGTCGTTGCCGGCATTGCCTGTGCCGCAGCCAAATGCCCACAGATAATTAGCCGAATTCAGTGTGGTGGTCCAGTTTGCCGAGATGACATTACTCGCGCCGACCAGCGGAGCGAAGTTGCGATAAGCGTTTTCGCCGTCAGCAACTGACCCCAAATAAGTCGATTCGCAACCATCATCGACGAGTGCACTGGTTTGCGCGGTGAATGTCTTGAAGCGCCAACTGTGCACGCGATTGAGATACTGGCGTAGATAGTTGCTTTCGTTGGCCAGCATCTCGCTTTGCACCGTCGTACTAATTGTGCTGTAGAAATCCACGCGTCCGATCTGGACTCTGACCGGATTGGGAATGGCGCTCTGCGCATACTTGCCATCATTTAAGTTATTCACTTGTGGCAGGTAATTAGCGGTGGTATCAGTAGATCCAATACCACTATCCGTCCATCCTGAGTTGGACATATCGGCATAGTAAACGTCCGCTGGCCAGGCACCGTGGTGATTAAACTGTCCATCTGGATAGAATAGGACGCCCGAATACGGCACTGGAATATGCCCCAGCAAATAGACCGATTTCAACGTGGGTGAATATGTATTCCAGGCGTTCAGAATAATCTGTTTGGTGCTGGTCACGCCGTCGCGCTTGCTCCAATCTTCCAGTACGTTGGCACGCGGCACGTTCGACACAATCACTTGATAGCCATCGCCTACCAAATCCTCTTTCAGTTGATCCAGTTCGGTTTGGATCGCGGTGCTCACAAAATTATCGACCAGAATCAAAATATGCCCGCGGTCATCGTTGACAGGCAGTTCGATGCCAGAGTAAACGTAGCCATAGGCGTTATACGTGGTTGTGCCGGTTCCCGGTTTGTTGCCAAATTTGATCACCTGATACTCATAACCGGTGCCGACCACCACATTCGTGTCCACAAAACTGATTGCGCTGGCGGACGAGGGCGAAAACACGGTAAAGATCGGCGCACTCCAGACTGTGTCGGTTAGCGATTTACGGGTGATCGTATAGGCCTCGGCATACGGATCGACCACCCAATTTAGGGTGATTTGCGGCGGCGACTTTTGCACGACGGCTTCGACCTGCACCGATTTCTCCGCCGCTGTGATCGCCTCTGGCGCCAGCGGCTTGGGCTGATATAGGGCGGCGTCCGACAGCGTGTAGGTCGGCTTTAGCGCATTGTTGGCCAGCGCTGCCCCCTGCAACAGACAGCCTACGGCCACGAGTGTGCCAACGAGTGCCAGACGAACGGTTTTTGATCGAGTAGCGATGTGTGGCGGTGAATTTAAATTGTGTTGCTGAGTCATATTTGGCGGTTACCCCCGGATGTGATTTATTTGACAATGCGCAAGCGCTTGGAAAAACAAAAGAAGACGCAATTGCTTGCGCCTCCTCTATTCAGCCTCTAGTATTATGAACTGTTCAGTCAATGGGAGGAGCTACCCACCTTCATTGTAACGAACAAGATCGGTATTTGTCCCACCCAAAGGCCCGATTTTTAGCAAATTCCACCTTTGGCCTAATCGCTCCATCGGTCAAAAGACCCAGGCTCTATTCAGAATTTCGAATTGACGCAAAGCGTGCAGAATCTAGAAATAGTGTTTCTGCATTCTGCACGCTTTGCGTCAATTTCCTAAATCTCTCCTCGCCACTTTCGTGCGCCTTCACAATCGCAGTGTTTTAGCTTCTTGCCTTGCTGACAGAAGGGGCAGGTATCGTTGCGGCCCAGTTTGGGCCCCGCCACGGCTTTGGGTTTGGCCACAACCGGAGTGTCGCTGACGGTATTGGTGCGGGCAGCCGCGCGATTGATGGCGCGATCGATCGGGGCACGATTTAGCGGTGCTGCTGGTGCTGCGCCGTTGCCGCGCTGACGTGGTTGTTGCACCGGTGTTTGGCTTTGCGGCAGCTGTACCGTAAATTGCGCGTTAAATATCTTGCTAGCTACTTGTTGCCGCACCGAATCAACCAAATCAGCATACGTAGCGCTGGCCTCGGTGCGGTAGGCTACCAATGGATCGCGCTGGGCGTAGGCGCGTAAGCCAATGCCTTCACGCAGTTCGTCCAGGTCGGTCAAGTGTTTCACCCACAGATTATCGACCGTCTGGATCATGATGTAGCGGTCGCGGAATAGCCGCAAGCCATCGGCGAAGGCCTGCATGGTTTTCTCACGCAGCTCCATCGGCAGGTCATTAAACGTGCTTTTGGCAGCCACCAGGTCGGTCACTGTTTGCTCGCCCAAATGTGTTTTCAACCAGGTGAAGATGCAGCGCTGCAGCGCATCGCGCGAGAACGACATATCCGCAATCGAGACATTGCTCAACTGCATCTGGGTCATAAACATCTTGGCAAAATCATCTAGGCCAGTACTATAGCGTGATTCAGTCTTTGCGCTCAACTCGTCGATGATCTCTTCGCGGGTGCCTTTCTCCCAGGCTTTGGGATCGAAGTCCTTGGGCAGTGGCACTATCGTGCGCACTTCGTTGGTCAACCCTTGCACATCCCAGTTCTCCGGTAGATCGCCCTGAGTATGATCTTTAACCAGCGATTCGATCTCGCCATCGACCATGTCCAGCACGACTTCCTTCAAGTCGTTTTTTTCCAAGATCGTGCGACGCTGCTTATAAATCACTTCGCGCTGCTTGTTGATCACGTCGTCGTACTGAATGACGTGTTTGCGAATGTCAAAGTTATACCCTTCGACTTTTTCTTGGGCGGTCTCGATGCTCTTGCTGAGGATGCCGTACTCAAGCGGCACATCGTCCTCCATCTGCATACGTGTCATGAGCGCCTGCACCCGTTCGCCGCCGAAGCGCTTCATCAACTCGTCTTCTAGCGACACATAGAAACGAGTCGAGCCGGGGTCGCCCTGGCGCGAGCAGCGTCCGCGCAACTGGTTGTCGATGCGGCGGGCTTCGTGTCGCTCAGTGCCGACCACATGCAAGCCCCCCAACGCGACGACCCTTTTCTTTTCTTCATCGCATTCGGCCTGGGCTTTGTCCAATTCGGTCTGAAATTCTGCGGGCGTGACTTCGGTCAGGTCTTTGCCCTGCTTGCGCAAGCGGTCGCGAGCGATGCCTTCGGGGTTGCCGCCCAGCAGAATATCCACGCCGCGTCCGGCCATGTTGGTGGCGATGGTCACCGCGCTTGGGCGTCCGGCCTGCGCAATCACGACGGCTTCGCGCTCGTGTTGCTTGGCGTTTAGCACCTCGTGCGGCACGCCTTTGCGCTTGAGCATGCTGCTCAGCATTTCGCTGGTTTCGATGGCAATCGTGCCCACCAGAATCGGGCGGCCACCCTGGCTGATCTCGGCGATCTCATCCACGATGGCTTTAAACTTGGCCTCGCGCGTCTTATACACCAGGTCAGCGTAATCCAGACGCTTGAAGAACTTGCGGTTTGTCTTGGGGTCGACATACGTGGTGATGGGCGTGCCGTCCATAAATTTGTCTTTCTGCTCGACCAACACTTTCTGTTGGAATTTGTACTCGGTGTTGGTCGGCAACGGCACTACTTCGAGCTGATAGATCTTAAAGAACTCTTCGCTCTCGGTCATGGCTGTGCCGGTCATGCCGGCCAGCTTGTCATACATCCTGAAAAAATTTTGAATCGTGATCGTCGCATAGGTCAGCGACTCGCGCTGGATCTTGACGTTCTCTTTGGCTTCGATGGCCTGGTGCAAGCCTTCGCTGAATCGGCGGCCATACATCAGGCGACCGGTGAACTCGTCGACGATCAAAATCTCGCCCTCGTTCACCACGTAGTCGCGATCTTTCTCATATACCACGCGGGCGCGCAAGGCGTTATCGAGATACGGCGTCATCTCGGCATTTTCTGGCGAATACAAGTTGTCAATGCCCAGCAGGCGCTCGACCTTGTGCACGCCGTCTTCGGTCAATGTCACGTTCTTAGTCTTGGCCTCGACAATATAGTCCCCGTCGGGTTCTTTGAAGTCGTTCTTTTGGCTGGGCAGCAGACTGGGCACCAGCTTGGCAAACTTTGTGTAGAGCGGCGAAGGTTGATCAGCCGGGCCAGAAATAATCAACGGGGTGCGGGCTTCGTCGATCAGCAAGTTGTCGACCTCGTCGATGACGGCGTAAAACAACAACGGCTGGCCCTCATCATCGACGCGCTGGGCGCAGTCGGTTAGTTCCTGCACAAAGCTGTTGTCACGCAAGTAGTCAAAGCCGAATTCGCTATTTGTCCCATACGTAATATCGCATTGGTAGGCCTCTTTGCGCTTGATTGGGCGTAGGTTCATAAAGCGGTCGTCCTGCGAGGGGTAGGCCGGGTCAAACGCGTAGGTCGAATCATCCGGCCCACCATCGCCCCCATTTTGTAGGATGCCGATGGTCATGCCCAGCGCCCAATACACCTTGCCCATCCACTGTGCGTCGCGCTTAGCCAGATAGTCGTTCTGGGTGACCAGATGTGCGCCCATGCCAGCCAGAGCGTTTAGATAGAGTGGGGCAGTTGCGACCAGCGTCTTGCCCTCACCTGTGCGCAGCTCGGCGATTTTGCCTTGGTGCAACAACGCGCCACCGACCAGTTGCACATCGTAATGGCGCATGTTGTTGACACGACGGCTGGCTTCACGCACGGCGGCAAATGCCTCCGGCAGCAATTGGTCCAGCGTTTCGCCTGCGCCCAGACGGGCTCGGAACTCGTCGGTTTTGGCGCGCAGCTCTGCATCGCTTAGCTTCATGCAATCCGGCTCCAGCGCGTTAATGCGCTCGACTATCGGATTTAGGCGAGCCAGCGCTTTGTCGCTATCGCTGCCAACAAGTTTCGTCAGAAGATTTTTGAACATAGTTGATGTAATCGCAGAAACCAAGGACTAGGAGTGGATTATGGGTGGTTGGATGCTAGTAACTAGTACTGCGTGAAAGTTTCGGGAATCAAATGAGTCAGAATTATACGGGGAGAGTATTTGCGAAGTGTTGGTGGGGCGGGGAGGTGTCAAGAGGTGCCGCGGGTTCATATGACACCACTCTACGATTACCTACAAATGTGCGCTACACTGCGTGACATGGCGAACAAGCGTTCTGTTTCGCAGGAGACAGCAATAGTAATTTCACCCCAAGTGGTGCGCCGATTTATTTTGGGCAAACAGGGTCTGTGGCCGGGGCGACGCTGGGCGGGTGCACCGGGCACGAAGCAGGCCATGCGGGCGATGGAGCATGTTCAGCTAGACCTGCTGCAGATTGTGGCCCGCCGCCACGACATCAAGTTGCACAGCCGGGTGACTGATTACACGCCCGGGTTGTGGGAAACGCTGATCTATGGCGAGCGTAAATTCTTTGATTGGGGCGGTTGGCTGGCCGTGCGTCCGATGGAGGAATTGCCCCACTGGCGGGTAATGATGCGACGGAATGGCGATTACCCGAGTTGCGCATACGCTGGTGATCTGTGGTTTCTGGCTGGAAGATGCAGCAACCGGCAAAGATGCCCCATTTGCCACCGCGCTGGCACGTCGCGTTGCGAAAATCATTGCACAGGGCCTACCGGGAATAATGCAAACTCCTCACCTTAGTATGGCAATAGCAATCGACGACATCCTGCAGAACCTGCGCCGTGACGCCGACTTTATGCGTGAGGTGTCCGACTGGCAGCGCGCACCAGCCTTGTCCGCCCGCGAGGCCGATTGGCCCGATACGTTGCATCCCGCTGTGATAAAGGCGTATGCGACCCGCGACATTGCGCGACCCTACACCCATCAAGCGCAAGCCATCGCAGCGGCCCTGCGCGGTGAGAACACTGTTGTTGTGGCCAGTGCTGCCGGTGGCAAATCGTTGTGCTTCCACGCACCTATTGCTCATGCCCTGCTGGACAACCCTAATGCCCGCGCGCTATTGTTGTTCCCGACCAAGGCGTTGGCGCAGGACCAATTGGCGGCGCTAAACATGCTTGTGAAGACGACGGAAGACGGACGACGGACGACGGGTAACGGTGCTCCATCTTCCGTCTTCCCACCTCCGTCCTCCGTCGTCTCGGCCTACGACGGCGACACTCCGCAATCTAAGCGGGCAGATATTCGGCGTGAGGCGCGCGTGTTGGTCTCGAATGCCGATATGCTGCACGTGGGCATCCTGCCGCATCACACCAAGTGGGCAGCGTTTTTCAAGAACCTGCGCTATGTCGTCATCGACGAGATGCATACCTATCGCGGCATTTTTGGCAGCCATGTCGCTAATGTGATTCGGCGATTAAAGCGTGTGTGCGCGTTTTATGGTGTGCAACCGGTCTTTATTCTGGCCTCGGCCACAATTGCCAACCCCAAGGAACATGCCGAGCGTTTGATCGAAGCCGAAATTACGCTCATTGATAATGACGGCAGCCCGCGCGGCGAGCGCAACGTGATTTTGTACAACCCGCCAATGCTCGACCCAGAGTTGGGCATCCGCCAAAGTGCCGAATTTGCCACCCGCGATGTGGCTAAGCGCTTTATCTCGCAAGGCGCTCAGACCATCTGTTTTGCCCGTTCTCGTCAAGCGACAGAGGTGCTGCTG
>JANMVQ010000023.1:0-16368 GCA_031392845.1 Chloroflexota bacterium
ACAATGACAACTACAAATCGTTCTTTCGTTACCAGTGGCACTCAATGGGAGAAGCTGGCGGGATATGCGCGGGCGGTGCGGGTAGGGAACCACATCTGGGTGAGCGGGACGACCGCGACGGATGGTGAGGGCACGCTCGTCGGCGCGGGTGACCCAGCGGCGCAGATGCGCTTCGTATTGGGCAAAATCGAGCGGGCATTACAGCAGTTGGGCGCGTCGTTGAGCAATGTAGTGCGCACGCGGGTGTATGTCAGTGATATCGCCTATTGGGAGCCAGTGGCGCGGGTGCATGGCGAGGTGTTTGGCGAGATTCAACCGGCCAACACGCTGGTGGAGTCGCGGCTGGTCGGCAGCGAGTATTTGGTTGAGGTGGAGGCAGAGGCGATGATCCTCTAAACTTCGGATGGATATGCGCTTCAGCCTTCGTTTTAACAACGACCTCCCCATCGGCCAATACACTACTCTGGCGCAGGCCGCCGAGCGGGCGGGCTTTGACCAGTTCTGGGTGAGTAATGATCTGTTCCTGCGCAGCGGACCGGTGATTCTGGCCAGCATCGCCCAGGCTACCCAGCGCATCCAGATTGGCAGTTGCATATTTAATCCGTATACGATTCACCCAGCGGAAATCGCCATGTTTGCGGCCAGCATGGATGAGCTGAGTGGCAATCGCTTCAACCTAGGTTTGGCGGCAGGTGCGGGCGAGTTTCTCAAGTGGGTGGGTATCGAACAAGTGAAGCCGCTGGCGATGATGCGCGAAACAATCAGCACGATTCGGGCGTTGCTGCGTGGCGAGCGCGTCGAATTTACCGGTCAACACCTGCACTGGAGCAACGAGGCGTATCTACGTTTCACCGCACCACGCGTCACACCCATCTATCTCGGCGCAATGAGCCCCGGCATGCTCAAACTGGCGGGCGAACAATGCGATGGCGCATTGCCCTTACTATTCCCCCCCGAAAATTTCGCCACCATCCGCGACCTCATCACCCGTGAAACATCGTCTTCATCCTCTTCATCCCTTTCACCCCGATCATCTCCCTCCCGCCCCTTCGACCTCGCCGCTTGCATTTGGGTCTCGCTGGATGAAGACCGCGCCGCTGCCCGACGTGTGCTGGCACACAAGATCGCCTACTATGGACACGCGCTCAGCCCGCTCATTTACGAGCGCTTGGGTGTGACTCGCGAGGATTTCCGCCCGATTGAACATGCGCTGATGGTCGAGCGCGACGAGGCCAAAGCCATCAGCATGGTCGATGAGCGCATGTTGCGGATCGGCGTGGTCGGCGATGCTGATGAAGTCGTAGCCCGTCTTAAGCCCCTCGTCGCGGCTGGTGCGGATCACATTAGCTTTGGCCCGCCGCTTGGCCCAGACCCGCTCAAGGCGATTGTGTTGTTGGGGAAGAATGTGATTGAGAGATTGAGAGATTGAGAGATTGAAAGATTAGAGACAGTCTCTAATCGCTTATCATCCCACCCAATGAAAATGATCGAACACCGTCGCCACACCATGCGGGTGCAGCCGGGGAAGCATTTGTCACAGGCGGGCGTGACGCTGGCGCGTGGGTTGGGGCAGACGATGGGGCCATTCGCCCATGTCGTCACCAGCTCGGCGATCCGGGCCTATGAAACTGCCATCGCGATGGGCTTTGCGGTCAATGACCTGCGCGACGAATTGAAACTGATGCCGGATGCGGTTGAAGCGATCGTGCCGTATCCAGCGCCATTTGTGCTGTGGGCCATGACTATGCGCAGCGACAGCGCAGTGCAGGCCTATGGTCGGATGCTGGGCGAATTCATGCACGGCGTGCTAGACGAGATCGACGAAGGCCAACGCGTACTGATGGTCTCGCATGGTGGCATCATCGAAGCCAGCGCTGTCGCCTGCAAGCTCAATGATGATTGGTCCGACACTGGCGAGGCGCTCAGTTACTGCGAAGGCGTGCGCTTGGAGTTTGAGGGCGCAACATGCGTTAGTGTTACAGTGTTGCGGCTTGGATCGTGACTCAAAAGTCACAAGTCACGAGTCATAAGTCCGGTAACTGTAACGCTTGAGCCAACCCGTTACCGGACTTATGACTTATGACTCGTACGTCATGATCTTCACTAAGCACTCAGAACTAAAACTCCGCACTTTTTACTTTCAACTTTCAACTAAAAAGATGATCCCCCTAAAGCTCGAACTCAAAAACTTCATGGCCTACCGTGAGGCCGAACCGATTGATTTTTCTGGATTGCACACCGTGGTGTTGACGGGTGATAACGGCGCGGGCAAAAGCACGCTGCTGGATGCCATCACTTGGGCGCTATGGGGACAGGCGCGCGCCAAACGCGATGACGAACTGATCAGCCAGAACACAAACGAGATGCGGGTCGGGTTTGTCTTTAGCGAAGGCCGCGATGTATATCAAGTGGTGCGCACCCGCAAGATTGGCAAGGCCACAGTCAAGGGGAAAGCGCCTTCGTCGAGCGGCTCACTCAGCTTTTTTATTCGCGATGACAATGCAACGGGCGGTTGGCGCCAACTGGACGAGACAAAGACGAGTGAGACTCAGGCCAAGATCATTCGCACGCTCAATCTCACTTACGAGACGTTTATCAACTCAGCTTTTCTCAAGCAAGGCCGCGCCGACGAATTCACTTTGAAAGCGCCTGGTGAACGCAAGGCTTTGTTGAGCGAGATTTTGAATCTGGACATTTGGCCCAATTACGAAGAACGGGTCAAGACACGGATGGCCGCTATCGAGCGCGAGCAAGAAAAGCGCATGCAGGATTTGTCTACGACGTTGGCGGAGATGAACCAGTTGCCGGAACATGAGCGCGCGCTGGGCGAGGCACAGGCCGCGCTGCGTAACGCCAACGAGGCGGCCGATAAGGCCGAAGTGGTGATGGCCGAAATGGGTCGTCAGCGTGAGCGTGCCCGTGGCATGCGCGAGCAAGTCAATCAAGCCCAGACCCGGGTGCGCGGTATCGACGCGAATATGGCGCGCTTGGAGACCGACCGTAAGACCCATCAACAAGTGCTGGCCCAGTACGAAAGCGCATTGGCCCAGCGCGCCGAAATTGAACAAGGCTATATCGAATTAGAGACAGGGCGGCAGACCAATGATGCGCTCAACCTCAAGCTCAGTAGTATGGTGGAACTGAACGGGCGCAAGTCAAAATCCGAGCATGCGCTGGCCGATGTGCGCCGCACGCTGCAAAGCGAGCGTGATTCGGCCCAGCGCCAGGTGGAGCAGCTGCATCGGGCGGCTGCCGAAGACACCTTGCAACAACAACTCGACGTCTGCATGCGCCAGTTGACCCAACTGCACCAGCAACAAGAACAGCGCGAGATGCTCACCCAGCAAATGAAAGCCGCCAGCGAGCAACAGGGCGAGGCGCGGGCGCAGAACCAAGCCCTGAAGGCAGAGATGAACGATTTGAAAGCGCGTATCGATGCGCTCTCAACAGTTGGCGCGATTTGCCCAACCTGCGGCCGTGAGTTGGCTGAGGACGATCGGGTGCGCATTCTGGCTGATTGGACCGAGCGCGGCAAGCAACGAGCCGGAGTGTATCGGGCCAATGAAACGCTGGTGAAAGAATTGGCCGCCCAAGCGGCCCAGCTTGAGAAGCAGATGAACGACACCGATAAAGTGCTGCGCGGATTGCCAGCGTTGCAGCGTGAGGCCAGCGCCATCGAAGCGCGACTGGCGCAGGCGCACGAGGCTGCCGCGCAATTGCCTGCTGCGCTAACCGCGTTAAGCGATATAGAAGGCATATTGGCGGCGGAGCAATATGGGCCAGAAGCGCGGGTCGAACTGACACAGATCATGCAAGAGCTGGCGGTGTTGGGTTACGATGCCAAAGCCCACGCCCAGCTACGCGACGTGCGGCTGCCGCAGTTGCAAGCCTTTGTGGATCGCAAAGCGCAACTGGATCGCGCTGCTCTGGGCGTGGAATCTGAGCAACGGGCGATTGAGAAGTTAGATTTGCAAATGGTGGGTGTGCAGCAGCAGCGCGCACAGGAACTGCAACAGGTGCAGCAATATCAAGCCGAGTTGGCCGAGTGCGAGAAGGCGCTGATCGGCGAGCGAGAAGCCAGCGTGACGCTGCAAAAAGCACGCGAGGATATGTTTGATGCCCAGCGCAAGGTGGGCGCGGCCAATCAGCGGGTGCAAGCCTGTCTGGCTCTTAAAGGCACTCGCGAGCGATTGGAGCGCGAGTTTGAGGAACTCACCCGCAAACAATCCATGCTGGAAGATCTGCGGTTGGCGTTTGGCAAGAACGGTGTGCCGGCCATGATCATCGAGAGCGTGTTGCCGGAGTTAGAGGCGCAGGCCAACGAATTGCTCTCGCGCATGAGCAGCGGGCGCATGAACGTGCGCTTTGAGACGCAGCGTGCCACCCAAAGTGGCAGCGTGAGTGAGACGCTTGAGTTGCGCATCAATGACGAAATTGGCGAGCGTGCCTACGAGATGTTCAGCGGCGGCGAAGCCTTCCGGATTAACTTTGCGGTGCGGATTGCTTTGAGCAAATTGCTGGCCCACCGGGCTGGGGCCCGTTTGCAGACTATCTTTATTGATGAGGGCTTTGGCACACAGGATGCGCAGGGGCGTGAGGCGTTGGTTGAGGCGATCAACACGGTCAACAAGGACTTTGAGCGCATCATTGTTATCACGCACATTGATGAACTTAAAGATGCTTTCCCGGCCCGGATTGAAATCGAAAAGACGTCGACGGGTAGCCGGGCACGGGTGATGTAGGAGTTCTGTATTATGTTGGCACGAACAAAAAGGTGCTCGATGTATTGGCGGCGCGCTGCGACTCGCCATTTAGGTCATTCAGCAGAATAAAATGACCGCGTCCTTCGACTTTGCGCATCAGAATGCGCTCCGCTCAGGATGCTTGGTCGTTAATTATTTCGGCGGAATGACCTTATTCAAATCGGTTGATCAGACGCCGGAACACTGGGCTGATTTTTATGGGACAGCACCGGCAACAACCAGAACAGCGCAACGCCGATCAGCCGGAAGAGTGCACACACGATCAACGCGGCGTTGATGCTGATGAGATGAGCGATTTCTACAGTAATGAGCGGCGCGAACATGGCCCCGATGTTCATCAGGGTCACATGACCCGACATCCATGATGAGCGGCGGTTTTCCGGGATCAACTCATACAACATGCTGAGCAGTGTGACGTTCATAATCGGATCCAGTGTTAGAAAGATGAAGCTGAAAATCCAAATGACTTCTGGGATGGGAATCAGCACGATGATGAGGGGATAAACCCAGAATAGGATCAGCGCCCGCCGCATCACCCAACTGTTGCTCTTGAGCTTGATATACCGATTGGCCAAGATCGCCCCAGCCATTGTGCCCAGTTGGCCCATGAGCGTATTGATGCCCAGCCAACTGTCTCGCACATGCAGAGTGTTGACGAAATAGAGTGTGAGCAACGGACCCGCGCCCCACACGCCCAGAAACGTAATTAACACGGCAATATTGACATTGACAAAGCCCAGATTGGCTTTGACAAATTGTTTGAAGCCACGCAAGTCGATGCGTGGCCTCATAGATGATTTGGCCGTTGCTACGCGCTGGCGCACTGCATATACGGGGAATGTGGCTCGGCTGATGATGTACGAACTGTATTCGCTACACACAAATCCCGCAAAGTTTAGGGTCTGATAGTTCAACGGAAACGGCACCATGTCCAGCCATAACCCGCTTAAAAAAGAGCTGACCCCCCAAGTGATGGCCAACAACAACCAGCGCATAGAGAAAAAGGTGCTGCGCCGGTCCGGTGGGCACACATCGGCCAGTAGCGACAACCAGCCAGCATTAAAGAATGCTACAAAGATGGCCTGAATGCTGACCAGCCCCACGATGGCAAAGGGTTGCCAGCCCGCAGGTAACACCCACGGCACCAGCGCAATCAACAAGAACACGACGCGTGCGAGCGAGATATTGCTGATCATGGCCGGGCGGCGATTGCTGCGCCGTTCCATGAAGCTGGCAGCAGGCATCGAGAACAGAATCGCCATGAGTGCCGGCAGCGATGTCATCCAGCCGATAAGCGAGTCGCTTCCCCCTAAGCGTAGTACAAACGGTGGGTTAAACGCGACCATACCCATGGCAATGCCAGCGGGAAAGATCTCGACGCACATATAGAACAAATTGCGATCCACGGGGGTGTAGCCACGGAACTCAGCCCAACGTTCGCTAATTCGGCGGCCTATTCTCGAAAAGTTCACGGGGCGGATGCTAACACTTCAGCTTTCATTTCTCATTTCTTGTCTTCAACCTTCAACCTTCAGCTCTCAGCTCTCAGCTTTCTGTATTCTTCATTCTCAATTCTCCTCGCTTGACGTTTATCGCTTCTCGTTCCACACTCCGACTTATGAAGCTAAAGACATACAAAGCCTTATGGGGTATGACGGGTTCATGGGACCAACAATTTCGGATGATCGCCGAAGCTGGCTATGACGGTGTCGAGACCGCATTGCCTGCACCAGAGAAAGAGGACGAATGGCGGCGGTTGTTGAAAGAGTTCAAACTTGATTACATCCCGATGTTATTCACAGCCGGTAAGAATTGGTCGGAACACCTGAATTCTTATAAGGCGCAGTTGAAGCGCGCGGTCATGTTCTCACCCCCCTTAATCAATACGCACAGTGGACGAGATTGGTTTACCCCGGAGGACCAGATAAGCTATTTCGAAGTTGCTTTGGCCATCGGCAAAGTGGTTGAAGATTTGCATGGCATTCCCGTCCTGCACGAAACCCATCGCACCCGCATGTTGTTTACCCCACGCGAGACGGGTGTACTGCTACGCAAATTCCCCGAGCTCAAGCTGACTGCCGATTTGAGCCATTGGGCAGTCGTTTGCGAATCGCTGTTGGAAGATCAGCCAGAAGACTTGGCGCTGGCGTGCAGCCGTACTTGGCATATTCACGGACGAATAGGTTATGAGGAAGGCCCGCAAGTGCCTGATCCCCGCGCACCGGAATTCCAAAAGGCGGTCGCCAAGCACGAGGAGTGGTGGGACATCATCGCCAATGCTCGCCGAAAAGATGGCACTGCGCTGCTGACGTTTACACCAGAATTTGGACCGCCCAATTACATGCATGCGCTGCCATTCTCCAAACAACCCGTCGGCGATCTATGGGAGATTTGCAAGTATGTGACCGATCGTTTCCGCAAGCGGTTTGATCAGGCGGAATTGTTTTCGAAGGCTGGACGGTTGGTGGCAAACTAATTGGGTTTGTTGAGGGGGTAGATTTTTAACGCAAAGGCGCAAAGACGGAGAGTTTTCTTTGCGGCTCTCCGTCTTTGTGCCTTTGCGTTAATCAGTTTTGAATCGGAAAAACAACACACGGCGAATCTTTTTGGATTCGCCGTGCGTTGCTGCAAAATGTCAGTGAAACATCTGGGATGTTTCACTGACTATTTCTCTTCTTTATAAGTCACATGCTTGCGCAGAAACGGGTCGAACTTCTTCAACTCAAGACGACCGGTGTCGTTCTTGCGGTTCTTCGACGAGACATACATGTGGCCACTCTCGGTGCTTTTCAGCTTGATCACGATGCGGCCGCCTTTTTTCTTTGCCATGGTTTTATTCTCCGATTAGTAGTCAGCTTCCAGTTGACAGACTGATTGCTGATTACTGAATGTTGTCTACCGAACCGCCAAAATGCCTGGCATGGGTAACAGCGCCAGATGGCGCGCCCGCTTGATCGCTATTGCCATTAGGCGTTGATTTTTAGCCGAAAGCCCGCTGCGGCGGCGGGGCAAAATTTTGCCTTGGGCGTTCACATAGCGGCGCAGGCGCTCATAGTCTTTGTAATCTGGGCGGGTCTTAGTCGTCGCGAACTCGTCCACACGCTTGGGACGTGTACCATCGGTGTAGTTGCTGGCTTGCACGTTGTTGCGCGGGCGTTTGCCTTTGCGGCCACCGCGCGAGTCGGCGCCAATGTCATCTGAGTCGTTATCCATTTTCTCTTTTTGATCCTAAGTTGTGGGTTCTGGTTAACCGGCAAAGACGGCCACGTCCATCTTTGCTGCGGGAGAAGTATTTTACCATTGCTGGAATGAATGAGCCAGAAGATCAAGCAGATCAAGCTAATAAACCTCTAAATAATCTCGTAGATGGCAGAACGCTTCCTATCTGGGAGCTACACGAGACGTTGCGCCAGAGTTGGGCGAAACACAACCAATTGGTGTTGATCGCCCCGACCGGTTCTGGCAAAACCACCCAGCTTTGCCAGATGCTGTTGGCGGATTGGCAGGCGCGGAGGGTGAATCCGGGCAAACGTATTATTGTGTTGCAACCTCGCCGGGTGGCGGCGCGCAGTGTGGCTCGTCGAGTGGCGCAGGAGCTGGGCAGCGACTTGGGCGGTTTGGTCGGCTATCAAGTTCGTTTTGACGACCGGATTGCGCCGGAGACCAGAATCGCCTTTATCACCGAAGGCATCTTGCTGCGCTGGCTACAAAGCGATCGGGCTACGTCTCCGCTAGCCGATATTGGCGCCGTTCTTTTTGACGAATTTCACGAGCGCAGTCTGATGAGTGATATTGCACTGGCATTGTGTAAACAATTGCAGCAGCACTCCCGCTCGGACTTGCAGCTCATCGTCATGTCTGCCACGTTGGAGGCGCAGCCGGTAGCGGAGTATCTCAGTGGGCAGAATGAAGAACGCAGTGGGCAGAGAGCAAGGGGAGCCGTGCCAATGCTCGAATCAAAGGGCCGCGCTTACCCGGTGGAATTGCGCTACCAAAGCTGGGGAGATGACGGTGCAGTATGGGAGCGGGCGGCTCAGATGGCGGAGACAATTTTGGACAGCAGCACCGAAGGCGATGTCCTTATTTTTATGCCGGGGATGTATGAAATACAACGCACACTGGAGGAATTGCGGCGCAGCAAAGCGCGTGAGCGATTGGCATTAATTCCGCTGCACGGCGAACTCTCGCCGCGAGATCAAGATCGCGTATTTGCGCCAAGCGAGTATCGACGGGTGATTGTGGCGACCAATGTGGCTGAGACATCATTGACGATCCCGGGCATTCGTTTCGTGATCGATAGTGGATTGGCTCGGGTAGCCCGTTACGATACGCAACGCGGGGTAAACACGCTGCATTTGGAACCAATCTCGCAGGCATCGGCCGACCAGCGAGCTGGGCGGGCAGGACGATTGGGGCCGGGCGTGTGTTACCGACTGTGGTCGGAGCCGCAACAGGCTCAACGTCCGCCCAAAAATACGCCCGAAATCCAGCGCACCGAGTTGTCGGAAGTTGTGTTGTTGCTGCACTCTTTGGGCATTGACGATGTGGTGAACTTTGATTTTCTTGACAAGCCAGATGCTGAGCGCATTCGGCAGGCAGAAGCGTTGCTGGCGATGTTGGGGGCGCTGGCCCCCAACCCAGCCCTCCCCCGCAATGCGGGAGAGGGGGCACTTCACTATCGCATTACGGCAATAGGCCGCCAAATGCTGCAAATACCGGCTCATCCGCGCTATGCCCGTATGTTGATCGAAGCGCAGCACCGCAACTGTGTGGCCGAAGTGGCACTCATGGCGGCGCTGGTCAGCGGGCGCGATTTGCTCACCCGCATTAATCGTGACGACAAAATGCAAAAACGCAATCGCGAAAGCCTGATCAAACGTAACCAGACCGACACGGATTTTTTCTTATTGGCCAATGCCTTTCAGTTTGCGGTAAAGAATGATTTTGACGGCCGGGTTTGTCACACTTATGGCATTAATGCGCATGTGGCGCGCGAGGTGGCGCAGGCATACCGGCAACTGCTGGAAATTGCGTTAGGCGAAGGGCGTGAGGCGAGTGGCGAAGGACGTGAGGAAACTGACGCCTCTCGCTCTACGCCCCATGCTCTTCGCTCTTCGTCCCTCGTCACTAGCGAGGCCATCCAACGCTGTCATCTCGTCGGGTTTGTCGATCATTTGGCAGTGCGCACCAGCACGGGCAGCGATGAATTTGACTTGATGGGTAATCGTAGGGCTACGCTGATGGACGAAAGCGTGGTTGGGCGCAATATGTTAATCGTGGCTTCTGAAATTCGCGAGATCATGACCCGTAACAACGACAAACTTACCTTGCTGGGTTTTGGCAGCGCGGTCAAGCCCGAGTGGGTGCGCGAGCTGAATCCGCCCGGCTACGTTGAGGAAGTTCGGCATGTGTATGACCGGTTGAACAAGCGGGTGGCAGCGGGCAAGATCATGCGTTATCACGACTTGCTCATTGGAGGTACACCCACGTCTGAAGTTAATTTGGACGAAGCAGCGCGTATTTTGGCGGAGGAGTTTGTCGATCAGCCAAGCAAACTGCCGATGTGGAACACCCAAGTGCGACAGCTTTTGGCGAGCCAAAATTTTAGCCGTGCTGAAATAATTGAAGCTTTGCAACAATCATGGCATGGAAGTGTTACTTTTGAGGAGATTGCTCGCAGACCCATTCTTCACAGTTTGCAAGCATTGTTGCATAATGGCGGCACTAGAGGTGGGGAGTGAGGGCAAGTATGTCGTAATATCCCTTTGTTTGTGACACATGAAAGAAACATCACTATATCCTAAGAGGTCGTTTTCCCTCACGATCGTTCGCCCGTTCGTAATACTATTCGTAACCATAACGTCATTGTTCTCTTCCCTGCAATATTCATCAGCCAACACCACGCATGCCGTACAAGTCAACCAATTAACGCAAACTTCCACACTTCAACAGGCTGATCCAGGCACCACGACAAGTGAGATCACTGCGACCTTGACCCTGACAACGGCCAAAGATCTGCCGGTACCTGGGTCGGTTCCACTGGTCAATTTGCCGGAAGGCACGATCAATATCGCGTTGTTGGGCATCGACAAGCGCCCGGCCAAGACCTTCTTGAACACCGACGTGATCATGATCGCCAGCATCAATCCCGATGTGCCAGCGGTTACTTTGTTGTCGATCCCGCGCGATACACTGGTATACATCCCTGGCCAGCAAGTTTGGAAAGTGAACACTGCCTACGGCTCAGGCGGCATTGATCTCTTTAAGGACACGATTCGCTATAACTTCGGCATCAAGATTGATTATTACGCCATGATCAATTTTGAAGGGTTGGTACATGCGGTTGAATCGTTGGGTGGTGTGGATGTGGTCGCGACGTGCCCGATTTATCATATTTTCCCCAAAGACCCGTATTACATGGGTGGGCCGTATTTGGCTGAAGATTACAAGGATACGTTTACGGGCGAGATATGGAAGGCGGGCACAAAAGTGCCGACCACGATTATCGATTTGCCCAAACCCGGCATTTATACGTTGAATGGCATGCAAGCGTTGGCGTATGTACGGGCACGCAAAGGCATTCCGGGCGGTGATGTAGACCGTGGCCGCCGCGAGCAACGCGTAGTGCGGGCCTTGTTTGCCAAGGCCAAACAACTCGGCACCGTCACTAAAATTCCGGAACTGCTGGCCCAATTCGACAAAGATGTGACGACCGATTTATCGTTGACGAGCTTGCTGCAACTGGCCGGCATCGCCAATCGCTTTAGCGACGCGGTGATCCAGAGCCGCTTTTTGGACCAAGGTGGAGCCAACGGCGAGGCATTGCGCGACGCGGGCGAAGGCAACCGCGTTTGGCAGAACCGGCGCGATTACATTCAGCAAGCGTTAACAGTAGCGCTGAACCAACGGGTTGCCGAGCGTCCGACGGTGGAAGTGCTAAACGGCACCAGCGATGCGGGTTTTGCCGCTGCCGCCGCCGATCGTTTGAATGAACTGGGTTTCCGGGTGACCGAAATAAAGCCCGCGGATAAGGCGTATGCCCAGTCGGCCCTCATCGATCACAACACCATCCGCAAAGGCAATGGCAGCGCGATCCCCTTGATGTTAAACACATTTAACATCCGCAGCGATAACGTGGTGGCTGATCCACAACCTGGTGCAGTGAAATACACGGTGATTGTGGGCGCGGATTTCAACACCTGCTACTTTGCCAACTCATTGCGCGAGAGTGGCAGCGAACCGATTAGTGTGAGCGAAGACCCGCTAGATGCGTTTAACCCGCAAGCGCCTAAGAAAGGTACCGACATTACGGTGCCACTCAATCCAACCCCAGCGGCGGCAGCCACCCCTGCACCAGTTGAAGTGCCTGCACAGAACCCAGCGGTTATGCCTGCCCCTGCAAATGAACCTACGACCGTGATTGTGCCGCCGGGTGACTATGTGAATGTGCGTTCTGGCCCAGGCACCAACTTCGCGGTGTTGGGAGCGTTGACTGGCAACGACATTGCCACGATTGTCAGCCGAACCGAAGATGGTAAGTGGATCGAAGTGAATGTGGGCAATCGACGTGGCTGGGTGTCGGCGCGTGTTGTACGGTTGACTGGCCCCATGAAGAATGTGCCACCGATCAGTGCCGCCGATGCCAGTGCTGGGACTAATCTTGCCAGCATTACGGTGCCGACCGGCGATATTGTGAATGTACGGCGTGGCCCGAGCACATCGAATCGTATTGCTTGGAAGCTCAGCCCACGCCAAAACGCCAGCATCATTGGCAAGAGTTCAAATGGGCAGTGGTGGCAGATTTCACGGGCAGGTCGCACGGGTTGGGTGTATGCCCAGATCGTGGTAGCCGATGGTGATACCGCCACGGTGCCAGTCGTGCGGTAAAAGATCGGGTGATGTATGTCGTAGAGACGCGAAATTTCGCGTCTCTACTTCGTGTTACAAGGCACGGCGACATATATGCTGCCGTCGTGAAAAACGCCTTGTATGTAACACGAACGACTTGTATAATTGCCGTATGCAAGAGGTGCTTGAAAAAGACGTGAGGGATAAATAAAAAAGTTTAGCCAGCAGAAAGGTTTTCAGATATAGGGGAAATCGCACTGAAAATGGGCATATTTCGCCTGGCTTCAAGCCAGTTGCAGACTTTATTTGACTTTGTTTCAATCTGTTTTGTCTGATTTCGCCTAACTGCCAGAATTTAGGCAGGGGGTAAGGCTAACTGATCGCTGTGGACTGGGAAGAGCAGAATTTCTTCAAGCGACCATATATGGTTGGTTAATCCCGCCGCGATGGCTGGGGTCTGTTGTTGGCATTGCCTGGGGATGCGTCGACCCTCGCGAGCGATTGGCGCATCCAACTTCACACGCAATCCACCATGCGGTTTTGCAAAATGATAGATCCCGCGTTGCAATTCCAGCCGCCGTTCGAGCGCTTGCTCGGAGCAGACCAACGACCAAGTCCGCCGAATCAAGGGCGACACGCTCTGGCGCATTTGTAAATTGTGTCGTTCGATGTATGCGGTTGTGATCAAACCTGAGAAGCCAACCGCAACTAATCGGCGCACATATTCGGCTGCATCGCCAATCACCACCTCGAGTTTGACTTCACGTAACTTTCGCCGTGCATAGCGTTTAATCATTTGGCCATACAGCAAGCTTGCATCGACTACCCAACGCCAACTACTCTTTTTCTTGCGTTTACCCTTTGAGGTCTGCTGCTGGATTTCTTCAGCAGGCATCCGCTCCCATTGTCCGTAGTGGCCGGTCACTGCCCCAAAATACAGCATCAGCCCATCCCGCAAGGGGAGGCTGCGCACTCTGAACTAAACACCGGCACACAGCCCTCGGCCAAGGTCTGCTTCATCTTGTGAATCAAAATGTGTGCATTGTCTTGCGTCCGTCGCCCGATGTGCGTCGCCAATCGCAGTTTGCTCTTGGCCTCGAACGCCACCCAGACCCAAGTTGCATCGGCTTGCCCCTTGATCCGCGTACGCAGCTCATCTAACTCTACCTTGACTGCTTGGATGTTTCGCAACATCAGATCGTGTAGTCTGCTCATATGTGCAGCACTTCGATTCGACCAGCGCTGAATCGTGCCCCGTCCTCGCTCAAATACTCGCGCCGTCGCACTGATACTCAATCCTTCTGCCAGCGCTGCCATCGATCGCTTCACATCCTGAGTCGGTGCCTTCAGTCCATACATCACCGTATCCCGCCGCGCACAGAATTTCCCTCCGCAGTGTTGACATTTGAACAGCCGCACCTCATCCCCATTCCTCAGGCTTCTTTGTCCGTCAAAAACCAACGCATGGATCGTGCTGTCACACGATTTTCGGTAATAACACTCGGGATTCTTACAACAATACCCTTCCGTATTGCTCCGTTTGGGTCGCCCTTGGCTCGATTTCAACATCCAATACGGCACCAACTTCCGCTGCGTCCCATCGTCATATTCCCGCAGCTCTACATGACTGCAATTTGCACCTGATCCTAGCCCTTCTGCGCGGCACAACGGACAATTCGCCGCGCTGTGCGCTTTGGGCGACTTCTTGCTCCGCGCTTTCTTTGCGTGGGCTGCTTGCGATTCGCTCGCCTGCGATACCAGGGCTTGGCTTTTTGCATCCGCGCCCAACGTTAAATCGGATGTCGGCTCGATTGGGCTCTCCAATTTGTCCGTTCTATTGTTCTTCCACAGCCATACCGCTCCTGCCACCATCATCAAGAAGGTTAACAGTGCTAACACCCATGCCATGTCTTGCTCGCTCATGCCCAAAGGCTATTACACGTCCCCTTTTTTTGTCAACCCTGCTTTTTTGTGTTTATCCCTTGTATTTGTTTCAAGCACCCAAAAAGTTATCTCAGACATTATGGTTTGACTGATCCTGTTGCTCTCGATCACATCTACCAATGGGTGCAAATCTCAAATAGTGAGCAGATAACACGGAAACGCCGAGAAATATAGCGGGTCAGGCAATAATAGAGACGGGAACGATGTAACTTTTGCGGAGCAGTTCCCAGCCGCGCTCCCAGCGATCACTCTGGATCAAGCTGCGCAAAGTGAGAATGGCTTGAGCACCAGAGTCGGACCAGAACATGCCAGACAGCTTCAAACGCTGGGTGACTAAAGTTTTGCAACTGGCTTCAATGACACCACTGGCGATGGGTAAATTAAGACGGACATATTCGCTGTAACGCATACGCTGGCGCTGATTGCGAAAGTAGGTGAGTTCTCTGGACAATATTTTTTGGTGAGACTTGACAGATGCAGTGCGCAAACGATAGCTCAAATGATTGATCACAATCGTGACCCCGTCATCGTCTTCTTTGAGCAGTATTTTGAGACGTTCAAATTCGGCTTTGCCTTTGGGCGAATACTCACCCCAAACGGTATCCAGTGCAGTTTTGAGATGATCGCAGGCGTGATAGTAGTCAAGGATTTCATAAATCTCGAGTTGATCGTCAGGGATTCCCACGTCGAGTTCGGACAGATAGCGCCAATTGGTTTTAGCGCCATCGGCCAACTTGACTAGCCGCAGCCGAGGTCGTATGGCGAAGATAGATCTGGCTTCGGTTTGTAATTGTTGCCCGAGTGTGGCTTTGCCAGCTTCTGGCGCACGGGCGTAACGGATAGTTTGTAGGCGCTCACCCTCAGCGTTATACAAACTGACGGTGCCGCAGCCGACTTCCTGATAACCCTTGGGTCCAGTCGGCTGCTTGGGCGTTTCGATGGGCGGGGATGGCACATCAGTCACTTCTGGACGCATCGGTGCCATCACCCCATCGAGTGAGATGGCCATTGTCACAGCCTCTGACGGGACGGGTTCAACCTCGCGTATCTGATGCTCCCATTCAACCCGACGGGCTTCCCAGCGTTCCGATAATTTCTTGGGCAATCGATTTAGGCTTCCGACGGATGGAGCCATATTGCCCAGCTCGCCAAACAAGGCTGCACCGCTATTGGCTGGCATCTGTGCCACCACATACGCGCTTTGTCTGGCTGCCAGTGGTGTGTAGAACCCTTCTATGACCCCGGCCCTCAGCTCCAGCGCACTGACATGCCGACTGTTTCGTCCGGCTGGTCGATACATATGCCGCTTGACCTGCACCTCCCCGGCCGCCGTCATATATCGTTCGCTTGTTTCGCCTACCTGACGACATTCCACCCCATCCACCATGATTCGTTCCGCGTCGATATCGTAGTTGCTTAGTTCCGCTGCCACCAACTCCCGCTCCATCGCCTGCATCTGGCTATGCAATTCCCGTTCATATCCTTCTAACTCTATTGGCTCACCCGCTATCCATCTCTGGCGTTGCTTTCTCAAAAACTGTCTCAGCTTTTCGAAGCCCCCGTTGGTCATTTCTTCGACTGTTTGATACGCTTGCATTTAGGCAGTCATCCTCCTGGTTGAAGTTCTAACACCTCCAACTTTGGTTGGCTGACTGCCTTATGTCAATTTCGCCTCACTATTTCAGATCTGCACCCATCTGCAATGGACGGATTGCACACATGGTTTTTGCAATGCACATCTTCTGCGTGATCTGACGGGCATTGAAGAGCTGACCGGCCAAAACTGGACCACCCAGACCCAAGCCTTGCTGGG
>JANMVQ010000055.1:0-18847 GCA_031392845.1 Chloroflexota bacterium
GAACGGTGCAATGGGCACACTCGAAGCCTCGCGCTTTTGCCCAGGTCGCAAAAACTTTAATACGTTCGAGATCAATGCCGAGAATGGCAGTATTCGATTTAATCTGGAGAACATGAACAATCTGGAAGTGTTCATGAAAGACCAGCCCAAAGAAACACAGGGTTTCACCAATGTGTTGGTCTCTGAGTCGTATCATCCTTACTGGAGCAACTGGTGGCCGCAGGGGCATATCATCGGCTGGGAGCACACTTTCGTGCACGAACTGCATCACTTCCTTGACGCCATTGTCAACAAGAAGTCGGTCGCCCCTTACGGTGCAGACTTTGAGGATGGCTATCGCAATGCCGTGATTTGCGATGCAATTTTGGAGTCCTCGCGTAACAAAGCGCAGGTGGACATCAAGTATCAGAAATAAGGAATAAGGGCACCGTAGAGACGCGCGGTATGCGCGTCTTGCGCGGTATGCGCGGTATGCGCGTCTCTACGGTTTTCATCAAGGTTATAATATCCTCGCTCGGACAGAAGGCTCAAACTACTGCTACCGCTCTTTTTGTTCGCACAACTTAATAGTTATTAATAGCAATACATAACGCTCATTACTGCTTAATAATGATGATACGGGGGAAATCGTCGCATGGAAAATCAAAAACCAGCGCCGCACGAAACGTGGGGTGAATCGCAGGCTTATAACAGCTATGTGGCAGGTAACGATGTTGACTACATTGAAGTCGAACAGCCCATTCGCGCGCTCACTGTTGTGCCACCGCGCACACAACTCTCACCCCGCAGCAATCTTGGCCTGATCATCTTGCTGGCTACTGTGCTGGGGGGCGGGCTTGTTCTGCGGAACGTATTTGCCAATATCCAGCGAGCGACGCCGATTGCCGCGACTGCGAATGTGGCGGATGCCCCAATCGCGTCAGCAATCTTGTCACTGCCAGCGACGATAGTTGCACCCGATGGCGTCCAAGTGGCTTTGCCAATGCCGCCAACCGCCACACCACCCAGTGTCCCCGAAACGGTCGTGGCCTCGGATAGCGCTACCAATTCCGATCGACCCTCTGCCCAACCTGTGTGGGGCAACAATTATGTAGCGAACGATGGCCTACCCACGTTTATCTGCGGGGGCGATAACACCGCAGCCTTTTTGCTGTTGGTGCAGATGCAAGCTGCTGGCAAAGATGTGGCCTACGGTTTTCATCTGGGCCTGATTCCCTACGATTTGCGTAGCAACACCGGGCTTGCCAGCCGCGCCGCTGCCGAGGACGCTTTGCGGGCAGGCACATGGGACTGCGAAACAAGCAGCGTCGATCGGGTGGCCCAATCTGGCCATGCGGTGGTGACGATTTTGGCTGATGCCAGCGCCGGGGCCCACGGCATTTGGGCCCGCGATATCGCTTCGTTAGAGCAACTGCGCGGCAAGCGCGTGGCGTTTGTGCGCCAATCTTCCGCAGAATATTTTCTGCACGCGGTGTTGCAGCAATATCAGATTGACCCTGCGGAATTGACCTTGCTGCCCGCCGAAACGATCGGTCAAGCCACCGGGTTTTTTGTGGATGGCAGCGCCGATGCAGTCGCTGGTTGGCTGCCTAGTTTGGATGCGGTGGTGGCCAATGGGGGTAAGCCGGTTATTACCACCGAGCAGTTGCCCAGCATATTTGATGTCGTGGCTGTGTCTCGGCATGCCATCGATACCCATCCAGCGTTGGTTCAGGCATTTCACAATGCTTGGTTCGACACACTGCGGGTGCAATTGGATGCGCCGTGGGATGCGGCTCAGAAGATCGCCAGCTGGGGTCGTTCTGACTGGACTGGCATTCGGGCCGAGCGGGCCTTGGCGGATATGCGCACTATGTTGCGCCGCACAGCTCAGGCCAACCTAATGGCCAACACCCAAGTGATGTCGCGCCCAGCAGCGTTGCTGAGCCAACTACGGACAGCGCAAGGAGTTTGGCAAGTAGCAGGAGTCTCATTGCCATTGGGTTCGCCGGAAACGCTAATCGATACTCGTTTTGTACTACGCACTGCGCAGACCACACAATTGCGTTCAGTGACAGCGCCGCTCAACCCGACATTTGCTTTGGCCATGCCCACACTCGTGCCTAGTTTGGTGACATTGCCTACGGCCGCGCCAGCGTCCAATGCCACACCTGTGTTGGCGGGTGGGGTGCTCACGAATGTCGTGGTGCTGCCTTGCAAACGGTTTAGCTTTTTGCCCGATAGCGCCATTTTGACATTGGAATCACGATCGATGTTAGATTCGTGTGTGTTACCAACCTTGCGTCAGCAGGGCAACATAAGTCTGCGCGTGGTTGGCTCAGCCGCTTGGCCAGGTCCCAAGGGCACCTACACGGAAGCGCAGATCCGTGAATTGGCACATGCGCGTGCCCAAGCGGTAGCCGATTATTTGGCCTCCCAGCAAGTGCCGGTCAGCCGTTTTGTAGTGGACGCTGTTATTCCGCCCGCAGAACGACGTGAGATTGATGACATCAATAGTCAAAACTTAGATCGTTATGTCGAGATGACTATATTGACTGCCCAGTAAGATTGGAAGGTGGGCGGTTCATCTAGGCACATAGATGGATTGCGATATAGGGGATGAAATGATACGACTTAGTACATGGCACTCATCAAAGGAGAACACTACTAAGTATGTCTTTGAAGTCACCCAAATCAAAATCACTTGAGCCACAGGTTTCTGATCTTGTGCCTGTCGCCGCCACCGTTGAGAAGCGCGCCACACCATCGCAGGCTGCGTCCGTTATTCGGGGCATCGCTGCCCTGCTGATTCTGATCAGCATTGTCGTTATTCTTTCGTTATTACGCTCACAATTGGCCGCGCGGGAGGAGGGCAAGGCACCTGCATCAGAATTGCGCGCAGATAACCCGCATCAGATTGCCACAGGTAAGTTGTTGCCTAGTGCGACTTTCACCCCCACTGCAGTCAAGATCGAAGCACCCATTGTTGCACCCACAGCCCCCGCTTTGCCAGATGGCCTGTTCAAGGCTAGCACGCTTGCGGAGGCGCCGAAAGGTGAACCCAATCCATTTTTTTCAGCCAATTACAATCCTAACGACGGCAAGCCAATCTATATCTGTGGGGCAGATGCGTTTGCGTCGTATCTGACATTGGTGCAGATTCAAGTCATGGGCGGCGATGTCGCTAATGGCTTTCACCTAGGGATAGTGCCGTACTCGCTCAACGATCAGGGTTATGGGGTGTCGCAGGCGTTAGCCGACCAGAATTTGAGCACAGGCAAATGGGACTGCGAGCTGAATACGGTCGATAGTGTGGCGCGCACTGGCTATGGGGTCATCACCGCCATCGTCGACGAGAGCGCCGGGGGCGATGGGATGTGGGCTCGGCGCGTCACCTCGATCTATGATCTGCGTGGTAAGCGGATCGCCTACGTGCGCGATACCTCGTCTGAGTTTTTCGTGCGCTACACGTTGTTGATCGCGCAACTCGACCCGGCCAATGATGTCACGTTGTTGCCGTTTGACACAATGGAAGACGCCATTGCTTCCTTTAATGAGGGACGGGCTGACGCAGTCTCGGGCTGGGAGCCCACTCTGGCTGATGCGGGAAAGGGTGGGGGCAGCCCGTTGGTGAGCACCGATCAGTTGCGAGTGATTGTGGATGCCCTAGTCACCTCGCGCCGATCCATTGAGACCAAACCGGATACAGTGCAGGCTTTTCACAATGCTTGGTTTGCGGCGATTAAGGTGCAGACGGATTATTTTGACATCGGTGCGGCAGAAATTGCTGCTTGGGGCAGCAATAACTGGTCCGGGATCTCCATAGAAAATCCAGCCGAAGATCTGCGTACCCAGATGAAGCAGATCGCGCAGGCAGGTCTAGCGGATAACGCGTATGTCATGAAAAATCTATCGCCCATTTTGAATCACATGAACACGGCTCGGCGCGTATGGGCTGCAGCCGGAGTGGCATTGCCCGCAGATAAAGTGGAAACCCTGATCGATGGACGTTTTGTGGAGCATGCCATGGCTCGCGCAGATCTGCAGGTCACAGGCAAGCCAGTTAACGCGACTTTCTCGCTAGCAGATGTTTCAAACACGGCTAAAGTCGGTCAAGCCAATCTGACTAGTGAAACATTGGCCGTGTTACCCTGCCGAAAGTTCTCATTTTTGCCGGATAGCACTGAGCTAACTCCAGAGTCACGCCGGGTGCTGGATTTGTGTGTGGTGCCGGCCATGCAGCAACGCGTAGGAGTATCGTTGCTAATTCGTGGTTCAGCGGCTTGGCCTGGGCCGAAAGGCACCTTTGTCGAAGCAGATATTTTGGGCATCGCCAAAGCCCGGGCGCAGGCGATTGCAGATTATCTGGTTTTGCAGAGAATAGACATGAAGCGATTGATGATTGAAGGTGTTTTGCCACCCGATGAGCGTCGCGAAACGCTTGATGTCGCGCAACAGGCCATTGACCGCTATGTAGAAATGACGCTAGTGGCTGGGCAGTAACACAACGAACCGCAGGAATATATCGCCAGAGCACTATGAAGACACAAACTGAACCCCCCCCCAATTTAGAAAGAGCGCTTGAGCCTGTCCGGAACATAAAACGTTCGTCTGTTGCTGTGGCCCGTAAACGGGCATTAGCCAATATCGTGTCGGGGTTATTTTTGATCATCGGCTTGTCCGCATTGATCATAGGGATCTATTACGTTCGCAGCTTTTTGGGCGGGACTGTGCTGAACAAAGTCGCCGCGCCCAAACCCGTACTGGTTCAGCAACAAATGGCTGTTCCAACATTGGTGCGTCCGACCGCATCCCCGATACTGGAGGCTACTGTGGCGGCCACAACATCGCCTGACGCAGCGGCAGTGGCTGTTAACCTGCCAGTCAGCCCAGAAGTGTTACCGGTGTCGGCTACCCCATCCGTCACCGCAACCAGCAATGGCAACACATCGCTGCCAGAAATTGCCTTTGTGGCCAAGCCCGCCCCAAATGCACTAGCAGGTGCGCCTAACCCCTTGTTTGGACCAAACTACGATCCAAACGATGGTAGACCCGTGTTTATCTGTGGTACAGATTCGTTTGCGTCCTACCTTACGCTGTTGCAGATTCAAGTAGCTGGCCTCGACACAAAACATGGCTTTCATCTGGGTATTGTGCCATTGCAGCTAAACGACAAAGAATATGCACTTTCTCAGCAACAGATCAATACTGCGCTTAAGACAGGCGCTTGGGATTGCAATCCCAATACGGTCGATGGGGTTGCCTCCACTGGCATTGGTATCGTCACCGCCATCGTCGATGAAAGCGCTGGCGGAGACGGTATTTGGGCGCGCGAACTTAACACGATCTACGATCTTAAGGGCAAACGGATCGCCTATGTGGCGGATTCTTCCTCGGAGTTTTTTGCCCGCTACGCCCTGTCAGTGGCCCAACTGAACCCAGCCGCCGATGCGATTCTGGTGCCGTTTGACACACCTGACGCAGCGGTGCAGGCCTTTAACGATCGCAAGGCGGATGCCGTCTCGGCTTGGGAACCACAGCTCTCCCAGGCGGGCAAGGGTGGTGGCAAACCGCTGGTGACTTCCGATCAACTACGTGTCATCGTCGATGCGATCATTACCTCACGCAAAGCGATTGCCGAACGCCCTAAGGTGGTGCAGGCTTTTCATGACGCCTGGTTCGAGGCGCTCAAATTCCAGTTTGAGCATTTTGAGGATGCTTCGCAACAAATTGCCGCCTGGGGCGATCCAGATTGGATAGGCATCACAAAAGACAGCGCTGCACGCGATTTTGATGCTGCGCTACACCTGATTGCGCAAGCCAGCCTTGAGCATAACGTGGCATTGATGAGTAATCCTGAGCCGATACTAAACCTCATGGCCACATCGCGCCAGATTTGGTCGCAATCACGCAAGGTGCCGAATGATCCGGCGCAGGATGCGATTGACGGGCGTTTTGTCAAGCAGGCCGCTGTCCAGCCGAATGCGCAGACCAGTGGCCGCCCGGTCAACAATACATTTTCGTTGGTTGCGGGTTCAGCGGCGGTCACGCTGCCTTTGAGTACGAGTGCAGTACAGGCTACCGAAGTGTCTACCTCAACGATACTGTCTACTTCAGCAGAGAGTACAGGTTCGTCCCGATCGCCTACCTCAACAGAGTCACTCACTACGCTGGCGGTGCTGCCCTGTCGCAAGTTCAGTTTTCTGCCGGATAGCGCCGTGCTCACATCAGAATCACAGCGGGTGCTAGATATATGCGTGTTGCCGGCTATGCAACAGCGCCCTGGATCGCTCCTACGGGTCAAGGGTTCAGCGGCTTGGCCCGGTCCGAAAGGCACCTATACCGAAGCGCAGATTTTGGAAATTGCTACGGCGCGTGCCAAAGCCGTGGCAGATTATCTGATCGGCAAAGGGATAGGTCGTTCACGCTTTGGGGTAGAAGGCACGCTACCGCCGGCCAGCCACCGCGAAATCACCGATGGGGTGTTGCAGGCCGAAGATCGCTATGTCGAGATGTCCTTGCTTAGCGGAGGGCGATGATTGCGGTATTTTGTGTTAATATATAATTGATTGTTGTAATTACATATCTGGGGAGGGGCACAAACTCTTCCCCGGTTTAGTTTTCCGGAGGAATTGCTTATTGTCGATTGACACCTAGAGGAAAGCCAAGAGCTATTTGGAAGAGTAGTGCACATAGCATCTTGGTGCTTATCAGATTCACGTACATAAACCCATCATCAACCGATCATCAACACATCATCATTGTCTAGTCGCAGCACATTTAAGTTCAAAGGAGAAGATCAGTATGGAATCCACCCCTTCCAAGGCTGAGCTTGCACAATCAAATAAGCAACTCACCTGGCGCGGTATTTTCGCGTTAATTTTGTTGGCCGGTGCACTAGGTGCAGGATGGGCCGTGCGTTATCGGCTCTTTCCGGCGTTGACAACGCACAGCCAGCCCCCGAATGTCAAAGTCAATACGCAGCTTGCGTCGGGGAACTTTGCAGTCAAGCTTCAATTGCCTGCCACAATCAACGCCCCAATAACGACCGCCATCAAGACGGACCCGCAGGTTACAGTGATACCCGCGGCGTCTGACCTAACGCCATTAGCTGCAGCAGTTGCAGCGACGGCCATCCCCGATTTCGCCGCGCACGCGGCTCCCAATGCGTTGGCGGAAATGCCCAATCCATTGTTTGCGCCGGACTTTGATCCAAACGATAAACGCCCGATTTATGTTTGTGGCACTGATTCATTTGCCTCCTATATCACCCTGTTGCAGATTCAGGTGGCTCGGTTGGATGTGCAGCATGGCTTTCATTTGGGCATAGTGCCCTTGCAATTCAATGATCGGGAATATGCGTTTTCGCAGCAAGACGTCGACACTGCCTTGAAGACCGGCAAGTGGGATTGCAATCCGAATACGGTGGATGGGGTGGCTTCGACGAATAATGGTGTGATCACCGCGATTGTGGATGAGAGTGCCGGCGGCGATGGCATCTGGGCACGTAAGCTGAGCACGATTTATGATTTGAAAGGCAAACGCATTGCCTACGTGGCGGGTTCTTCGTCGGAATTTTTCGCACGCTATGCATTGTCAGTGGCGCAGCTAGACCCAGCCGCCGATGCTATTTTGCTGCCGTTTGAGACGCCCGATGATGCGGTGAAGGCATTTAATGACGGCCGAGCTGATGCGGTCTCGGCTTGGGATCCGCAACTTGCAGAAGCGGGCAAAGGCGGCGGTACGCCACTGGTCACCTCGGATCAGCTGCGCATTATCGTAGATGCCATAATCACTTCGCGCAAATCGATTGAAGAGAAGCCAAACGTTGTACAGGCTTTTCATGATGCCTGGTTTGAGGCGCTCAAACTACAGTTCGAGCAGTTTGATGTGGCGGCGCGGCAGATTGCGGCGTGGGGCCACCCGGATTGGTCGGGGATTTCGGCAGAAAGCGCGGCCGCGGATTTCCGTGCTGGGCTGAAGAAAATTGCGCAAGCCGATCTCGAAGATAACCTATATGTCATGAACAACCCGGAGTCAATCATTAATCTAATGAATGCCTCGCGCCGGGTGTGGTCGCTGGCGCGTAAAGTGCCGACCGATCCAGTGCAGAACGCGATTGATGGGCGTTTTGTGAATTCAGTTTTTGGGGCGGGCAATGGACGCACGACGGCGCAGCCGGTGAACAATAGCTTTTCATTGTCTGCTGCCAATATATCCAAACCCCAAGGCATCGCCAATTCCAATCCCGCTGCTACTTCTACCACCAATGTGACTGCAACAACCCAGTCTGCGGCAATCCCAGCTGTGGTCTCACAAACACTGGTTGCCAGTGATGGGACTGAATCATTGGCCGTGCTGCCATGCCGCCGGTTTACATTTTTACCCAATAGCGCCGTGTTGACTGAGGAATCGCGCAAGGTGATCGATCTGTGTGTGGTTCCCCTTCTACAACAGCGCCCAAACACGGCCTTACGCATTCTGGGCTCGTCGGCTTGGCCGGGGCCAAAAGGCAGCTATACCGAGAACAAAATCATGGAGATGGCAGTTGGGCGAGCGAAAGCCATCGCCGATTATTTGGCGACCCAAAAGATTGCGAACGGTCGCCTGGTGGTTGAAGGCACCTTGCCTCCCGACGATCGGCGCGAAATCGATGACCCGGTGAGACAGATGGAAGATCGTTTCGTGGAGATGACGCTCATTACGAGTGGGCGATAATGCCGGTGGAGGATTGCTCAGATATGCGCTCAAACTACAGTTGGTTACGTGGAATCCTGATAAGTGCGTTGCTTTTGATCGGGTTGCCCAACCCAGTAACCGCGGCAACGCGCGCGCCATATGCGTGCGAAGCGGATGGTACTCAGACCAGCGGTGCCATCTACCGCATTTGTATGCCCGATTTATTTTGGAATGGCGATTTGATCTTGTTCGCACATGGCTATGTCAGCCCAACCCTGCCAGTTGGCATTCCTGAAGGTCAGTTGAACCTGAATGGCACATCCGTTCCGGCGGCGGTGACTTCGTTGGGCTATGCCTTTGCCGTCACCAGTTATAGTGCCAATGGACTGGCGGTGAAGGAAGGGGTGGCCGATGTCATCGATCTAGTCAGCATCTTCAAGAGCAAACATGCCGGGGTGAAGCATGTCTATCTGATGGGCTTCTCGGAGGGGGGCTTGGTGTCTGTGCTGGCATTAGAGCAATCCGATGTTTTTAGCGGTGCGCTGGCGGCATGCGGTCAGCTTGGGAGTTTCACGGTGCAGGCCAATCATTTTGGCGATTTTCGAACCGCGTTCGATTATTTCTTCCCGAGTCTGTTACCCGGAACGCCAATCAGCATTCCCACCACACTGATTGACAATTTTGACACCGTGTTTACGAACACGATTGCCCCGCAGTTGAGCAATCCAGCCAACGCCATTAGTTTGACCCAGTTAGTGAGTGTGACTGGCATTCCTGCGCCGATCACTGCCACTGCTGTCATCACCCAGGCGGTGCGCGATTTGCTTTGGTATAACGTGTATGGGACGATGGATGGTATTAGCAAGCTCAAGGGTCAACCGTATGACAACATGACCCGTGTTTACTCTGGCTCACTCAACGACACCGCCCTTAATGCGGGCGTGCAACGATTCGCGGCAGATGCGGCGGCACTGACAGAGATGGAAGCTTTCTACAAACCCTTGGGGCGGCCACGGGTGCCACTGGTGACCTTGCACACGACGGGTGATGAGATCGTGCCTTATCGGCATGAGGATATTTTTCGAGAGCGGGTGGTGGCGCGAGGAATGACGCCGCGCCACGACAATATTCCGGTCACAGGCTATGGCCACTGCGCTTTTTCGGTCGCTGATATACAAAGTGGGCTGACATTGCTGCAACAGCGCGTGCAAAATCCAGTCCGTTTTCGCATTAATCTTCCTGTTTTGACAAAATGATTGACGATGAGGCTGCAACGGGCCTATAATTATGGCAGTTATTTTCAGAAAAACTACTTAAAGGAAGGATATGCGAAGAGAACCAAAAGAATACAAACCAAAAGAAGATGTAATTGAAATTGAAGGTGAAGTGGTGGAAGCCCTGCCTGGCACGATGTTTAAGGTCCGTTTAGAAAATGGGCACGAGGTTCTGGCAACGCTCTCAGGCAAGATGCGCAAATTTTATATTCGCATTTTGTTGGGCGACCGCGTCAAGGTCGAACTATCCCCGTACGATCTGACCCGCGGCCGCATCTCATACCGCTTGAAGAACCAGCGCGATTTTTCACCGATGGTCTAAACACGCGATACGCATCGTGCGTATTTTTACGGGTTTTGTTCGCAGACCAGACACATCCAGTCTAGCATCTGCTTTTTGGCGACCAGGCGCAACCCGGCCTGGTCGAGTGCTTTTTCCACGTCGGCGCACTGAGTATCTAGGATGCCGGAGAAGATAAAGCGTCGACCACGCGTTGCTAGCCCGGAGCCGAGCATTTTGACGATCACGCCTGCCAAAATATTCGCGACAACAAGGTCGTAAACGCCCGGGGCGCTGTCAAATGAACCAAGCTCGATTTGGATTTTGTGGGCTACCCCATTGATTTGTGCATTCTCGCGGCCGGCGTCGACGGATTCTTGCTCGATATCCACGCCCAGCACTGAGGCTGCGCCGAGCTTGATCGCGAGGATCGACAAGATGGCGGTGCCACTGCCCACATCTAACATACTGCTGCCGGGCTTCACAATATCTTCGAGTGCGGCCGCGCACAATTGGGTCGTGGGGTGTAGGCCAGTGCCAAAGGCCATGCCCGGGTCGAGCGCGAGTTCGATGTCATCTGGGCGAAACTCGACTTCGCTGCGGTCGATCCATGAGGGCCGGATCAGCACGCGTTTGCCGATGCGGAGCGGTTTGAAATTCACTTTCCACGAATGTGCCCAATCACTTTGCTGCACATCTTTATAAGTGGGCTTCGGGATCGGCTGGATCATGCCAAGATAGGCCAGCGCCTGTTCGACTTTAAGACGGCGTTCTTCCAGGGTTTCATCTTTGGGTAGATAGGCCCGCACAATGACCGGACCAGTGGAGACTTCATCCTCCCAGCGATCTGCCGAGTGTTGGTTGTCGTTGAGCTGTTCGAGCGCCACACCGCCTTCGACATGCGGATAGATTGCATCGCAGATGGCTTCGGCCAATTCGGGGGTGGTTTCGAGGGAAAGTTCCAGCCAGGATTTTGTCATGAAATTGAGAAGTGAGAATTAGGAAAAATGAAAAATTCAAAAGGCAGAATTCAAAAAAGATGACATCGCCAGCGCGCGCCTTTTTAATTTTGCCTTTTAATTTCCGACTTCTTGTTTAATGATTGGTCCGCCCACAATGAAAGGCACCTCTACAGTCTGCAACAATTGGCCGTTGCCGAGGATTTGCATGACGGCAAGCAAGGGCGTGCCTTTATCTAGCGTCGGCAGCCAAAGGGTGGGAGCAGGGCGGCGCTCCATACTGGCGACCATGCTGCTTTGCTTGATCACCTCGTTCTCGCGATTCACGATCAGCACATCAAAGTCGGGGAATTCGCGAAAAGGTGTCATGCCCATTTCTACCGTCACGCGGGTGCCATCGGGCCACGGCAGCACGCGGTAATCGGCGATCCGGGCCTCGCTGAGGGGGCGGTTGGGGAGGCGACCCAGCGGTTGTTCGTCAAAAATTTGGATTTCGTCGCTCATGGTGTTGAATTGAGAATGAAGAAGGCAGAATGACGAAATCAAGAATTATTTTCGTCATTCTGCCTTCTGCTTTCTAAATTGTTAGAGTGAGACTGATTGGACAGTGATCCGAGCCTAGCACATCATCATGAATTTGGGCATCGACGATTTTGTTTTTGAGGTCGGGTGAGACAAAGAAGTAATCGAGCCGCCAGCCGATGTTTCTGTCGCGGGCGCGGCTGACTTGATCCCACCAGGTGTATTTCACCGTGTCGGGATGGAGATGCCGAAATGTATCGATCAAGCCAGCGGCAAAGAATTCGCCCATCGCCTCGCGTTCAACCGGCATAAAACCGCTCTTGTTGGCGTTCTCTTTGGGCCGGGCGATGTCGATCTCGGCGAAGCTGGTGTTTACATCTCCGGTGACGATGACGGAGCGGCCTTTCTTCATATAGCCTTGAGCGATTTTTAGAAAGTGCCGATAGAAGGCGATTTTATGCTGTACGTATTCCGGGCCACGTCCGCCATTCGGAAAATAAATATTAAACAGCACGAACGGATCGTATTCGGTGATGATGGCGCGGCCATCGGTGTCGAACACGGCTTCACCCAACCCAACCACCACGGCCTTGGTCGGCAGGCGCGAGTAAGTGGCCACGCCGCTGTAACCGGCCTTTTCTGCGCTGGCAAAGGCAACGTTATAGCCATCGCAATTCAGTAATTTGTCCGAGAGTTGTTCTGGCCGCGCTTTGGTCTCCTGCACCGCGACCACATCGGCGTTAGCCGCTTGCATCCAATCCAGAAACCCTTTCTTTTCTGCCGCCCGAATGCCATTGACATTCCATGAGTAGAGCTTGAGTTGAGGCATAGGCGTATTTTACGATGCATTTAAATGCTGCTACGCGTCGCTGGCCCACGCCCCAGTCGTCGCATTACAATCTCGCGCAATATTTGAATCGCCTCCAACTTTAGCAGTGTAGCGGCTACAAAATAAACACCCACTGCAATGACCAGTGCCACCACCGTGGCCCCATCACCCATGCCCGCCACCCGCTGCCAACCCAAAACGGCCAAGCCCATCACCCCAGTCGCCACCAATGACTTAAGCAATGCAATGCCGGTAGGCCGCAGCGCAATCTCTGGGAAGCGCCGCTCGAGTAGCACAAACAGCACGATGACCTCGACGATGGTGGAAAGCGACATCGCCAGCGCCAAGCCACCAAACGCCAGCCAGCCCCACTGGTCAAACAGGCGGGTGAAAATGAAACTGAGCCCGACGTTCAGCACCATGCTCAATACACTGAGCAGGGCAGGGCGGGTGCTGTCTTTTAGCGCATAGAACGCCCGTGCGATCAGTTCCAGCGCGGCGTGCGCAATCAATCCTAGGGCAAACCACGCCAGCGCGACTGCGACATAGTGGGTGGATTGGGCGGTGAACGCGCCGCGCTCGAACAAGATTCGAATCAGCGGCTCGCCCAATAGCGCTAACCCCAACGCTGCCGGCGTGCTGAGCGCCAGTGTAACGTTGAGTGCCTTGGTTACCGCTTGGGCAAACTCGGCTTTCTCGCCACGGGCAGCGTGTTTACTGATCTGCGGGAAGAGCGCCGTGCCAATCGATTGCGCAATCGCCGCCAGCGGCAAGATCATGATCGCAAACGCCGTGTCGAGGGCCGAGACTGCGCCAGTCGGCATCTGCGATGCAATGCGGGTGTTGACGATAAAGTTGACCTGTACCGCCCCCAGCCCCAGAACACGGGGGCCCATCATGCGCAGAATTTGGGAGACATCAGCATTGACCACTGACGTGGGACTACCGACGACTGCGGTCTCATCGGTTGTCAGTCGTCCGTCGTCGGTCGTCGTCTCCTTCAGCACCCGCCGCAGCGCCGGCAATTGCACCAGCAGATGCAGCAGTGCGCCGATGACCACGCCAATGGCTAAACCGCGAATGCCCAGTCCACTTAACGCGGTTGCGCCAATAATCATGCCCACGTTGTAAAGGGATGGGGCAAACGCCGCTGCTAAAAATGTGCCATTCGACTGCAACACGCCCATTAGCAAGCCGCTCACGCTAAAAATGATCGTTGAGATCAACATGATGCGCATGAGGGTTGCGGTGAGGTCAGCCTGCTCCGCTGCAAATCCTGGCACGATGCCGGTGCGCATGATGAAGGGCGCAAGCACCATCACCCCCAGCGCGACTGCTCCCAACACCAGAAACACCCGCAGCGCGACTGCCCGTGCCAACGCCCAGGCCCGTTGTGGATAGCCAGTCGCCAAATAGGTCGTAAACGTTGGAATAAACGCTGATGCCAGTGCGCCACCTGCCAACACGGTGTACAGCAAATCGGGGATACGAAATGCTGCTCGAAAAGCATCGTTTTCCGCGCCAGTGCCAAACGCACGTGCGATCAGAATACGTGCCAAAAAACCTGTGAAATTACTAACGACGAGACCGACAGCCACTACGACGGCTGCTCTGAGCATGGTGCGAGATTGCATGTCTCGTTATTGTATGCGGGCTTAACCCCGCCGCGCCATTGGCATATACAACCGCAATGGTGACACATTGACCACAACTACACCTGGCACGCTGGCTGCCCCAACTGAATCGATCACTGTCAGGGTAAAGGTCAATCCCGTTCGTGCGGCTACACGTGGCGCAGTGGCGCTGGTCGTGGCGCTATTGGGGTTGCTGAGAATCACTTGGAAGCCACCGACCTGCTGCCACCGATATGTCAAGGGGATGTTGTTGTTCGGGTCAACACTGCTGCTCCCATTCATCGTAAATCGCTCGCCAGAATAGACTTGTAGCGTAGTGGCATTAAACCGTACCGTCGGAGCCAGATTCTTCACTTCAACATTTGCAAAAGCTATGACCGATCCGAGATCGTTGGTGGCCGTGACAATAGCTTTATAGATACCGATTTGGGCATAGTTATGGGTGGGGGCAACCCCACTGCCAGTGCTGCCATCGCCGAATGACCAACTGTAGGCAACATTGCTGCCTTTGACGACGCTAGCTACAAACGCGGTGACGCTGCCTAGCAAAGTGGGTGTATTGGCTTGTGCCGTTAAGCCCGTAATAGCGACATTGGCTATCTTAATCGTCACAGTGTCGGCCAAGCTGGCTGCGCCAAAGCTATCGGTCACAATCAGCTGAAAAGTGAGCGTCGCTGGGAAAGAAGGCGCTACCAACGCTGGAGTGGCACTATTGGCATTGATGAGCACGATTGATGTACCGCCCACCTGGCGCCATCCAAATTGCAGTGGCAGGTTGTTGTTTAGATCGCTGCTCAAGCCACCACTCAGAATGAGACTGCTGCCAACTGAGACCCATTGATCGACTCCGGCATTCGCAATGGGTGCCGGATTGGTGATCGTGATGGTGCGTGTGGCTACGGCGTTGCCCAAACTGTTGGTCGCTGTGACCGTCGCTAAGTAAGTGCCCACACTTGCGTAGATGTGGGGTGGCGTTGCGTCCGTGCTCGTGCTGCCATCACCAAAGGTCCAAGCGTAGGTCACGTTGGTACCTGCGCCCAGTGCTGCTGTAAAGTGAGTAGCTGCTCCCAAATAGATCGGGTCGTCTGACAAGATATTCAGCCCCAGAATTGTGCCGTCGCTTACAAAAATTGTTACGCTGTCGCTGCTTAATGCGGGCAGCCCAGTCGAATCGGTCACTTGTAATGTAAAGGTCAAAATCGCTGGTATGGCTGGGGCCAAAAACGAAGGCGTGACCGTGGTTTGGCTGGTCAGGCTGACGGCGGGTCCACCCATTTGTGTCCAAAAATAACTGAGGGGCACATCGCCATTCAGGTCGTTGCTAGTGCTGCCATTGAGCGTAACAGTGCTATTGACTGGCACCGATTGATTCGTGCCAGCGTTGGCGGTCGGGTGTGGGTTTAATATTTTTACAATCGTGCCGGACGTTAAGAAGCCTTGGGTATTGGTCGCGGTTACCACGGCATTGTAGGTGCCATATTGGGCATAGATATGGGCTTGCAAATCACCAAACGCCAATGGGCTGCCATCGCCAAAATCCCAAGTGAATGTGACATTGCTGCCGGTAGAGAGTGCGGTGAACACCGTGCTAACCCCCAATGCATTGGGGGAGCTATTGTCAGCTGCAATCCAAGTGATGGGTCGATTGATGACATTGATGCTGATCGATGTTGTTCCAGTGAGCCCATAGGTATCGCTAATCGTGAGCAAAAAAGTTAAGGTGGCGGGTGCGCTTGGCGCAATAAACCCAGTGGCTTGATAGGAACCATCTGTCAGCGTGACCGCTGGCCCGCCAGTTTGGACGTAGGCATACGCAAACGGCGGTGGCTCGTCTGGGTCGCTGCTGCCACTGGCGTCTAGGTTGCCAGCTTCATCAATGTAAACTGTCAACGTGGTACTGGCCCCAATCGCCGCGGCGGGGGCACGGTTCACAACCTGTACATTGGTGTTGGCGCTGACAAACCCGGCGCTATTGCTGGCGGTGACGACAGCCGTATACACACCAGGCTGGGTGTAGACATGAGACGGATTTTGTAGCACACTCGAGTTGCCATCGCCAAAATTCCATAAATATTGAACATTGCTACCCGCTGTGACCGATCCCATGAACTGGGTGGCTTGGCCGATAAGCGTGGGCGAACTGTTGTTAGCACTCGTTCCGTTGATGGGGATATCGTTGATCGTGATGATCACTTGATCTGGCACGCTCACCTCATTGGCAGTATCCGTGACGGTCAACGTGAATGTAATGATCGCGGGTGCAGTCGGCGCACTAAAGGTGGGCATGCTGGCTGTGGCATCGCTCAGGGTGATTGTTGGACCGCCGGTTTGTAGCCAGCCATAAGTGAGTGGAGTTTGATTGTCGAAGTCGCTACTTAGAGTGCCATCTAGGGTAGCAGTGGTATTCACACTCACTGATTGGTCTGCCCCGGCGTCAGCCGTGGGGGCAGTATAAGGAGCGGCAGGCGCTGTAGTCGAGCGTGCGCGAGCTGCAGTGACCGGTGAACAGGAAAACGAAACCAAGACCAGCGCGATACAAACGACAGCGCGGGCCCAAACCGTGTGTGATTGATGGTTCACCGTGAAGAGTCCTCCAGAATCAATTTTGAGCAATGATGGATGGCGCGTTGAATAGACCTTATCGGAGATAGCAGTAAGGCACACGAAGTCTTCACGAAATCTCGCGATTTTCATGGCAAAAGTCTTATCTCAAATAAGGTCTAATAGCTAAGTGCAAATAATCATACAGAGTTTGGTTACTGTTGTCGATTGGTAATATCTGAGAACTCTCGAAGATTACTCTTTTGGGCCTATGGAGTGGATTCGGCGAGTTACCAACCCGCGCGTGCCAATCCGCGGCGTGCGGAGGGGGCTAATGCAGCGAGTCGGACAGGTAAATCCTCGCGGTAGTTTGCATCACACGTAGGTGAGGGTGAAGTCGCGGCTATAATGTTGACGAAGGCTGGCCAATCCACATCGCGTGACCGCAATACCATGGCACCGAGTGTGCGCAAGGAATAAGCCCCATCGGCATAAGGAGATTTGTCTAGCCCTGCGGATTCTTTGCGCAGGTAATTGGTCACGGTTTTCCAATCGCTGTCCGCTGTGGCGTTGCGCATATGTGAAGGTAAAGTGGCGATGTTGGCTTCCTCGACCCGCTGGCGATATGTGCGGTAGTTGGGTGCAAAATCGGCCCATGCGGGGAAGTCTGCATACTTTACCGACCACAGCACTGCCATGCGATCCAGCGCTTCGAGCGAGATTGCATCGGCCAGCATTTCGATCAGGCCATTCGTGCGGCGCGCACCCATCCACACATGTCCTAGCTCGTGGCACAACTGGTATGCGAAGCGTGTGTAGTCCATGCCATACAAGCCAGATTCAGGCAAAGCCACATAAATGATGATGTGCTCAGGATCACTCACTACATCGGTGCGTGGAGTGTTGGCTAGCTTGATGACAATGGGTCGTGACTCTGGTGCGGCCTCATGTTCAAACATGCCCGACACAATCTGCAGTGCATCATTGGCACCAATGCGTAGTTGCTGCGTAAAGCAGCGCCATTCGGTGCATATTCAGGGAAGTCTAGTGCGTCGAGCGTTGTTTTCACAATTCACCTCGTGCATTAGGCTAACAAGCCGGCATGGGTGTTGTGAATACGCTATTGTCTGTATGTTCAAAATTCGACCAATGTCATTGTAATGAGATGAGGGGTTGATGGGGTGATGAAATGAGCGTTGAAATTACCTGATCACCTGATCACCTCACTACTTATTTGCTTCCCTTCATCCACTCATCTCTGCAAGCCGTGAAACGATGGAAATTAGTCGCGCCTTCCACTGGTCGGGCGTGCCGCTACGCGAGTAGGTGACTTGGGTGCGCCCGATGATGCAGTCTTCGCCCAAGAGTCTTTCGAGACGGGCGCGGTTCATTTGTTCGATAGATGGTGCGCGAATCGTGAAGCGATTGCCATCCGTGGTGATAGATGTCGCATTGAGTTTGGCGGCGATGAGCTTGAGCCGTACTTGATAAGTAAGGTTCAACGCTGGTTGCGGCAGTTTGCCGAAACGGTCGGTTAACTCTTCTTCGAATGCCTGAATTTTGGCCTCATCGTCTAAGCTGGCCACCCGTCGATACAGTTGTACGCGCAGTGGATCATCGCCAATATAGTTTTGTGGCAAACCAACCGATAGTGGCAAATCGATGACAACAGCCTTGGCCTCTTCAATCGGGATCGCGGTGCCATCGCGCATGGCGCGCAGGGTATTCACCTCGCGTGAGAGCAAGCGGGTGTAGAGATCAAAGCCCACGTTGGCGATCTGGCCGCTCTGCTTGGGGCCAAGAATATCGCCCGCCCCTCGCAGCTCTAGATCGCGCATGGCGATGGCATAACCCGCACCGATGCCGGCCGCCTCACGTAGGGTTTCCAAGCGTTCGCGCGCATCTTCGGTCATACGGGCCTTGCGGTTGTGCAAGAAATAGGCGTATGCCTGAATGGGGCTGCGGCCCACGCGTCCACGTAACTGATACAGCTCGGATAAGCCGAAGTGATCAGCGTTGTCCACGATGATTGTGTTGGCGTTCGGAATATCCACGCCGCTCTCAATAATATTGGTGCTGAGCAATACATCATAAGTTTTGTCGATGAAATGGGTCATAATGCGTGCCAAGTTGCGCTCTTCCATCTGGCC